>NZ_JACJRS010000058.1 GCF_014697375.1 Phormidium sp. FACHB-1136
TGCTTCTGAAGCTCTTGCTTTTCCTCTGACGTTAGATAGTTTCTGACTCCCATGGCTTATTCCAGAATTTTAATGTATTATACGCAGTTTAGATGACTAACAGCTTATCGCAGCCAAGCGCCGCCTTAAGCAAGGGTTGATGCAGCAGCTTCTCACAGGCAAACGGCGATTCCCAGAGTTTTCTCAAGATACTTGGGAATCTAAGCCTCTAGAGGAAATCGTATATATTCAAATGGGAACATCTCCTGCATCTCAATTTTACAATAATGAAAAATGTGGACTTCCTCTAGTTCAAGGCATGTCAAGCATTTTGAATGGTTATGCAGAGCCTAAGATATGGACAAGACAAATAACTCAGACAGCATTACCTAATGATATTTTACTGAGTGTTCGCGCTCCTGTAGGTGTAGCTGCTAAAACACAACAACAGATATGTATTGGGCGAGGAATAGCATCTCTTAGGTCTAAAGAAGGCATCAATCAGGAGTTTATTTTTCAAGCGCTTCAATTTTCAGAATTAAAATGGAGAAAACTGGTTAGAGGAAGCACGTTTGAAGCAGTAACCTCTGCTGAGGTCAAGAAATTTGCTATATCAACTCCCTCTTCCTATGAAGAGCAGTGCAAGATAGCCCAATTTCTTAAGCTTTTTGATGATGAAATAGTGTTGAACTGTAGATTACTCAAGCTATTGATTTCTCAAAAAAATGGCCTCATGCAAAAACTTCTAACAGGCGATATCCGCATTCCCGTATCTGAAGATACCCCATGACACCTTCCCCCTCCTTCATTCCCGAAAACACCCCTCCCTTTAGTGAGGATGATGTTTCTAAAATTCCGGCTGTGGCGCTGTTGATGAAGCTGGGCTATCAATATTTGTTGCCCAAAGAAACCTTAGCCCTGCGGGGTGGGCGGCGGTCTAGCGTCATTTTGTATGGCGTGCTAGAGCAACAATTGCGAAACATGAACCGGATTCAGTTTCGGGGAGAAGAGATACCCTTTACAGAAGGGAATATTGCCGAAGCCATTCGTGTCTTGCGAGATATGGAGGATGACGGCCTAGTGCGTACCAATGAAAAACTGTGGGATTTGTTGCGCCTAGGAAAAGCCTTGCCCCAAACCATCCAGGGTGATACGAAAAGCTTTACCCTGCACTACATTGATTGGGACAGACCCGAAAATAACGTCTACCACGTCACCGATGAATTTGTTGTAGAAGCCAACGGTACCACCACAACCCGCCGACCGGATATTGTGTTGTTTGTGAATGGTATTCCCTTCTGCATCATTGAGTGTAAATGCCCTGGTTTGCCCGCTGGCAGAAATCCCATAGAAGAAGCCATTGATCAGCAAATTAGCAATCAGCAGACTTCAGAAATTCCTCGTTTATTTCACTATGCTCAATTATTGCTGGTTCTGGCGATGAATGCCGCCAGCTATGGGGCCACAGGCACCCCTAAAAAGTTTTGGTCTGTTTGGAAAGAGCGACATCTAGATGAGGCGGCTCTACAGAAGATCGTGAATCAGCCCCTATCCGATGCGTTACTGGCCCATCTGTTTACGTCGGATCAATATCGGCTGCGGGGCAGCACTCCAGAGCAAGCGCGGCAATGGTTTGAGACCTTGCAAACAGCGGGGCGTTCCGTCACCGCCCAAGATATGACGCTCTATGCACTCTGTCGTCCAGAGCGGTTATTAGAACTGGCAGATAGATTCACTATTTTTGATGCGGGTGAGCGAAAAATTGCCCGTTACCAGCAATATTTCTGTGTCAAACGCATCCTAGAACGTATCCACACCTTTGATGCCGAAGGTGCCCGCCAGGGAGGCGTCGTTTGGCACACCCAGGGCAGTGGAAAATCTATCACCATGGTGCTATTAGCCGAAGCCATTGCCCGTGATCCTGCTATTCAAGATCCCAAAATTATCCTAGTGACTGATCGGGTTGATTTAGATGACCAAATCTATCGCACCTTTGATCACTGCGGGGTGGATCTGGTGCAAGCTAGAACCGGAACCCATTTACAGGAGCTATTAAAAGACCCAAAAGCTCGAATTATTACAACCCTGATCAATAAATTTCAGGCCATTCAAGATGAGACAAACGATAATCCCAACATCTTCGCCCTAGTAGACGAAAGCCACCGTACCCAGTTTGGCACCCTACACACCGCCATGCGACGGGTGCTAACGAGGGCTTGTCTAATTGGGTTTACGGGCACGCCACTGTGGGGCAAAGACAAAACGAAAAACACCATGGCCAAATTTGGGGGCCTCATCGACCGATACACCATTGGCCAAGCCGTACCCGATGGGGCCGTGTTGCCCTTGCTTTATGAAGGTCGCCATGTACCACAGGAGGTAGATCGTAAGCAAATTGACCTTTGGTTTAAGCGATATACCGCAGGGCTAACCGACCAACAACAGGCCGACCTAAAGCGCAAGTTTTCTACCGCCGAACAACTCAACCAAACCGAGCAAAAAGTTCGGGCCATCGCCTGGGATATCAGCCATCACTATTCAACGGAGTGGCAGAAAACGGGTCTGAAGGCTCAACTTGTGACTCCATCAAAAGCCGCAGCTTTGCTGTATAAGCGGTTTCTAGATGAGTTTGGTAAAGTTACTAGCGAAGTGTTAATTTCTCCACCCGATACCCGCGAAGGCAGCACTGACATTGACGAGCTACAGGATGATGATCAACGACCCAAGATTCAAGCATTTTGGAAGCAAATCATTGAACGCTATGGATCGGAGGACAGATATCAAAAAGACCTGATCAATCGGTTTAAGCATGGCGATGAACCAGAAATAATTATTGTGGTTGATAAGCTCATTACAGGATTTGATGCACCTCGCAATACGGTTCTGTATCTCGCTCGTTCCCTCAAAGATCATCGTCTATTACAGGCTATTGCACGGGTTAATCGGCTTTTAGACGGAAAAGATTTTGGCTATATTATCGACTACTATGGTGTACTGAAGCGCTTGGGCAAAGCCCTAGATTTATACAGTTCGATGGAGGATGAATTTGACCCAGAGGATTTAGAGAATACCTTAACGGATGTCTCCGAAGAATGGCGAAAACTAGAGCAACGCCATAGTGATCTGTGGGAGATATTCCAAGGCGTAAAAAACAAGCAAGACGTGAAGACTTTCCTTGTTCTGTTGGCCGATGAAGACCTACGATCTAAGTTTTACGAGCGGCTCTCTCTTTTTGCTCGTACTCTCAAAATTGCCCTAGCTAGTCTTGAATTCTATGATCAAACTCCGGAGACAAAAATTAATCGCTATAAAACGGATCTCAAATTCTTTATCGGCCTCAAAGCAGAATCGGCCCGACACTATGCAGAATGTGTTGACTTTAAGCAATATCAAGGATCCATTCAAAAGCTGCTGGATACCCATGTGGGTACCGATGAAGTTGAGACCGTTGTTGAACCCGTTAATATCTTCGACAAAGAAGCTTTCCAGGCTGAAATAGATGCTCAAGATTCTTCGATTACCAAGGCGGAGAGAATCGCAAACCGCACAAAACGAGCCATTACAGAGCGTCTGGAAGAAGACCCAGCTTTTTATACACCCTTTTCTAAAATGCTGGATGACATTATCCAGAGCATTAGAGCACACCGCTTTGATGACGCAGAGGCTCTGCTAAAACATGTTGAGGAGATTCGAGATAAGGTACGCGACCGCACAGGGGATGACATACCCGACCGTCTACGCGATCATGATGTAGCCAAAGCCTACTACGGCGTAGTTCAGGAAAATTTGGCCGGGATCGGGTCGATCTATATTCCTTCAGAGAGGATGGAATCAGATGATCAGAGCCAGAGTGTTCAAGAAAGCGAAGGCGAATACCGAATTTCTAGATCATCCCCAAAATCCTTGAAAGAACTGAGTGTTGATATTGCCCTCCGAATTGAGTCTATTGTTAACGAACATCGGATAGTGAACTGGACTCAGAATATCGATGTTCAGAATCGTATGAAAACCATAATTGAGGATATGCTCTTTGAGATTCAGGATGAGTACGATTTTGAACTGCACTTCGATACTATCGATATTATCCTTGAAAAATGCGTTGACATAGCACGGGTGCGGGTGCCATGAAAGATATCACACAACATTCGCTTCAGGAGAAAGGTAAACACCTTTGCTATGATTTGAAACGAAGTAATCGTACGACCCTGGAAATCAGCGTGCATCCAGACGGTAGAGTAGCGGTGACGGCTCCCTATGATATAGCCCTCGACAAAATTGAGACAAAGGTCAGAAAACGGCTTTCCTGGATTGAGAGAAATCTCCGAATCGTTGCTCAATTTCCCCAACCTCAAGCCCCTCGACAGTGGGTCTCCGGTGAGACTCACCTTTACTTAGGTCGGCAATATCGCTTAAAAATAGAACTAGGAGAAGAACCCATCGTAAAGATGAAAGGGTCTTTTTTTAATGTTCTAGTATCTGACAAAACAGATGTAGAAACCATCCAAAAAGTGATGGAAAGATGGTACCAAGATCATGCACGCCCCATCTTTGAGCAGCGCCTAAACCAGTGCTTACGTACCAGTAGACCATTTCTTGAGATTGAACAGGTAGATTTGATTGTTCGGAAGATGAAAAATCGGTGGGGAAGTTGCACTCCCACGGGTCGAATCATTCTCAACCTGAATCTAGTTAAAGCTCCAGTGCAATGCATCGACTACATTATCATGCACGAACTTTGTCACTTAGCTGTTATGAATCACAGTGCAAAATTCTGGAGATTACTCTCAAAGTGTATGCCTGACTGGGAAAAAAGGCGGTTAACGTTATCAAAGCTCGAAATCCTATAAGTTGATGTGCATTTAAAGTGAAAGGCATTTGCCCTGGAACCAGCTTAACCCACCTCATTGCCCAGGCCAGACTTTTTAAGCTTTCCCTCCCAAACCCTTTTCCTCGGCCCCACCGCCCGCTCTACGTCGGTAGCCCCGCCATCTTAGCCGGAGTGAGCTTCGGGCTAGATAAACCCGCCACCCTCGCCATTGTGGATATCACCACAGGCCGAGCCATCACCTATCGCAGCCTTCGACAACTCCTGGGCGAAGACCATCACCTGTTAAATCGGCAAAGGCAACGCCAACACCAAAAGGCCAAACAAAGACGCCACAACCAACTCAAGTTTGCCCCCAACCGCTAATCCGAGGGCGGCCTAGGAGACTACATCGACGCCCTCCTCGCCCAGTCCATCGTTCAAACGGCCCAACAATACAACGCCAGCAGCATCGTCCTCCCCGACCTCACCCATATCCGAGAGGTTATCCAGAGCGAAATTCAAGCCAGGGCCGAGGAAAAAAGCCCAATTAAGGAAATACAAGACCAATATGCGCGAGCCTATCGCCGCAGCGTCCACCGCTGGAGCTACAACCGACTTGCCCAAAAGATCCAATCCAAAGCACAGCAAGCAGGGCTAGCTGTCGAGAGCGCCAAACAACCGATCCAGGGCACCCCCCAAGAAAAAGCCCAGGGAGTTGCGCTGATAGGCTATCAATCTCGCAAACTCGGCCAAGGGTTGGCATAGTACTCCAGAACCATTACATTAACCCTTAGCGCCGCAATTCATGCCAGCAATGGCCAATGTATTGTGCTAAATGCGAGCTAGTTTGACTGCCTAACCCGTAGTCTTGCTTTCTGGCTCAGGTGACTGTCCACCCAAAGGTCGTTGGTGCGCTGGCGATTGGAGGGCACGGGTCCCGTAGTGATGGTTACCACCTACACCTCCGATCAAGGAGGAATCCACCTAGACCCTACCCTTGGCAAACCGAAGCAAAGGCAAAATGTCCGCTAGGTTCGCCAAACATCTCAAGAAACGACGGCACGTAGGTTTGTAGACACAAAACGCCGTTACCGTCGCTGGCCAGACCCCTCGATTTTCCCAGTCATTCCACCTTTGCCAAAAAGGTCGCTGAAAAGCTTGGCAAATCAGGACTGCGCTTCACAGGGGGTTGCCTCACCCTTCGAGGCATGGGCGTGATTGAAAGTGAGCAACGGACGCCCTTTGTTGACAGCGCCTCTGAGGTTGCCTCACCCTTCGAGGCATGGGCGTGATTGAAAGCCCTTCTCCACGCACACTAGAATTCAGCGGCCAGAGCAACGCTCTCTTGCATACCCCTTCCAACCATCGAAGAAGGGGTATGCATCTGTCCGGTCAAATTTCCCCATCAAACCCTTCCCATTACGGTATTTCTCAGACATTTGTACTACATCAAGGATGTCTGCGCTATGCTAAGCATAGGTGGATTGAAAGGCGCACTTCCTTCACACTTCGGGGTGAGAAGTGCATTTAAGCGACACACAATGTGTGATCGATTCGTTGGCAAGCCCTAAACGACACGAATTCGATAAGGCGACAACGAATCAGTTAAGACGACACGAAAGTGTGATCGATGACAACTAAATCGTTATTCGACACTTTTACAGTATGGGCGATACTGGATTCGAACCAGTGACCCCTTCCGTGTGAAGGAAGTGCGCTACCACTGTGCTAATCGCCCGTCGGTCTTCTAAAGTAGCACAGGATGCGGTTTTAACTCAACTTATTTCCCAAGTTTTCTGCCAAGGGGGTGAGGGGTTGTGTCAAAGTTCAGCCAGGTGGGACGGACTTCCCATGTTGCCGGAGTGGCGAGGAGGGGATGTGCCTAGGCAATGTCGGTGGGGATGGGGTTGGCTTGGGTTTGGGCGAGTTGGGCTTGAATAAGGGCTTCTAGGTCTTGGCGGCGTACTTCGATGCCTTGGCTGGCTTGGCCAGGGGTTTCACAGAAGATGAGGCTGTCGATGGGTTTCATGGCCAGCAGTTGGAACAGGATGGTGATGACGGGGACGGGGAGGGCCATCACCTGGGGGTCTTTGATGGTGGCTTGGCTGGCGGCGGCGTCTTGCAGGGTGGGGTAGGCGTAGACGACGTTTTTGCGGGTGTTGGGCTGGGTGCGGTTGGTGAGGGCCGTCATCACCCAGCTTTGCTCTAGGTTTTGCAGGATGTAGTACTGGGGGTGCTTGAGCTGCACGGCGATGGCCCTGAGGGTGGGGGCAATGGCGGCCACGGCGTCTGGGTTAATCAGGTGGCTGGGGGTGTTTTGAATCAGGTCGGCAATTTGGTCGTCAAGGGTCATGGAGGGGAATCTGGGTATGGGAACGGAGACAAGCCCTAGCGGATCAATAGTTTTACGGAGAAATGCTAGACTTGGCCTAAGGGATAGAAAGGATGATCGACGGGAATTGCCCTCCCACGGGGAAGGCTTCGGTTTTTTCCGGTGTCATCTGTTCAGTATAGAGTAGGGCTGTAGTTTCGGGTTTAGATCAGAGGGTACGGCGGGCGCATCTACATCGCCTTCAGGCACCTGAATATCGCACATCGGCCTGTGTTGATCTGGGGATTAATGCGCTTGAGTGAGGGGATATGCTTGTTGTCGGTTGATGTATTCACGCAATTTTTGTGCGACGAGCTGCGGGAAAAAACGAGCGCGTCGGAACGGGTTTGCTGGGCGGTGGCCGAGCGTCTGAGCCACGAGGTGCAGCGGATCTGTCGGCAAAGTGATCGAATTCAGGCGTCGGGGGATGTGGCGGTTTGGGCCAAGACGCTGGGCAAGCATCGTTTGGATCAATGCTTGCACTACTACCATCTGGGGTCGCGCCAGGGCCGGATTGATCTCCACAGTACCCTCAGTGCCATTGTCTATCGCCACATGACGCCGTCCCAGGTGCAGACCAGTTATCAGGGGCGGCTGAGCCTCATTGAAGATTTCTTGCAGGGTTTTTATGTAGAAGCCCTAGGAGCATTTCGGCGCGAGAATCAACTTACAGCACAGTACCAGCCCCGTACGCTCCTGGAACTGGCGGAGTACATGGCCTTTGCGGAGCGCTATGGCAAACGGCGGATTCCGTTGCCGGGGAACCGGAGCCAACAGTTGATTATCCTGCGGGCACAAACCTTTGTGCGGCAGCAGCCCCCAGAACTGGCCATTGATATCACCCAGGCGATGGACTATGGCGGTGAGGCCGACGATGTGCGACCAGCGGCGTCCCTCCAGCGCATCCGGGAAGAACTGCTGAGCCAGGAGGAGGAACCCCCAGAACATTCCCTGCGGAACGAGGTGATTGAAGCCTTGCTGACCTATCTAAAAGAGCGGGATCAGGAGGACTGCGCCGATTACTTTACCCTGCGCCTGATGGATCGACCCGCCCAGGAGATTGAGGGTCTGCTGAATCTCACCCCCCGTCAGCGAGACTATCTTCAGCAGCGATTTAAGTATCATTTGCTGCGTTTTGCCCTGTCCCACCATTGGCAACTGGTACACGAGTGGCTGGGGGTGGGGCTAGAGACCAACCTGGGCCTAACGCCGCCGCAGTGGCAGCAGTGGCAGCAGACATTAACCCCTCCCCAAAAAGAACTCTTACGTTTAAAACAGAATGGGATGAGCGATGGCGATGCGGCCAAACAGTTAGGTCTGACTAGCACCCAACTTCAAAAACAGTGGACTAAGTTATTGGCGCAGGCGTGGGAAATTCGTAATCTTTAGTATCCGGATAGACGGATTTAGGCCATGAATAGAGACTCAGATATCATGAAAGCTATCCTGCTGAAGCTGCTGTTTGAGGCAGATCCAGCGGCAGGTTCCCCATCAGGAGACGACCGTCTGAGTTTCGTTACCCCGGCCCCATGGCCCGATTCCCTCGAACCCGATGACGTATTGGCTCAATCCCATGGTGCAGACCCGAATGCCGTTTTCGACCCTGGAGATCATCCCGTCGTGTACACTCATTTTGAGGCTCTTGTCAAGCGCCGCCTAAGCCAAGAAATTGCCCAGCACCCACCCCTCTTCCCCTGGGAGCAGGGTTTACAAGACTATCCCGATCAGTTACGCTCCGATGCTGATATTGCGTCCATCTGGTTAAACCACCTGAGGACGTTGGACATTCCGACGGATTTCCCCGAAGAGGTACTGGTCGATTTGTTTGGCCAATGCCAGCGAGTTGCCCGCCACACGCGACAACTGGGGCGGCAACTGGTGGAGGCGGTGGAGTCCTTCTTTCCTGACCAGTCCCAAACCCTAGCCTACGTAGCGGGGGTAGTGGCTCAGCCCAACACCCGATCCGCCACCCAGGCCGCCATCGAGTCTGTGGACTACACGACCGCCTCCACCCAGCAGCAAATTACCCTCACCATGCTGGCTGCCCGCAGCATCTTCGAGGCACTCTGCCTCACCGTCTCGCCCCTGATGCCCAGCATCACCCGCCACTGGAACACCCCCTCTGGCCCCCTCAGTGTCACGGTGGCCCGCCTCAATGAAACCCTGCTAGAGGTGCGGGCCGATCTGCCAGAACCAGGATCGATGACCTTAACGGGCCTCACTGACATCCTGCATCGGGATCGATCCACACCGGGGGAACTGCTGCTACAGATCACTCACCCCCACCCCCAAACCACCTACACCCTAGAAGTGAACCTAGGTGAGGCAGCTACGCCCCTGCGTTTCCAGGTGGTGGTCGAAGCCTAGACATACTCCGTAAAAGGCATTCCGGACGACCGTTTCGATGCACCCTTGGGGTAGCTGGGGGTTCCCTCATCTAGCTGTCCTTGGCAAACTGGACGGTGCTGCGTTGCGCCTAGCCCCTTTTCGGTGTTGAATCGATCTGGGCTGGGTCGATAGTTGCGATGCGGTTGATGCATTGCTTCTATGCCTCGCTTTGCCCTCACCCCCAGCCTCTCTCCCAGGGAGGAGAGGGGAGGCAGAAACCGTTTACCAAGTTGCTACCCCCACGTCCCATGAGCCCTGTTCTGTACAACACCCTGACCCGCCGCAAGGAGCCCCTGCAACCCCTAGATCCCGGTCGGGTAAAGATGTACTGCTGTGGGGTTACGGTGTATGACTACTCTCACCTCGGCCATGCCCGCTGCTATGTGGTGTGGGATACCCTGCGGCGTTACTTGACGTGGCGAGGCTACGACGTTCACTACGTCCAGAATTTCACCGATATTGATGACAAAATCCTCAACCGGGCCAAGGCTGAAGGCTCGGACATGAAAACCGTAGCCGAGCGCTACACAGCGGCCTATTTGGAAGACATGGCACGGCTGAACGTCCTGGAAGCCGATGACTACACCTACGCCACCCGTACCCTCGACGGCATTCAGCGGTTGATTAGTGAGCTGGAACAAAAGGGCTACGCCTATCCGGCCAATGGCGACGTTTACTATGCCGTGCGGAAGTTTGAGGGCTACGGCAAACTCTCTGGCCGCAAGTTGGAGGACATGCAGGCGGGGGCCAGCGGTCGGGTTAGCGGTGAGGAAGCCATCAAGCACGACCCCTTCGACTTTGCCCTGTGGAAGGGGGCCAAGGAAGGCGAACCCTTTTGGGAGTCCCCCTGGGGGCCAGGGCGTCCGGGTTGGCATATCGAATGCTCCGCCATGATTCGCGACCGCTTTGGAGACCGCATCGACATCCACATGGGCGGCAGCGACCTGATTTTTCCCCACCACGAAAACGAAATTGCCCAGTCCGAAGCGGCCACCGGGCATCCCCTTGCGAAAGTGTGGATGCACAACGGCATGGTGAACGTGGACGGCGAGAAGATGTCCAAATCCTTGGGCAACTTCACCACCATTCGGGCCTTGCTGGATTCTGAAAATGCCCCCGACCCCATGGCCCTACGGCTGTTTCTGTTGCAGGGCAACTACCGCAAACCTGTGGATTTTACCGACGAATCCATCGCCGCCGCCCAAAATAGCTGGCACACCCTGCAAGCGGGACTTCAGTTTGGGTATCAATGGGGTTCTCAATTAGGCTGGGAGCTTGATTCGGAATTTGCCGCATCTGACATCACGATTGACCGAAAATCCGCACTAGTTCAAGCCTTCCAAGTGGCTATGGATGACGACCTTAACACCGCTGGAGGTCTCGCCGTACTGTTTGATCTCGCCAAGGAATTGCGGCGAGCACGCAATTTACTCGCCCATACGGGCCAAGCAGATACGGATGCCGATACCCTGCGCCAGCACTGGTACACCCTGGTCAACCTGGCCCAAGTTCTCGGTTTAGAGGCGAGTCCCGAAACTTCCGAAGCGTCTACAGGTGGACTATCTGACGACGAAATCGAAGCCCTGCTCACCCAACGCAAAGACGCCCGTGCCGCCAAGAACTTTGCCGAGGGCGACCGCATCCGCGACCTGCTCCAGGCGGAGGGCGTCACCCTCATCGACAAACCGGGCGGCGTTACGGAATGGCATCGCTAAGAGGCCATTGATAAAGTCAGTTTTCCGGAAGGGGAGGGTTGGGATAACCGATCTTGGGTCTCAGACATCGGGGAATAGGATCGGCATAGAAGCCGTTGGAGGGGATAGTGATGTTGAGCCCCCCTGATGCCACTGACCTGAGCGATGCCGAATGGGGGATGTTAGCCCCCTGATTCCCCCTCCGAAGCCCGGTGGACGTCCTCGAACGACGGATATGCGGGGGGTGTGCAATGGCATCGTCTATCAAGCGCCATCTCATCGTGGATAGCCTGGGTCTGGTGCTGAAGGTAGTCGTCACCGAGGCCAATGCCAGTGAGCGTCTCGTCGCCGCCTATGCCCTGATGTTACTCAAAGAGGAGTATGCCGCGAGCCTCAAACGGGTTAAGGTGCTGTGGGAGATATTGTCAAATCTGGTGTATGGCTAGGATCTAGGCGGCGTCTTGCATCTGGGTCATATCGGTGCTGTCATCAGTCCGGTATCCATCGTTGAACGGAACGCCTTCAATCACGTCAACTAGGTGTTTGAAGCCTCGAATTCTGAGCCAGCTTTTCTGAGCGCTCTCCACCAACTTGAAGACCAGTGCCAAGAGGGTCTCCTTGGAGATGCAGCCCTGGGTCTGGTCGGTTCTGAGACGCACAGTGGCAAAGGTGGACTCAATGGGATTGGTGGTACGAATATGAGACCAGTGCTCAGCCGGGAAGTCATTCCAATTAAGGCTGAGACCATGAAAGCCTGACTCTACCAGGCTTTCCGATTAGCGATGGAGCACAGTGGTCATCACCTCCTCGGCGAGGCCAAAGGAGAGGGTCATGCCAGCGCCGCTAAGGCCGTTGACGAGGGTGACCCCAGGGGCGGGGTGGGCCACGAATTCGGTTTTACCGGGCAGTTTGGCGTAGATGCCGTGCCAGGTGGCGGCGATGTCTAGGCAGGGCACCTGGGCAAATCCCCTGAGATAATTCAGCACAAACTGGTTAATGTCGGTGCGATCAAAGGGGTCAAAGGTGAGGGCGTATTCGTGGGAATCGCCCAGGATGAGTTCCCCTAGGCCGTTTTGGGACATCATGACATGGATGTGCCAGTCTACCGCAAAGGACAATTCGGCCTGAATGCGCTGTTTGAGAACGGGCAGCGAAGGGCAATCGGCAAAGGCGGCATAGTGGGTTAGGGTGAGTCCGCCGCAGAGGGCTGGCCCAATCCGGTAGCCCTGGGGTTGGGGGCTGGTACGCATCATTTGCAGCTTGGATTTGGTGATGCCGCTGTTTTGGTAAAGATCGGGGTATAGGGTTTCAAAATCGGCCCCAGAACAGACAAAAATGTGATCCGCTGTCCAGGTTTCGCCGTTTACGGTGAACTGGGGCGAGTCGATGGCGGTGACGGTGGCCCCAAACCGAAACTCGACGTTAAAGGTCGCTTGCAAGACCTGGGGAAGGGTGGCGATGGCCTCCCGTGCGTCCACAATCACCTCGGTTTCACTCCAGAGGGCACCCAGCAGCCCGGTGGTCACGGCAGCTTGGCTTTTGGCGGCGGCCTCCTCGGCGGTGAGCATTTGCACGGCATAGCCTGTGGGCTGGGCCAGGGCGACAAACTCCTCCATCACCGCTAGTTCGTCGGGGTGGTAGGCCAAGTGCAGCGAGCCAACCGGGTCGTAAAAGAAGTCACCCTTGGTCGCCATATCCATCCAAATCTGGCGCGATAGCATGGCCCGATCTCGCAGTGGCCCCGGCGGCTGACCAATGGGCCATACCATCCCAAAGTTGCGAATGGACGCTCCCACAGCCCGCTCACTGCGCTCAAACACTGTTACCCGATGGCCCCGACGGGCCGCCGCTAGGGCATGGGCCAGCCCCACAATGCCCGCACCCACAACGGCAATTTCGGTGGAATGGGGCGCAGAATGGGGTGAAGACAGAGTTGTCATGTCAACAGATCCTTAATTCCTATCAACGCAATGGCCAAACCCTAGTCGATCCATTGCTCTAACTGCTGCTGAAAATGCGCTAGGGAGTGGAACAGCCCATCGTTGGCATGGTTCGCTAACTGGGCTTGGGTGTGGGTGCCGTTGGTGACACCGCAGGCATAGAGGCAACCCGCATGGCGAGCCGAGGCCAGATCGGAGGGGGTGTCGCCAATGGCAATCACGGTTTTGGGGTCATCAATACCCAGGCGGTACATTGCCTTTTGGATCATAAACGGAGCCGGACGGCCCTCATTGCCGTAGATTTCGGAGGGGGTGACTGACATTTGAATCGTGGATTGCGCCGACCCCACGTAGGAGGTAGGGTCTAGGCCTACGTCCCAACCCAAACGGTGGAGGATAATCTGGGTGACTTCCCGATAGAACCCGGTGGTGAGGGCGATGGCGATGGATCGGGATCGCAGCCAGTCAAAAAGAGCTAGGCAACCCTCCGTGGGGGCAACGGTTTGGGTGCGGTAGTGGTGTTCTAGCACGGTGCGAAAGCAATCGTAGGAGGCTTCCACCTTGGCAAAATAATCTTCACTGGCGGCTCCAATTTGGTCGGCCCAGAGGGTTTGAAACACCACCTTTTTGGGCAGTCCCATCATGGCATTAACCCGATCTGCGTAGGCCATTAGCCCCGTTTGTTTGGCCGCTTCAAAAAAACAGTGCAGTACTTCATTATCGTCTTTTACGGTGGTGCCTGCCATATCAAAGGCGATGAGCTTAATGTTAGCCATAGGGAACCTCAGAATAATCGCAAAAAGAAACTAAAAGGCTTGAAAATCGCATGGCCACCACAGACTCAATCTCGCGATCCTCCCAGGAGATATTGCCTGAATCCTAACCCGAACCCCAGGGCGAGGCGGCATCCACGGAAAGCAACGTGTTCCTTGGAACCGTCCCGACGGGAAAATCTCAAACTAGCGATGGAGCCATGCCTCTGAACGCTGGCGCAGACCTTTTGTGAGCCAGGAATACATCACCCGAACGCCTAGGCTTGTTAACACAATGAGGGTAGACATCGCAGCGGCGGCGGCAATGTCCCCAGCATCGTCCATATTGACAATGGCCACGGCGGCCAGGGGCAGATTGGCGGGGTACAAAAAGATAATGGCTGAAATAGTGACCATGGCATTGACAAAAAAGTAGATGCCAATTTCTAAAATCGCAGGTAGAGACATGGGTACCGTCACCCGCCAGAAGGTTTTGTAGAAGGGTACCGCCATGGAGGCCGAAACGGCCTCAAATTCTGAATCAATTTGTTTGAGGGCGGTGGTGCCCGTCAAAAAGCAAACGGTGTAGAAATGGATAATGTTGGCCATGACCAATAGGGCCATGGTGCCATAGAGCCAATGCAAGGGATTGTAGATCGCTAACCCTGTGAACGGAATGCGCCAAATGGGATTATTAAAGAAGAAAACGTAGGCCAAACCCAACACCAGACCGGGCAGGGCCAAGGGAACCGTGGACAACAGGTAGGTGAGGGAACGCAACCAGTTCAGCCCCCGCCCCTTTTCCACCAGGTAAGCTCCGGTAAATACGATAGCTGTGCCAAAAATTGCCGTATAGAAGGACATACGCAGGCTGTTCCAGTAGGCCCCATAGCCACCACCGCCCACGCTACTAAAGTCGTAGTTTTTGAGGCTGAGGGAAAAGTCGTAGGGCCATACCTTAACCAAGGAGGCCAGGATGATGGTGCCAAACACTGCGAAAATAAAGGCAACCATCAACGCACAGAAGCCAAACATAGCCCAGTCTAAAATTGGATTTGGCTTGGGCTGTAGGGGAACCGACTTAGCACTAATTAGAGCATTTTGTCGCCGCTGTACGATGCGATCTAGCCCAAAGGCCAACACCGAGGGAATCAGCAGAAAGACGCTGATGGTGGCTCCCATAGAAAAGTTTTGTTGGCCAATCACCTGCTTGTAAATGTCGGTGGCTAGCACGTTAAAGTTGCCGCCTACGACCTTGGGCACTCCGAAATCGGTAAAGGCGAGAATAAAGCAAACAAATAGGGCACTCATGAGGCCATATTTGATGCTGGGCAAGGTTACGGTAAAAAAGGTTTTGAGGGTCGAGGCTCCCAGTACCTCGGCAGCTTCATAGAGGCGGGCATCGGTTAAATTGAGGGCCGTTACTAATAGAATGACAGCCTGGGGAAAGCAGTAGAGGAATTCCCCAATAACAATGCCATTAAACCCATAGAGGTTGATGTTAATTCCAGGCAACAGGCCAAACAATCCGGTGGTTACTAGCCCCTGATTGCCAAACAAATAAATTAGCCCAATAGCATTGGCCAGGGGAGGAATATACAGCGATAGCAGCCCCAGGGTACGAAAGAATGTCTTACCCTTCATGGCAGTGCGGGTGAGGCCATAGGCATAGATAAACCCTAGGCCCACGGAAAAAAGCGTAGTCGTGATCGCCACGCCCACACTATTTAAAAACGACTGCACCAACGATGGAGTTGTGAGGTATTTCCCATAGTTGGCGAGGCCTACCCATTCCCCATCGGTGTTTTGAAAACTGCGCCCTACCATGGGAAACAGCGGCAGCACAACACCCACCACCAGCCACAGGGCACCCAGGCCCAGGAGGCCGCGCATCACCCAGGCTTCGAGGTCGAAGGCGTTGGCGCGGGGGGCAGAAATCGGACGGCGGGTGGTGGTCATGGGGCAGGGGGCCGGGAAAAGGGCAGGGGGTAGGGTGGCTTGGCTGGCGCAGAATGGAGCTTAGGTCGCTTCCTTGGGGAAGACGCGGATCATCTCTGGGGGCAGTTGAATCGCCAGGGAGTCTAGGGTTTCAATGGCCATGGCCCGCGCCCGGTTAGAGGAAATCTCTAGGGTCATGGGCTGACGAGCGTTGCCCGAAACACTGAGTTCTAGCCGATAGCCAGAACCGAGGAATTCGGTGCCCAGCACTTCGGCCTCGGCTACGTTGGGTGCTGGGGTGGCCGCACCATCCATGACTCGAATATCTTCGGGGCGAATGGCAATGGATACCCGCTGCCCCACCGGAACCGTGTTACTGGGGGTGTTCAGCACCAGGTTGCCGCAGCGCACCGTGTCCTTGGCTTCAACCATGCCATCTAAGAAGTTCATCACCCCAATAAAGTTGGCGACAAAGGGGCTGCCGGGGCCTTGATAGACGCTGTGGGGGGTACCGATCTGGGCGATGTAGCCCTTGTCCATCACCACAATACGGTCGGCCATGGCGAGGGCTTCGGCTTGGTCGTGGGTCACCATCACGGTGGTCACCCCCAGTCGCCGCTGAAGGTTGGCAATCTCCGCCCGCAGTTTTACCCGCACCTGGGCATCCAGGGCCGAAAGGGGCTCATCCAGCAGGAGCAAACCGGGGGAAAGGGCGAGGGCACGGGCCAGGGCCACCCGCTGCTGCTGCCCCCCAGACATTTGGGCGGGATACTTCTGACCCATGCCCCCTAGCCCCACCAGGTCGAGGAGTTCGCCCACACGGGTTTGAATTTCAGCCTTGGGGAGCTTTTTGTTCTGGAGGCCGTAGGCAATATTTTGGTGGGCGGTGAGGTTGGGGAAGAGGGCGTAGGACTGGAACACAATGCCAAAGTCGCGCTTGGAGGGAGGCAGGTGCGAGACATCTTGCCCCCCCTGAATGATCCGCCCCTGGGATTGTTGCTCTAGACCCGCAATAATTCGCAGGAGCGTGGTTTTGCCGCAGCCGCTTGGCCCCAACAGGCAGACAAACTCACCGGGATAGACATTCAAAAAAATGTCCTTGAGGGCGACAAAATTGCCAAACCGCTTGTGGATGTTCTCAATTTGTAGATAGGGCTGCCGAAGGCTACGAGCCGCCGCCTCGGCGGCGACCCCAGGGGCATGACTGGGCTGGATTTGGGTCTCCTGCACCAGGGACGGATCCTCCAAGGACTGAGAAGCGGAAGGGTCTGAATAGGTCATGGTGCCAGCCCACTACATCTAAGGATCAAGTCAGAAGCAAAGTCAGAAGCAAGCCAGAAGCAAAGCCATGGAAGGGGGAAGCCCAGAGACTTTCCCCCATGGCCCCATCCACCCAGAGGCCGGATCTCGCCTTGGCCCGGTGAGGGAGGGGACGTATCCCTAGCTCTTTGGCTCAGACTTGGCGTCGTAGCGCTTCGTCCATTCCGCCAAAATGCGCTCCCGGTTGGCGGCGGCCCAGCGCAGGTCGTTATCCGCAAGTTGTGCCACCGGATCCTCAGGGAACCCAGCGGGTGGGGGCACATCGGTTTTAACCGCCGTAATCGCAAAGCTCTCGGCATATTTGGCGGAAACCTCCGGGGAAATCGCCCAGTCTAGGAAGGTCTTGGCGGCTTCCTTAATGTCAGACTTTTTAATCAGGGCGTTGGCCTCCACATCCCAGCCCGACCCCTCCACCGGGAAGACCGCTTCCAAGGGTTCGCCATCGTTTTTCTGCTTCACAGCCCGGTAGCCAAAGGAAATACCAATGGGATATTCCCCAGCCCCAGCCGCCTTGCAGGGACGAGAACCGGAATGCATATATTGGGCGATATTTTCGTGGAGCTTATCTAAATAAGCCCATCCTTCGTCTTCGGTGGGGGAATTTTGCAGAATCGTCGAGACCGATAGGAAACCCGTCCCCGAAGAGGCCGGATTAGACATCACAATGTGTCCCTTATACACCGGGTTGGTTAAGTCGGCCCAGCCCTTAGGAATGGGCAATCCCAGCTTTTCAGACTCAACAGTGTTGACACAAAACGCCGACATCCACACATCAATCCCAACCCACTGAGGCGGGTTGGCATCATCCCGAAACTTGGGATTAACGGCCTCTAGACCAGCGGGGGCATAGGGTTCTAGCAAACCTTTTTCTTCCGCCACCAGCAGGCTAGATGCTGCCGTTCCCCACACCACATCAGCCTGGGGATTATCGGCCTCAGCAAGCAGTTTTGCCGTAATAATCCCCGTCGAGTCCCGCACAATATTGACGTTAATATCGGGATGCTGGGTTTGAAAAGACTCCAGGTATCCGCTGATTTGATCATCCTCTAGGGCGGTATACACCGTAATACTAGAATCGCTGGAGGTTCCCGTCGCATCGCCCGCAGAAGAGGCAAGGTCTTCCTGGGAAACCGCACAGGCGGCCACCATCCAAACTAGGGCGCAGGAGGCTGCGGCCATAGAAATAAATCGCTGCCATCGTCGTTTCGATAGAAAGCGCCGCATAGAACTCACAACATCACCGACCATCACGCAACCTTAGCCAAAAAATTCCACCGCAATCCTAGGGGAAATGGCTGTTATCTGGGTAAAGAGAGGCTTATGAAATTCTCTACAAGGTTATGGAAAGATTTAACCCAGGTTATCCCCCTAAGTACAATGCAGGGATGGCAAGGTTTTTACTGAGCTAAAAACTTTCTTTAATTTTGTTTCGGATGGGTTGGAAAGGGACGCTCCTAGCAGGCACCTCGATTCATTGCCCTATTCATTGCCCTCTTGAGAATGACTAGAATTCAAAACTACTAAAAGCTCGCCACTATTCTCAACAAGCGTTGTCTTTTCCGAGATGTCCTAGTTAACTATTGTTTTTACGCCCATAAAAACGTAGGCTGATCAACCTATGATGATGAGCCTTCACGGCCTACATCCTGGTGTCGTCAAAATGACCCACATTCCCCCCGCAGCGGCGGAAAGCGATCTGAACCTTTCCCCCCGGCGACAACACTGGCATCGCTCTCACCAGAATGCAGAACTACGGTCTTGGCTGCACCGTGACGCGGAGGCGTTTCTCCACCAATCCGCCTCTACCCCTTGTCTGTCGGCCCTGCGTTCAACTCGGGGCATTTGGCTAGAGGATATGCAGGGGCGACGTTTCATGGATTTTCATGGCAACAGCGCCCACAATTTGGGCTACGGCCATCCTCGGCTAATTGCGGCCCTTCAGGCTCAACTGGAAAGCCTCTCCTTTGTGCCCCGGCGCTACACCTGCGAGCCAGCGGTGGAACTGGCGGAAACCCTCGCCGCCCTCGCCCCAGGGTCGCTCAGCAAGGTGCTGTTTGCCACGGGGGGATCCGATGCCATTGAAATGGCCTTGGCCTATGCCCGAGCCGCCACCGGACGGTTCAAGACCCTCTCGTTTTGGGATGCCTACCATGGCGCAGGGTTTGGGGCGCGTAGCCTGGGCGGCGAGGCGATGTTTCGCAGTGGCCCCATTGGCCCTCTGTTGTCCGGTAGCGAGCATGTGCCCCCCTTTGGGGACTACCGCAATGCCTGGGGTGTGACGGCCAACAGTGCCGACCTATGCCTCAACCAAATTCGCTACGTGCTCGAAAAGGAAGGCGACATCTGCGCCCTCGTGGCCGAACCGATGCGGGCCACTAACCCCGTCCCTGCTCCCCCTGGCTTTTGGCAGCAGGTTAAAGCGGCCTGTCACCACCACGGCACACTGCTCATTTTTGATGAAATTCCCACCGGGTTGGGCCGGACGGGGCGGCTATTTGCCAGTGAACACGACCAAGTGGTGCCTGATATTTTGGTCTTGGGCAAGGCCCTGGGCGGCGGGGTGTTGCCCATTGCGGCCATCCTCTGCCACCCCGACCTCGATGTCTGTGGCCACTATGCCTACGGCCACTACACCCACGAAAAGAACCCCGTCACCACCCGCGCAGCCCTTACCACCCTACAGATTCTTCAGGATGAGAACCTGGTTCACAATGCCCAAGTGGTGGGCGATTTGGCCCTCAAAAGACTGCGGCAAATGATGGCGAAATATCCCGTCATCGGCGATGTCCGGGGGCGAGGTTGCCTCCTGGGGGTAGAACTCGTCGTTGATCCGGCTACCCGTGAACCCGCCTACAATCTCGCGGATGCTGTCATGTACCAAGCCCTAGCCCAGGGCCTCAGCCTCAAGGTTTCCATGGGAAATATCTTGATCCTGGCTCCGCCGCTGATCATTACCGCCGACGAAATGCAGCAGGGGCTAGACATTCTGGACCACAGCCTAGCAATCAGCCTAGATCGCAGCCTCAGCACTCTAGGGCGGCAACGGCTAGAGCCGTTGCCGAAGGTCTAGAATCGCTTCAGTGGGAACCTGACGGGCGGGTTCGCAATCACAAAGTCCGCCTTCAAATCCTGGTGGGCATCGTTCAAAATGGCATCCAGCCGCCCCTAGTGGCAGTCAGGTCAAGCTTTTGTTGACCGTAGACCTTCGGCAAAATGCCCTTCAACGTCTTGGGGTTGGCCTGCCCTATCGCCGCCATCGCCTCATCTACCTTTTGGCCAATGGTGGGCTGTTTCGCCTGGGCCTGAAGATTCGCCCAGCGGGCCACCGCTGAATCTCCACCATCGACGACCAGTTCCCCAGGTCTTGAATCGTTTTCAGCCGTACCCCCGCCTGATCCACCGGGTCGCCCAGGTGCGGCGGTGGGTGCTATGGCCCCGGATCGGCATCTGCGCGGCCCCTAGCATCTCGTGAAGCTGGGGATAAATCCTTGGGTGACGCAGCCCTCTGAATCTTTACGCTACTGACCCTTATTTCGCTATAGGTAAATCATCTTGTTGTAGATGTGAGAAATTAATCTAATCTAATTCATAGAGAAATAGAATCAATCCAAAAAATATTTTTATGGATAAAACTTGGTCTTGATAGAAGATGTATCTTCATTTACAGTTCTACATTAAATTTGATGGATTAAATAGGGCTGTCAAGCGTTGAGGGAGATTGATTGATGATTAGCTTTATGGGTTGGTCTAAGCGCAGATTTGCGGCTAGTTTTTTAACGGTATCTATGCTGTTTGTTGGAGCCTGCTCAACAACAAAGACAACAACAACAGACGGCGAAGAAGCTACAGCTTCAACAAATTCCGGGAAAGTAATTCGCATTGCCATTGGTACTCAAGATCAGGTCATTAATACCGCTGTCGGTGGGGCGGTTGTGCGAGAGTTAGACCTGCTAGAAAAGCATCTGCCAAAGGATGGTGAATACGCCGGAGTTGAATACGATATCCAATGGTCTAGCTACACCTCTGGGCCACCGATTACGAACAAAATGCTGGCTGATCAAATTGATATTGGCCTCATGGGCGATTTTCCGGCAGTGATTAATTTAATCAAATTTGCCCAGGAAGCTCAGGATGCTGATTCTATCTTTATTGGCACCCTGGCCTATAGTCCCAATGGGGCAGGCAATGCAATCATGGTGCCCAAGGATAGCGATGTCACTTCCCTAGCGGATTTAAAGGGCGGAACGGTATCGGTACCCTTCGGTTCTGCGGCCCATGGAATGCTGCTGAAAGCACTGAGCGACGCCGGATTGAACCCCGAAACCGATGTCACCCTCATTAGTCAGGCCCCTGAAGTGGGCGGATCTAGCCTTCGTACCGGACAGATCGATGCCCACGCTAACTTTGTCCCCTTTGGTGAACTGTTCCCCTTCCGGGGCTTTGCCAAAAAGATTTTTGATGGCGCTCAAACAGATAGTCCCACTCTCCACGGCATCACGGTTCGGTCTGATTTTGCCGAAGAACACCCTGAAATTGTGGTGGCCTACCTAAAGGCGATGCTGGAAGCGAACCAAATGTTCCGGGAGGATCCCGAAGGGATTTCGGCCCAAATTGAAGAGTGGTCTGGGGTTGAAAAAGAGGTGGTTTATATGTTCCTTGGGCCTTCTGGATTACAGGCCCTTAATCCCACCATTGGCGATGTGCAAATGACTGCCCTGAAAAACAGTATCGCCACCCTAACCAGCCTCGGAAGAATTGAAAAGCCCGTTGACCCCAACGAGGTTGTAAATTGGACAGATGAAAGCTTCTTGCGAACCGCTATGGAGGAATTGGGCCTCAACTACGATGATGTGGTTGCCACCGCTGAATCCTATGAAATTACGGGGGAAGATGCCCTCACCGGAGAAGCTATCGAAGATCCAAAACGAGCCGCTCAATACTGGGTACAAGGCGAAGAAAAGGTCACAAATTTTGCCTCCATTGCCAATATGGTGAAGGCACTGACGGCACTACAGGCAGAAGGTCAAACGGCTGATGCCATGTTTGTTCATGACCACAACAATGGTTGGAAATTGTTTGCCGAAAACTCTTACTTTGTCAGCAATGGTGATGAGGTAGCGGCCTTTTTGCTAGAGTCTGAGGCCCAAGCCTACGCGTCTCAAACCGGGGGCACCCTGACCGCCTTTAGGGAACTGCAAGAAATCTACGCCCAGCGGCCTGTGCTCGTAGGGACTCGCTAGTTCGCTCGTTCAAGTCGGTCGATAGTCCATTGGGTTAGGTCTTTGGGGTGACTGAGGCCAATGTTTGCCCCGCATGAAGTGCACCTTTGAGGTGACGCAGAATACACAGACTACGGATTTAGCATCCCCGTACAGTAGCCCTAGGGGCCTAACCCTATTCTATTTTGAGAGGAAAATAATGGCAGTTACGGTATCTAGGCCGAATCCCATGGGATATATGGCACAGATTGGTTCAGTGGTGGCAAAGACAGTGTTGAACAATCGGCCCCTGCGTCAGGTTCTATCGCTGGTATTATTCTTTGGCATTTGGCAAATTCTCAGCAGTATCAATTTCAATTTCTTTATTAACTTTCAGTTTCTCCCCTCTCCCTGGGAGGTGCTAAAGGCCACGGCTAACTTTGTAACCAATAATCCCTGGATACACTTTTGGTCTAGTATTCAGAGGGTCTTAATTGGCTATGTTATCGCCTCTATTTTAGGCGTCTTACTAGGGGTTCTAGTCGGCTGGTTTGAGGTCGTAGAGGATCTGACGATGCCACCCCTCGAAATTTTGCGCCCAATTCCAGCCGTCGCTTGGATTCCTCTCGCCATTTTGATGTTTCCCAATGCGGAAAGTGGCATGGTTTATATCACCTTCATCGGCGCATTTTTCCCAATTCTGATTAGTACCATCAAAGGCGTTGAAAGTACGCTAGGCGATACCGTACTGATTCGAGTTGGGCAATGTTTAGGGGCCAATCCCTGGCACATTTTTAAGGACATCGTGATTCCAGGTTCCATGCCCAGCATCGCCAGCGGCCTCACGATTGGTATGGGTAATGCCTGGTTTTGCTTGGTAACTGCCGAAATTTTGGCCGGACGCTACGGAATTGGCTACATCACTTGGGAATCCTACGTGACCTCTAACTATCCACCGATTGTCATGGGGATGTTGCTGATTGGCTTCATGGGAGCCTTTAGCTCCTGGGCAGTAGATCAGGCGACTCGTGCTCTCATGCCTTGGCGGGTAATTAAAAAGCAGAGCTAACGATCAACAACTAACCCACGGACTGATTAGGACGGATTAGCAAGGAGAGTTTATGGTTACGATGCATCAAATTGAACAGGAACAACGAGCCACCCTCAAGGGATCAGTGCAGGTGGAAGGACTATCGGTGGTCTATCGCCGCAAGCAGTACGAAAACTGTGTTCTGGATTCCATTCAGCTTTCCATTCAGCCCGGAGAATTTGTCTGTTTACTGGGGCCATCGGGATGTGGTAAATCGACGCTATTGAATGTGATTGCGGGCTTTATTAAGCCCTCCAGTGGCTATGTATTGGTAGACCAAACCCCTATCACACGCCCTGGAGCAGATCGAGGCTTTGTGTTCCAGCAATATTCTCTCTTGCCCTGGAAAACAACCTTTCAAAATGTGGAGATGGGACTGAGGATTCAAGGTGTCTCTAAGGCCGAGCGCACGGAACGGGTAAATGATTATCTGAATCGGGTAGGGCTATACAAACACCGCAATAGTTACCCCCACCAGCTTTCGGGCGGAATGCAGCAGCGGGCCAGTATTATTCGGGCCTTGGTCAACTCGCCCTCGGTATTGTTAATGGATGAACCCTTTGCTGCCCTCGATGCCCAGACCCGCCACATGATGCAGGAGCTTTTGCTGAGCATTTGGGACGATCTGAAAACCACCGTAATTTTTGTTACCCACGACATCGAAGAAGCCATTTTCCTCGGTGATCGCATTTGTACCATGGGCGTTCATCCAGGCCGAATTAAATCAGAAATTCCTGTCCATTTGCCTCGTCCTCGCCACTTTGATGACACTCTTTCTCAGGATTTTATTGACCTGCACCGACGTGTCTTCGACTGCATCCGCGAAGAAACCATGAAAAGCATGGAAGCCTGTTGATGGGTCATCCCTAAAGGGCGGCGATGGCGGCGGCGAGAAATTCCGGCTGCATCCAGTCATTGAGGTTGATGTGGCTGAGGGTTTCTTGCCCCGCAATGGGGCTGAGGGCGTGAATGTGGGCCTGGAGCCAATCGGGCCGCAGTTGGGTTTCGGAATGGTAAACCACATCCATCGGGTCGCTGGTGCCGGATAGCAGGGTTTTGCTGACGATGGCGGCATCCATATTCACCCAGCGGCTCACCAGGGTGGGGGCGATGGGTTGGGTGGCGTACCAATATTGGGCGGCGAGCAGTGCCCGCAGGTAGGCCACGGCAATTTCGGGATACTGGTCGGCCAGTTCGTCGCGAATCACCACGCCGTGGAAGGTGGGCAGGCCGTCGAGTTGGTGGGACAGCAGCCGCCGGAATTGCCCCTTGTGTTTGGCAATTTCATGGAACGGCGCGAAGTAGGCGTAGCCATCGATGGCGCTATTGGCGGCATTGGAGGGGCGGCGGGTACAGTGGTTGCAGGCATCGATGGTGGTGAGGGTGACGGCATCCAGCAGATCGCAATGGTGCAGAGAGCGCATCACCATGCCGTGGGCCGCTGAGCCAAAGGGCACCGCAATCACCCGTCCCGCCAGGTCTTCGATGGCGTGGAGCGGCGACTGCTGGGGCACGATGATGTCGTTCCCGGTGCCGTCGGGATTGCTGGCCACAAAGCTAATCAGGCGGGTGCAGGCCGAATCTGCTGCACCGGGGAGGGCGCTCAGCAGCAGGGGATAGTCGCCCAGAATGCCGATATCAATCTGTTGGGTTTGCAGCCCCTCCACAATGGGCGCACCGGAGCTATAGTCGGCCCAGCGAATTTGGTAGCGGGTGCCACTGTAGCGTCCGTGGCGGGGCAAAAAATGTTCTAGCAGGCCCAATCGCTGAATAATTAGCCCAGCGGTAATGGTTTGAATCGTGCGATTTTGGGTGCCGATAGTGAGGCGAATCGTATCCGTATTGCCGGGGGAAACCGAGCGCACCAAAAAGTTCGGAGCTTGGAACTGGGGCACCCTAGAAGCTGGATTAGAAAGAGGATTAGAAATTTTCTCGGCGGGCTGGGAAGGAGCCAGCGGCATCGAGATCGCTTCGGGAAATGGGGGACGAGTTTGGCGGGTTTTGAGGAGCGTTACAAACTGCCGCACCGCTTCTAGGCTTGACCGGGAAGATCCACCCGCCATAGAAGCCTCTAGGGCACGGTTGAGGCGCTTAGCCATCAGCAAAAACAGCGGACTGCCGAGGGCAAATTCCTCTAGGGGTACATGGCGAATTAGCCCAGCCTGACTTTCTAGATGCAGCTCAAAATCGGACACAAAACCGAGGTAATGCCCCTGCATCAGATAGGTACGCACCTGACTGAGGGAATCCACCACTTCCACATGGGCAAAGTCTGATAAGTCCAGCCCCAATTCCTGCATTCGTTTTTGCAGCATAATGCGGCTGGGCGAACCCTCCGGCAGCAAGACCCAAGACTCATCCTTGAGTTCCTGCAAACTTAGCCAAGGTTGCTGGGCTAAGCGATGGCTGGCGGACACCGCAAGGGAATAGTGAACCGAATCAATCGTCGTTTCTGCCAAATCCTCAAAGGTGGCATAGCTGAGGTCTGAAATACCCAGATCCACTTCCCCTGATTTAATGGCTCGATACAGTTCCTCCGCCGAATTAAACTGCACACAACGGGTCTGCACCGACGGATACACGCGCCGATAGTCGTACAGTACCGAGGGCAACCAGTGATCCATCACATCCGCCATGCCACCGAGGGTGAGGGCGCTGTGTTTGCCCTGCTTAATTTCCTCAATGTCGGCCTTTAGGCGTTGCTCCATATCCAAGAGTTGTGGCCCTTCAGCGAGGAGATATTCTCCCACCTGAGTGAGTTCAATGCGACGACCAAGACGGTGGAACAGCGGCGTTTCTAGCTCAGCTTCTAGGGATTTGATCTTGGCGCTGACCGCTGGCTGAGTCAGATTGAGGGTGTCGGCAGCTTCGGTAAAGCTGAGACAGTTAGCCACCTCTAGAAAGACCTTAAGCTGATAGATTTCCACGGCATTAGGCGTCTTGGGCGCGTAGGAATGAACTCAATGTTATGGGACACGTTTAACGTGATGACTCTAGGGAAAATGACCCTAATTTGAGTAGCTCTGAAGTTTATCCATCTTAAAGGAATCTAGCTCCTGTTGTTCATCCTAAAGGTGCTGAAACCCTTGAAAGAATAACACTTTGGAGATTCGATAGATATTTTTTATGAGTGTATAGAAGGCTGTGATGATTAAACCGTAGCCATCGTTACAAACTGTATTGATGACTATTTCGGAGTCTCCTAAACTATAGCCATGAGGCGCAGAACTAGGGGCGATTACCGATAGCCCTAACGATCATCCCTAGCCTTGATGCATCGACAAAGATTTCAATTTCACTGCCGTTTAAGCTGAGGACGTGGTTAAGTGAACATTCAGTATCTAAAAACGGATTTTTTGGTAGTCGGTGGTGGAACCGCTGGCACCATGGCCGCCATTAAAGCCAAGCAGGCCAGCCCAGAAAGCGATGTGCTAATTTTGGAAAAGGCCAATATCCGCCGCAGTGGTGCCATTGCCATGGGTATGGATGGCGTCAATACCGCTGTGATCCCCGGCAATTCCACCCCAGAGCAATATGTTCGTGAAATCACCATTGCCAACGACGGCATTGTGAACCAAAAAGCCGTTTACGAAACTGGACGCCTTGGCTTTGAAGTCATTCAAGAACTGGAAAGCTGGGGGGTGAAATTTCAAAAAGATCACGAAGGTAACTACGACCTCAAACAGGTACACCGGGTGGGCAAATACGTGCTGCCCATGCCCGAAGGAAAAGATCTCAAAAAAATCCTCGCCCGCCAGGTGAAGCGCCACAAGGTGAACGTTACTAACCGGGTGATGGCGACCCGTGTGATGGTGCAAAATGGCCGCGTCACCGGAGCCGTGGGCCTGGATGTGCGCAACGGCAACATGGTGGTAATTCAGGCCAAAGCGGTGGTGCTTTGTACCGGGGCCTGCGGTCGGTTGGGTCTACCCGCCTCCGGCTACCTCTACGGCACCTACGAAAACCCCACCAATGCCGGGGATGGCTACTCCATGGCCTACCATGCCGGGGCAGAACTCACCAACATCGAATGCTTCCAAATCAACCCGCTGATTAAGGACTACAACGGCCCCGCCTGCGCCTACGTGGCCAGCCCCTTCGGAGCCTACACCGCCAACGCCGAGGGCCACCGCTTCATCAACTGCGACTACTGGAGTGGCCAGATGATGCTGGAGGTCTACAAAGAGCTGCACTCCGGCAAAGGCCCCGTTCACCTGAAGATGTACCACCTCGATGACGACACGATTTCCGAAATCGAGCGGGTGCTGTGGGACAACGAACGCCCCAGCCGAGGCCGCTTCCATGAGGGCCGCAACGAAAACTACCGCACCCACGGCGTAGAAATGAACATCTCCGAGATTGGCCTATGCAGCGGCCACAGCGCCTCTGGGGTGTGGGTGAACGAACGCGCCGAAACCACGGTGCCCGGTCTCTATGCCGCTGGCGACATGGCCAGTGTGCCCCACAACTACATGATTGGGGCCTTTGTCTATGGCCGCATTGCCGGAGAAAACGCCATGGACTACGTGCGCGACCTAGAGCATGTAGAACCCGATGCCGACTTCCTCGCCGCCGAGCAGGAGCGCATCTATCGTCCCCTGAACCAGCCCAACGGCGTGCCCCACACCCAGGTGGAATACAAGCTGCGCCGCCTGGTGAACGACTACCTGCAACCGCCCAAGTCGCCCCACAACATGGACATTGGCCTAGAAAAGTTTGTGGCCTACGAAGACACCCTCAACCTGATGGGAGCCAGCGACCCCCACGAACTGATGCGCTGCATGGAAGTCCACTTCATCCGCGACTGTGCCGAAATGGCGGCTCGCGCCTCCCTCTTCCGCAAGGAAACCCGCTGGGGTTTGTACCACTATCGGCTCGACTATCCCGAAAAGAACGATGACGAATGGTTCTGCCACGTCAACCTAAAGAAGGGCGAAAACGGCGACATGGAACTGTTTAAGCGTGCCGTAGAACCCTACATCGTAGACGTGAATTTGAAGGAAGAAGTCTACGACGTAGCCGTGCGGTAGGCCCTCACCCCCAGCCCCTCTCCCACAGGGAGAGGGGAGCCGGAAAGACCTCACCCCCAACCCCTCTCCTAGGGAGGAGAGGGGAGCCGGAGAAACCCTTGTTTACCTTGATTAAATCTCAGGATTTTTGCTATGGCTTTGACGACTCAGCGTGTGGATGTCCCGGTGATTGTGGACGAATCGAAATGTCTTGAAAAATGTGTGGCTTGTATTGAAGTTTGTCCTTTAGATGTGTTGGTTAAAAACCCCGAAACGGGCAAAGCCTACATGAAATACGACGAGTGCTGGTTCTGCCTACCCTGCGAAAAGGAATGTCCTACCGGGGCGATTACGGTACAAATTCCCTTCTTGCTTAGGTAACAGGTGACAGGTGACAGGTGACAGATAGATTTCTCTTGCTATTCCCTGTTCCCTATCCCCTGTTCCCTCTTTTCTTCTCCTTTTCCTTGCCGTCATTTAGGACACCTGCCTTATGTATTCCACGGATATGGATCCCGAAGTTGCCCAATGGGTTGAAATGCTGCGATCAACCGAACTCGATGAGCGTTTGGTGGCGGTGAAAACCCTGCAACACCTGGGCGATGAAGATGCCATTGAACCGTTAATTGGGGCGCTGTACGACGAAAGTCCCATGGTGCAAGAAATAGCCATCACCAGCCTGTGGGAATTTGCCAATCCGGTAGCCATTAATCCGCTGATGGACTGTCTGGGTTCGGCCCATGAGAATGTACGGAATGAAGCACTTTCAGCCCTAAAGGAATTGGTTTCGACCAACGACCTGATGAAGCTGCTGGATTTGCTGCAAACGGGTAACGTTCACGCCCAACTGAACGTGCTGGTGCTGCTGCGGAAAATCCACGATGCCCAGGCGTTACCCTACATTCTGCCCTTCTTCCAGTCGGAAAATCCCGACCTGCGGGAAGCCGCTGTGACCACCCTGCGTTACCTGAACCAGGTGGTGCGGTGCGAGCCTGCCTTGTCCCTAGCGAAAGATCCCGTTGAAGCGGTGCGACGGGCGACGACCCTCACCCTGGGGCACCTGAGTGATGAGGGCGTTGTGGCGCTGCTGTGCGATTTGCTGACCAACGATGCCGACTGGCAGGTGCGGCGCAATGCGGCTCAGTCCCTCGATTTGCTGGCGGAGGCTCAGTCTATCCCGGCCTTGGTGCAGGCGATGGAGGATCCGGAGTGGCAGGTGCGGAAGTTTACGGCCCGTGCCCTGCAAAAGGTGGCCGATGAACGGGCCATGCCTGCCCTGATCAAAGCGCTCACCGACGACTACTCCGATGTGCGCCGGGATGCGGCCACTGCCCTAGGCAAGCTTTCCAACCCCGATGCCCTGCCCGCTCTGCACCAAACCCTCCACGACCCCGATATGGATGTGCGGATTTTCTCCCAGCGGGCCATCGATGCCATCCAGAAGTCTATGCCGGAGGCCTCCCATGTCTAGCCATGCGTCCCCCTTCCATCGGGCCGATGCTGCCCCCGCCGAAGCGCCCCCCAGCCCAGAGGAATTGGGCCGTAAATCCGAGGTGGTGGCTCTGCTGAAAACCCTCAAAGAACCCACCTTAGGCACCGACTTGGTGAGCCTGGGCATGGTGCGAAACCTTCGGGTGGTGGGCGATTACGTCTATCTGCGGCTGTACGTGGGGCGGCACCAGTTGGATCTACAAGCCCTGGTGCAAACCACCCTGGCCCAACTGCCCTGGTGCAAAAAAGCCTACGCCGAACTCTGCACCATTCCGGGGGTACGCACCACCCTGGCAGTCTCCAGCGGCAAGGGGGGGGTGGGCAAATCCACCACGGCGGTGAACCTAGCCGCTGCCCTGGCCAAAACCGGGGCCAAAGTGGGCTTGCTAGATGCCGACATCTACGGCCCCAATGTACCCCAAATGCTGGGCTTGGGCCAGTCTCAGGTGCAGGTGATCGACACCCCCAGCGGCCAGCGGTTTGTGCCCCTAGAAGCCCACGGCATCAAGCTCATGTCCGTGGGGCTGCTGGCGGAACGGGATCATCCCCTGGCGTGGCGTGGCCCAGTGATGCACAAAATCATCACCCAGTTTCTCCATGATGTGGAGTGGGGCAACCTGGACTATCTGCTGATTGACCTGCCCCCCGGCACGGGCGACGCCCAGATCACCATCGTCCAAGAAAGCCCCATCTGCGGCGTGGTGATGGTGACGACCCCTCAGCAGGTGGCCATTTCCGATGTGCGGCGCAGCGTCCACATGTTCCGCCAGGTGGGGGTGCCCGTGCTGGGCTTGGTGGAAAACATGAGCTATCTGCTTTGCGGCCACTGCGGCGAACCCACTCCCATCTTTGGCAGCGGCGGCGGTGCCCAAATGGCGGCGGAACTCTCCGTTCCCCTCTGGGGCCAGGTGCCCATCGACCCCCGTGTCTGTGCCCAGGGCGATGCCGGAGTGCCTCTGCCCCTCTGTGCGCCCGATGCCCCACTGAGCCAAATCTTCGGCAACATTGCCCAGGGGTTGAACGCCACCTTTGGGGCCACGGTTGAGGCCGCTCCATCCTTGGCAACGGCCAACGCGTAGGTTGGGTGTGGCGAGATGGATGCTGGTAGTGAAATACGTTGTACCTCAGTTTTGCCCACCCTGCGGGAAGCAAGCTACACCCCCAACCCCTCTCCCAGGGAGGAGAGGGGAGCCGGAACGCCTTTCAAAGTCCCTCTCCCAAAATGAGAGAGGGATTTAGGGAGAGGGCAAAGGTTCTGCCGTCGCACCGCTCAATCTACAAGTTCCTAGATTTTGAAGCTTTCGGATCCCCAATCCCACCTCACTCCTGTTACCAAGCTGATACCGTGGGGATCCTTTTCTAATCTTGCGTCTGAAACAACATTTCGTCTGGCAGAGAAGCATCATGGGTATCGGGGTCTGGCTGGTGAGTGTGGGTATTGTGGCCATCGCCGGATTCACCCGTGGTTTCTCCGGGTTCGGCTCCGCCATGATTGCCGCCCCTGCCCTCAGCCTTTTTTTCTCGCCCCAGCAAGCGGTGGTGACGGTGATTTTGCTGGAAACCATTGCCGGGGTGGGTCTGGTGCCCGCTGCGGTACCCAAAACCCTCTGGCGCGAGGTGTTTCCCCTAACCCTCAGTGCCATGGTGATGGTACCCGTGGGGGCATATTTCCTGGCTTGGTTAGAGCCGATGCTGATGCGTAAGCTGATGGGCGGCATCATCCTGGCCTTCGTTTGGCTGCTGTGGACGGGCAAAAGCCACTACAACCAAGCCCATGTGTCTTTGACCTCCTTTGTCGGAGCCGTGAGTGGATTTCTGACCGGGCTGGCCGGAATTGGTGGCCCACCCATCGTGCTGTATTCCATGTCGGGCAACAATGCCGCAGCGGCTAATCGGGCCAATTTCATCATCTTCTTTGCCTTTACCCAGGCCATTGCCCTGATCTCCTTTTGGCTGAGTGGGCTGCTATCTAACGCCGTTTGGCGGCTGTTTTTGGCCGTAGCACCTGCCTTTGGCCTGGGCCTCATTCTGGGGCAAATGTGCTTCAAGCGCGTTGATGAACGGCTGTTTCGCCAAGTGGTACTGGCTCTGCTGCTGGTGTTTTCCCTATTGGCCATCGTGGTGTAGCTGTTCTGCACCTTGATTTAGCTTTTTCGACTCCGGCAGTCCAAAACAGCCAGTTTCTTAGATTGCGCGACAGCTATTCCCAAGCTTTCTGACTCCCCTCTCCCAAATTGGGAGAGGAGCTGGGGGTGAGGGCCTACGAAAACATGGCCATCCGCTGACCTACGCCCGATCTCCCCTCCATCATTCACCTATCCCATCGCACCCTTTCGCCCACGTTGAAGGACTGCACTATGAAAGCGTCTGCAAAAAAAACTGATATTTCCGCTCCGCAACTCACCTCGCTCTCCTGGGCCGATCAGATTAAAGCTTGGCTTCCTGGCTTGGGGTTAACCGGACTGCTGGCGGCCATGGCCTTGGGCATTGGCCACCTGAGCCATAGTGTAGGGATTAAGCTGCTGAACCCATTGCTGGTGGCGGTACTGCTGGGAATTGCGGTGCGTCAAACCTTGCCCCTACCTGCGGTCTATCGTCCCGGCATTCAGCTCGCCATGAAGCGTATTCTGCGGCTGGCGGTGATTTTGCTGGGACTGCGGCTCAGCATGGCAGAGATCCTAGCCGTTGGCCCCGTGGGGTTAATCATCATTACATCCAGCACCGTCGGCACCTTTTACTTGACAACCTGGCTAGGCAAGCGCTTGTCGGTGAACCCCAAACTGACGCGGCTAATTGCGGCGGGCACCTCCATCTGTGGGGCTTCGGCCATCGTGGCCACCAATGCGGTGGTGGATGGCTCCGAAGAAGATATGACCTACGCCATCGCCACCATTACCGGATTCGGCACCCTGGCCATGGTGAGTTATCCCCTAATCGCCGGATTGGGACAGCTTTCGCCCGAAACCTTTGGCCTCTGGTGCGGCGCTTCTATCCACGAAGTGGCCCAGGTGATTGCCACCGCCTTTCAGCACAGCACCGCCAGCGGCGACATTGCCACCGTTGCCAAGCTCTCCCGGGTGCTGTTGATTGTGCCGATTCTGCTGGGGTTAGGCTGGCAGGCCCGTGGTTCCCAATCCGTTGGCAGCACTCCTAAAACCCTACCAATTCCCTGGTTTGTGTTGTTGTTTGCTGGATTGGTACTGCTGAATAGTTTGCAGATTTTCCCCACTGCCCTCAAGACTGCCGTGGCCCAGGTCAACCAAGTCCTGCTCTGTATGGCCCTCGCCGCCATGGGCCTAGAAACCTATCTATCTAAGCTGGTGAATCTAGGACTAAAACCATTGCTGCTAGCAGGATTATCCTGGTTATTCCTATCCATAACTAGCCTGATTTTGATTCAGAGTATAACTTAGGGCACTGGTTCCTAAAAGTAGGATCCCTGATATCTCGTTGTCTATAACCCTTGTATAGCAAGCACCCTACAAGGTGTCCTACCTTAGCAGTCCAGTGCCGCCCATCAAACATCGCACCTTGGCGTTCAGAAACTCCCGCTTAAAGCGCTCCAGTCGGTCGATGCGCTCGGTGCGGTTGCTGTTGCCCCGCTTGTCCAACATCGTCCAGAACACCGGGAAGACTACCCCTTCATGGACGATGCCCAGCATCAGGATGTTGAAATGAACGGAACCAAACGACCCATTAGTGCGGTCGAGGCTCAAGGTCCAGGGCTGAGAAATTTGGCTCCAACTCACTATCGCCCGCGCCATATCGTCGAAATCCACCGGAAACTCCCGCAGAAACCGAGTCAGACGTTTGTAGTTCGACTCCGGTTTCGCCCGGTTGGCCAACACCGACGACCGTTGATCCAAGTTCACCGTGTCAACTCGGAAGAGGGCCACCAGAAACAGGGCGAGAAAGGTCAGTCGGGCACCATGCCACGGCAGATGAGCACGCAGGGCCGCTTGAAGTCGGTTCATCTGAGGCATGGGGAGGGTCTGGCTAAGGTTGTGCTAATCTCTAGCTCGCCTCCCTCTTCCTCAGTCTGTCAACCCCTCCACACAGAAGGCTTTCAGCCCCTCACCCCAAGTTTTGTCCTTGTACCGTGGAAATAGCCAGCAACTCTTCCGTAGCGTTGTTAAGCTGTTAGTCATCTAAACTGCGTATAATACATTAAAATTCTGGAATAAGCCATGGGAGTCAGAAACTATCTAACGTCAGAGGAAAAGCAAGAGCTTCAGAAGCA
>NZ_JACJRS010000059.1 GCF_014697375.1 Phormidium sp. FACHB-1136
TACCCTAGCCCGACGGCAAGGCTGGCGAACCGTGCCTCAAGCCCTCAGACTTTGGGCCAATCGGATCCACTATGTTTTTTCTTTACTCGTATGAAACCACCCTGCCTTTCCAAGGGGGGCTAGGGGGGATCAATCCCTGGCAAGGTCAGCATCGATGACTTGTGTGTACTTAGTAGAGGCTGGGCTGAATCTGCCCTTGGCGCACCGTCAACACTTGGGAGGTGGTTTTCCACTGGCTGTCAAAGGCTCCCAGGTGGGTGGTGGTGATGATGGTTTGAAAGCGATCCTGAATCGCCTCCAGCAGTTGATTTTGGCGGTGTAGGTCGAGTTCCGCCAGCACATCATCCAACAGCAGCAGGGGCGGTTCCCCAATCACCGATTCAATTAGGTGGAGTTCCGCCAGCTTTAGGGCCAGCACCAGGGTACGCTGCTGGCCCTGGGAACCATACTGGCGGCTAGGGGTGTCGTTGATGATCAGGTCAATATCATCTCGGTGGGGGCCAACTAGGGTGGTGCGCTGGTGCTGCTCGGCCACGGCCCGCTGCTGAATTTTGTCCAGGAAATTGGCTTGGATGGTCTGGACATCCCCTGTGTTGCCGTCTGGGGACAGGGGGAAATCTTGCAAAGGCACGTTGGGTTGGTAGTGCAGGTGCAGGGTTTCTCGCTGGCCGCTGATGGCCTGGTGCCAGTTTTGGGCGATGGGGGCAAGGCGCTGAATGGCCCTCGCCCGCCGCCGCATCACATGGGTGCCCAGGGTGGCCAGTTGGGCATCCCACAGAGCTAATTCGGTGCGGTCGGAGGACGTGTCACTATCGCTACTGCCATCCCCATAAAGACGCTTAATCAGGGCGTTACGCTGCTTCAGAACTTGGTTGTACTGGCTTAGGATGTGGGCATAGATCGGCTCTAGCTGCACCAGCAAGGTATCCAACCAGGCCCGCCGTTCCCCCGGCCCCCCTCGCACCAAGTTCAGATCCAGACTGGAAAACTGCACCGCATTCAGGGTGCCCAGGCTATCGAGTTGTCGCCGCAGCTTTTCGCCGTTGAGGATGGCCGTGCGCCGCCCCGCCGCCCGCAGTACCAAGGCAATCTCCGCTGGCCCTAAATCTCGCTGCACCGAGGCGCTGACCTGGGCCAAGGGCTGATCCTGCTGCACCAAGTCTCGATCTCGGCTGGTGCGGTGAGACTTGAGCGTGGCCAATAGCTCCACTGCCTCCAGCAGGTTCGACTTACCTTGGGCATTGTCCCCCACCACAATGGTTTTGGGAGCCGTGAATTGCACAGCCTGCTCACGGTAATTGCGAAACTGTTTGAGGGCCAGGTAGGTCAGGTACAACGGGGATGACGGGGGGGAATGGGGGCATTGGGGGCGGCGGGCTGGGCCAAAACGGTAACCAGTTCGTCTAAAAATTGGGCCTGGGCTTTAATAATGCGCTGTTTAGCCTCCTCCAGCGGAAACCAGGCCGCCTGATCCACCTCCGGGAATTCCCGCATTCGCCCAGAGTTGGGGGGCCATTCTAAGGTAAAGGTATTGCTGTGGAGGGTTTCGGGATCAAAGTCGCCCTCAAAGGCCCAGGCAAACACCAGCTTTCCCCCCGACTGCCGGACGGTACGCAACGCCTGAAACTGCCCCTCGGCCCGCTGTCCGGTTTCCTCCTGAAATTCCCGCTGGGCAGCGGCAAAGGTGTCTTCGCCCGGATCAATTTCTCCCTTAGGAATCGACCACGCCTGCCACTGACGATTGACCCAGTACGGCCCCCCGGAATGCACCAACAGCACCTCAATGCCTTGTTCAGAGCGGCGGTACATCAGCAGCCCTGCACTCTTTTTGGCCATCACCCGCCACGGATTTAGCGACCTTTGCATTTTATCGGCTTATCGGTGTTCCTAGGCAGGGGAGTGGGAGAGTCGGGAGTGGGAGTCGGGGGTCGGGAGTTGGGAGTCGGGAGTTGGGAGTCGGGAGTCGGGAGTCGGGAGTCGGGAATCAGCAAATTCTCTGCCTTCTGCTTTCTGCCTGCTGACCGAATGAAAAGTGGCAAAGTGGGCCTTCAGGGGAGAGGGGCAAGTTGCTAGGATATTGCCCAGGGTATTGAGATGACTGGCAAGGGGAAGAGGGTTATCAATGGTTGGTATAGGGAGGCTAGGCTGGGGTTGGGTAGTGGCCTTGGGAGTGATGGGAACGGCTGGGACGGCTTTTGGGGAAACTCCAGAGCCAGCCATTCAGGAAGCCGAAACCCAGGAGGCCGAAACTCAGGGTGTAGAGACGCCTGAGGCTGAAGCTGTCCAATCGGTGGATAGTCCTGAGAGCGAAACTGTGGACAGGGAAGCTCAGGAGGTAGAAGCGGAAGAGGCTCAGGCAGAAGACGCCCCGTCGGAGGTTGCTCCAGTGGCGAGGCCGACCACCTTTCAGCAGTGGTGCGAGGCCAAGGATAGCCTATCGGAGGGGCAGCGCCATACGGTGGAGGTGCTGTTGACGGAATTGGGGGTGGAAAACTGCACCCAAGCAGGGCGGCGGGCCTCGGTGGTTACGCTACTCAACCTATCGCACCAGGGATTAACGGATATTGCCCCCCTGGCCAGTTGGCCCCAACTGACGCATCTGCTGTTGCACAACAACGCCATCCAAGACCTACAGCCCCTCGCCGCGATGCCCAACCTCTCCCGGCTTTATCTCAGCAATAACCAAATTACCGACCTCACCCCGCTGTCCAACCTCGACAACCTCCGAGTGTTGGGTTTGGCGAATAATCCCCTCGGCGACTTGCAGGGCTTAGCCCCACTTACTGCACTGGAAGATCTGCACCTCAGCCAAACTCAACTGCAATCCCTGGATCCGCTGGCATCCTTGACGAGTCTCACCACCCTCTACCTCAACCACAATCAAATTACCGACCTCACCCCGCTAGGGTCTCTCACCGCCCTGGAGGTGCTGGATCTCAGCGCTAACTACATTGAGGACATCACCACCCTCGCGACCCTAGAGAACCTGCGCTACTTGAACCTCAATCGCAACCGCATTCAGAATGCCTCGGTGCTGCGAGCCATGCCCAGCCTGGGGCAAGTGTATTTATATAACAACCCCGTCAACCGCATGGGGTGCCCCACCAACCCTAACACCCTCTGTTTGATGTAGGTTGGCTTGAGGTAGGGCTGACGGTGGGATCATTCAAACTGGGGGGGCAGTTCTGAGGGTGACAGGCCGTTGGGGCTGGAAAGTCGGGGTGTGGTCAGGGGATCGCCTGGTTTACCTACCGCTGCCGCTGCTGCCGCCGCTGCTGCTGCCGCTGCCCCGTCGTCACCGTTACCACTCGCCCCACTAGCAGTAGCGCCGCCGCCGGAGGGAACGGTTGGGGGCGGGAGGGCGACAGTGGCCAGGGTAAACGACCGCTGTACCTGCTTGCCATCGCGGTTGGTAACCTGAAGCGTAATTACGGTGGAACTGGTTTCGGTGCTGAGGGGTAGGGGCAGGCTGCCTTGGGGGGGCACATTGCCAGGGACGGGCAACAGGGTGACCGTGGTGCCGGGATTGGCCTCCACCTGCCAAGACACCACCAGTTGGGGCGGTGGCTGACCGGGGGCGAGGGGAACGGTATATTTCGGCTGCATGGGCTGGCCATTCACCAAAAAGTTGAGAATTTGCGGGGGGCGGGCCTCAATCAAAATCGGTGCTGTGGCCAGGGTAATGGGGGGATCGGCGGGGCCATCCATGGGAATGACCGTCAGTTCAAAGATGTAGCGTCCGGCCTGACGCACCCCCGTTTGCAGGTTCTCACACACCAGCACCGCCTCCAATCGGCAAAACTCCTGGAGGGGTTCGGGAAGCCCCTGCCTTAGATCAATCTGGATGGGGGGAAAGACAACGGTGCCCTCCGGGTCGCGCCCCACCAGTTGGAGGGCGGCAACACGCTGGGGGTTGGCAATGGCCCAGTTGAGGCGAATCCCGTAGGGTACAGGCTGGGGATTGTTGGCGTTGTCACCGTTACCGTTGGCCACGGGTTGAGCGCTGGGCGGCGCTTCTGGGTAAATGGGCTGGCTGGGCGTAAAGGCGAGAATTTCGGGCTGGGGAAAAGGATCGACGGTGATGAGGGCCGAGTCTAGGGAATGGGGCGATAGGCGACCCCGACCGGGCGAAGGAAAGGCGGTGAGGGTGAACTGATACTGTCCGGGCTGGCGGGCGTCGGTGAGCACGGCGCGACAGGTGAGCAACACCCGACTTAGGGTGCAGAAGGGTTCCAGGTCTGGGGGCAAGCCCTGGCTGAAATCGTAGACCATGGGGCCACTGGTGATGGTGCCCTCTGGGGATTGCCCCACCAGTTCTAGGCGCTGCAAACGGCGGGGCTGGCTAATCTGGAAGTCCAGCCGCACGGCATCGTCGTTGGCTTCACTGTATTGGGGATCGGCGGGGGCCAAACGTACCACCTGGAGCGGTGCCGGGGGCCGCAAAAACAGCCACCACAGCAGCCACAACCCCGCCGCCAAACTGCCGATGGCCAGCAACACCAGGGGCAACACCTGCCACCAGGGGCGTGACTCCCACAGCAAAAAACCCTGCATGGGAATCTCCGGCAGGGGGTGGTTGTCCACATCCTGGGCTTCCACGGCAAAGTTAATCACCCGTCCACCCCCCACCCAGGGTCGTTTGCGGCGGGGCTGGGGCTGCACGGTGAGTTGGGTGGTCTGGGTTTGTTGGGGGGCGAGGATTAACTCTGGCGGATCTAGGGTGAAGGTACACAGATTGCCACCATCCAGGGGCAGGGCTTGGAACTGGATGGTGCGGGGGGTATTACCCTGGTTGCTGGCCTGCACCATATATTGCCCCGGCTGGTTTTGCACCCGACTGACCAAGGTACGAAAGCTGAGATTCACCTGATACACCGGGAGGATGTCTAGGTAGAGCAAATCCAGCAGGGTCAGGTCGGGCTGGTTTTCCGATTGCAGTTGTAGGGTACCGACATAGCTGCCTGCCAGGGTGTTCAAGGGCACCGTTAGCAACACTAAAATCGTGCCCTGGTCGTTGGGGTTGAGGTCGAGGTATTGCTCCATGAGCGACAGCCCCACCGCCTGAAACCCCTGGGGATAGGTAATCGTCAGCCACTCCGGCGGCAGATCTAGACAGCGCAGCCGAAACCGATCCACCCGCTGGCCTCGGTTGTGGACGACTACCTGAAGCTCCAGGGTATCGCCAGGGGCAAGGCGGTTAGGGCTGGCGGCACGGGTGGGAGGCAGCAGAAAAAAGGTGGGATCGCTGGCCTGATCCCCATCCTCGGCGGCGGGCAATACCTGAATCCGCTGCTCAAATCGCTGGGGCGGACTGCTGGGGTAGTGCTGGGGCGAATCCACCACCAGGGCATAGGTGTAGTATCCGGCCATGGCGGTGGCGGGCACCAGAAAAGTGAAGATGGCCTCCCGGCTTTGGTCGGGGCCAAGGGCTAAGCGCTCCTGGGTAGATGACACCCAGGCATAGAGGGAGGCGGGCAAATCCTCCAAAAACACGTCAATAATGGCGCTGGTGTCACCCTTGTTGGTGACCGTCACGCTGAGGGTTACGGTTCCCCCCGGTGTCACCAAACTAGCCCCGCTCAGCATCACGGCCAGGGGCGCAGCGGTGGCGGTGGCTGGCCCGTCTTCTCGTCTACCCGCCCGCTGGAGCGACAAAATTCGGGCACGGTATTGCATCGGTGATCCCCCCGTCGGGAACCGATCCTCATCCCATCCCTCACCCTCGGCAGGGGATAACGCCTGGACATAGCCCTGGGTCAGCAGGGGGGCGATCCGCTGCTGGGCCTCCGCCTCGGTTGTCCCCAACTGTTGGGCAATGTCAGCCAGGGTCACCGTGGGTTGCCGAATCAACCACACCATCAGTTGGCGCTGCTCCAGGGGTAGACTCAGCATTTCGGCCATGCTGAGCCCTCCCCAAGTCTCCCCAGCGGCAGACTCCCCCGACCAGCCAGAACGCTGAAACCCTGGACGTTGAAACCCTGAACCTGTCATCGCCGCTTCCTATTCTCAGGGGTTATCCCACCGTGCTTAGGGGAAATTATAGTCTGGTCCACTCCGTTCTCAAGGGGTATTCAGGGAATCTGAGGCTCTACCTAGGCCCGGAACTTGGCGGTGACACGGGCCATAGCTTCCACCACGTTCTCGCGGCTGTTGAAGGCGGAGATGCGGAAGTAGCCCTCCCCAGCGGCCCCAAAGCCAGATCCGGGGGTGCCCACCACGTTGCAGGTGTGCAGTAGCTTATCAAAGAAATCCCAGCTCGATAGGTTGTTGGGGGTCTTCACCCAGACGTAGGGTGCGTTGACGCCGCCATAGACGCTGATGCCTGCCGCCGTGAGTTGCTCGCGAATGATGCGGGCGTTTTCCATGTAAAAGTCAATCAGCGCCTTGGTTTGGGCTTGGCCTTCGGCGGAATAGACCGCCTCAGCCCCCCGCTGCACAATGTAGGAGACGCCATTGAACTTGGTGGATTGGCGACGGTTCCACAGGCCGTGCAGTTCTACTTCGCTGCCGTCGGCGGCTTTGCCCTTGAGGGACTTGGGCACTACGGTGAGGGCACAGCGAGTCCCGGTAAAGCCAGCGTTCTTAGAGAAAGAGCGAAACTCAATGGCGCATTCCCTCGCTCCCTCAATTTCGTAGATAGAGTGGGGAAGGGTGGGGTCGGTGATGAAGGCTTCGTAGGCGGCGTCAAACAGGATGATGGAGCCATGGGCGCGGGCGTAGTTCACCCAGGCTTGTAGGTGCTCCTTGGTGGCGACGGCCCCGGTGGGGTTGTTGGGGAAGCAGAGGTAGATCAGGTCTACCTTTTCGCTGGGAATGCTGGCGGTAAAGTTGTTTTCGGCGTTGATGGGCAGATAGACCAGCCCTTCGTATTCGCCGTTGTCTTTCACGACTCCGGTGTGGCCCGCCATCACGTTGGTATCCACATAGACGGGGTAGACCGGGTCGGTGACGGCGATGGAGTTGTTGTCGCCAAAGATGTCTAGAATGTTGCCGCAGTCGCACTTGGAGCCATCGGAGATGAAGATTTCCGAGGCGTCAATGGCGCAGCCGCGAGATTGGAAGTCGTGCTGGGCAATTTTTTCTCGCAGCCAGCCATAGCCCTGTTCGGGGCCATAGCCCTTAAAGGAGCCACGATCCCCCATGTCCTGTACCGCCTGGATCATAGCGTTGCGGCAGGCTTCGGGCAGGGGTTCGGTGACGTCGCCAATGCCCAATTTGATAATTGGCGCATCGGGATTCGCTTCCACGAAGGTGTTCACCCGACGGGCAATTTCGGGAAACAGGTAGCCCGCCTTGAGTTTGAGGTAATTGTCGTTAATAGTAGCCATGCTGGTTTGTGTCGCTTTGTTACTTAACCCAGATTACCGCCATTGCCGGGACGTTTTGGGTTGGAGTTCGCCCAGGGCACCCCTGGGGAAGCGCCCATCTCGCCCGATGAGGAGGCTAAAGCCCTAGGCCGTGATCGGTTCTCAGGGTGCCCAGCGCTCCAGAATAGACCAGTCCTCGCCGGGTATCGAGGGTGAGGATGGTGCCGTCGCGGATGATTTCCGTGGCGTTTTTCACCCCCACAATCACCGGAACCCCCAGCCGCAGGCCAATCACCGCAGCGTGGCCTGTGAGGCTGTCGTCTTCGGTAATAATGCCGCCGGAACGACGGATGGCCTCGACAAAATCGGCACTGGTGCGGGGAACAATCAGAATCTCGCCCTCGTTAAAGTCGCTGACATCCATGCCGCTGTGGGCCACCCGTGCCCGACCGCTGACAGAAGCTTCGCCAATGCCCACGCCTCGGCCCAGCACCGCCGTTACCACGTCCACCTTAATCAAGTCGGTGGAACCCGATACCCCTTGCAGGGTGCCCGCTGTCAGCACCACCAGATCGCCATCGTTGAGCAGGTGCTTTTCCTGGGCCACCCCCATCGCCGCCTGGAAGGTTTGGGTGGTGGAGGGGAGATCCAACACCAACAGCGGCTTGACCCCCCACACCAGTTGCAGTTGGCGGGCTACATTCACATGGGGGGTAATGGCCAAAATGGGCGTTTGGGGCCGATATTTCGACACATTGCGGGCCGTAGCTCCGCTTTTGGTCAGGGTCATAATCGCCGCTGCATTGAGCTGGGAGGCAATCCGCCCCACGGCCTGACTAATGGCATTGGGAATCGACCAGGCTCCAGTGTTCTCTAGCTCGCGGTTGCCCAAGCCTTCCTGCTCCGTGCGCACCGCCACCCGTGCCATGGTGGCCACGGCTTCGACCGGGAACTTGCCCACCGCCGTTTCGTTGGAGAGCATCACCGCATCGGTGCCGTCCAAAATGGCATTGGCCACGTCGGAGACCTCGGCGCGAGTGGGGCGGGGGTTGCCCACCATGCTATCCAGCATTTGGGTGGCGGTAATCACCGGAATGCCCAGGGCATTGGCGGTGAGGATCAGGCGCTTTTGCAAAATCGGCACCTCCTCGGCGGGCAGTTCTACCCCCAGATCGCCCCGCGCCACCATCACCCCGTCCGACAGCGACAAAATCGCCTCCATCTGCTCAATGGCCTCGTGCTTTTCGATCTTGACGATAACGGGCACATTTTTCCCGGCTTGGGCAATGATTTCCTTAATTTCCAGCACATCCTGGGGGTTACGCACAAAGCTGAGAGCCACCCAGTCCACCCCCTGATTGAGGCCAAACATCAGGTCTTCCCGATCCTTCTCGGTCAGGGCTTTGATGGAGAGGTAGACCCCTGGAAAGTTCACCCCTTTGTTATTCGTCAGCAGGCCCCCAACCACCACTCGACAGTGGAGTTCCTGGGCCTCGATATCCACGGCTTCCACCTTCATTTCCACCTTGCCATCGTCCAGCAAAATGGTGGAACCCACCGGAACTTCCTCCGCCAGCTTGTCGTAGGTAACGCAGGCCCGTTCCTGGGTGCCCAAAATGCGCTCGCTGGTGAGGACAAAGGGATCGCCCTTGGCCAGTTGAATCGCCCCCTGCTCAAACTTACCCAGGCGAATTTTTGGCCCCTGCAAATCCTGCAAAATGCCGACGGGCTGATTCAACTCGAAGGACACCTGGCGAATGAGGCGGATACTGCGCTGGTGATCTTCGTGGCTACCGTGGGAAAAGTTGAGCCGTAGGGTGGTTGCTCCGGCTTCAATCAGGGCACGGAGCACGTCAGCAGTCTGGGTTGCGGGGCCGATGGTGGCGACAATTTTCGTACGGCGGCGATTGGTACTCAGCGGCATAGTGATCTCTCTAACATGACTGAACGACAACCCAGAGGCATCTAGAATCAAGGGCTAAGCCCGTTTGGATGCCCAGCAGACAACATCTATATCCAGGCAACCTTTACATCAAGGCAGACAACCTTTACATAAAACTTGGGATTTTGTCACTCTAAAGCAAATCTGAGCGCAAACATCGAGGCCAGCCCAAGACTTTTACCACCGCCGTCCAGCCAAGCTGGCTCTGCCCGCTAGGGCCACCACCTAATTCCCAGACCCTAGCCCCAGGATTTGACCGCTGAATGGCCCACCCTGGGTGCTTCGCCCCTACCAAGCTGAGATTTTGTCCCCTTTCCCGTCACAAAACTTTATTAACGCGGCGTCGTAACGTATACTACCGAGGATATTGGTGTAGGAGCGTGCAACATGTCGGCGGCAACCGAGCCCCTGACGATACGAAAAACGGTGCCCCCTGAGTTGCTGAAAGCTGAGGGTGGTTTAAGTCCTAATGCCCTGATGTTCATGGCCTCCGTAGGTCTGATTAGCATTTCCACCGTGGGCTATTTCCTCTGGGGTTGGCCCGGTTGGTGCGTGTTTTTGATGAACGTCCTGTCTCTGCATCTGGCGGGGACGGTCATCCACGATGCCTCCCACCACTCTGCCCATCGCAATCGCAAGGTGAATGCAATTTTGGGCCATGGTAGCGCCCTGATCCTGGGCTTTTCCTTTCCGGTGTTTACCCGTGTCCATCTGCAACACCACGCCCACGTGAACGACCCCGAAAACGACCCGGATCACTTTGTCTCCACCGGGGGGCCGCTGTGGCTGATTGCCGCCCGCTTCTTCTACCACGAGATTTACTTCTTCAAACGCCAACTCTGGCGTAATTGGGAGCTGCTGGAGTGGTTCCTGGGCCGTTTGGCTGTAGCGCTGCTGGTGTTTGCCGCCTGGAAGTTTGACTTCCTCGGCTACATCTTCAACTTTTGGTTTTCCCCAGCCCTCGTCGTCGGCATTGCCCTAGGCTTATTTTTCGACTACCTACCCCACCGCCCCTTCGAGGAACGAGATCGCTGGAAAAATGCCCGCGTCTATCCCGGTGCCGTGCTGAATATTCTGATCATGGGCCAAAACTACCACCTGGTGCATCACCTCTGGCCCTCGGTGCCCTGGTACAAATACAAGCCCACCTACGAAGTCATGCGGCCCCTGCTAGACGAAAAGGGTTCTCCCCAGTCCCTAGGATTGCTACAAGTGAAGGACTTCTTCAGCTTCCTCTACGACCTCTTTCTCGGTATCCGGTTCAAGCGCCATTAAACCCCACCACCATTGTAGGGGCAGGGGTTCCCTGCCCTCCCAGAGGTCTCAGGTGACGATTGGCTTATTCCCCTGCGTCTTGGCTTTGAAGCAGTTTGCCTTGGTATTTGTGGGCGAGGAGAGAGGAGACCTCGCCCCTACGGTGGGGGGCTGGGCTGGGTAGGGAGATGACTAAGAATGACTAAGAAACCTGGCCGTTGCGGGGTTGGGTTTGGTGGATGCCAAAGGCAGGGGCGGTGTAGTCCTCTGGTAGGTAGTCGGCGGGGATGGTGGAATGGTTGCCGTCGCGCAGGGCGGTGTAGCCCGGTGAGAGGATTTCGATATCGGCGGCGTTGCAGTGGTCTTGGATATTTTGGTGCAGAGCCGAGTAGATTAGGGGCATTTGGTTGGGGGCGGCAGTGTAGGCGCTGAGGGTGTAGCTCACGTTGAAGTCGTTGAGGGCCGTTTGCAGAACGAAGGGAGCGGGAGTGGCTTGGATGTTGGGGGTGGCGAGGGCCGCTTCGATCATCACCGCGTGGATTTTGCGCCAGGGCACATCGTACCCCAGGGTGACGGTGGTTTGCAGCACCAGATAGCCCCCGGCTTCGCGGCAGATGGCGCTGAAGTTGGTGACGTTGCTGTTGAGCACCGAGGCATTGGGGATGGTGACGGTTTCCTGCCTAGGCGTGATCACGCGGGTGACAAACAGGGATTTATCCTGCACTTCGCCCAGGATGTTGTCGATGCGGATGAAGTCGCCAATCCGAAAGGCGCGGGTGTAGATCAGGATAATTCCGGCTAGGGCGTTGGCTACGGCGGAGGAGGATCCCAAGGTGAGCAAGGCCCCCACAAACAGCGACACCCCCTGGAAGGCGGGCGACCCAAATCCGGGCAAAAACGGCCCAGCAATAACGAAGGCGATGGCCGCAATGAAAAACGTGGCCAGACGGATGGTAGGTGACACCCATTCGGGGTAGAACCAGGGGTACACATCCTGCCGCCCCAGTTCGATAATCACCTGCTTGGCAAATTCGATCACGTAGTAGGTGATCAAGGCCAAAACCCCCAGCATCAGCAGGTTGGGCAGGTAGGCCACAAACCCCTGGGCTAGGGCGCTTAATCGATCCGCAATGTCCCGCAGCAGGCTGTCTCCAATCGCTTCGGTGGCCGGAAACTGGCTGAGCACAAAGGGCACATAGAGGTAGAGGGCAAACAGCATCAGCCCCATCCGCAGCAGTTGAATGAGGCTCTGAAGCAGGTAGCTGGTGGCTCCGGCTCCCAGTAGGGGAATCGACCGGATCCGTAGCGCTAGGGTGCCGTTTTCCCGCTGGGTTTGAATGCGGCTGGACAGCTTAGAGCAGAGGAAAAACAGCCCGCGCAGAAAAATCACCAGAATTAATGTGCTGACCACGATGGCCACTAAGTTGATGGCCGTCCGTTGTAGGGTGCGGGCCTCGCGATAGTCGATTAGGGCCTGCTGAATCCAATCCACCGCCATGGCAGCAAGTTCTGGATGGGGCCGACCGTAGATCGCCTCATCCGCTGGGCGAATGGTAAACAGCACCTTGTCCCCAGCCCAAATGACGCTCTGGGTCTCCCCCGTTTCCGCCCGAATGTCGTCGGGGGTAATGCTGCTGTCAACCACCGCCGCCTGAATGCGCTGGGTGAGGATGGCGGCCCGTTCCTCCGCAGAGACCCCCTCAAGGCCCACCTTGACCCGAAATAACTCCTTGCCATCCAGCACCACCGGAAAACCGTCAATGGCATTGCCCACTAAACGGCCCGATGGACTTGACTGGCTCAAGGGGGCATTCGACGGACTGGGGGATTCCCCTGGAGTCGTTTCGTCCGCCGTCGTCTGGGCAACGAGCGGCTGGGGAACGAGGGCATTGGCCCCCCCCGGCATGGTGCGGACGCCCCCCATCAGCAGCGCCAGCAGCAACGCTACCGTCACCCAACATAATCGCCATCGCCATCGATCCCTAGAGCGAACGCCACGGGGGGCAGCGGGGCTGGACTGGCATCGATATTTGGCGTGGTTACGGCCCATCCGTGGTTTTGTCCTTAGGATCGTGGATTATTGATGAAGGCTGAGGGTTGCGGCAGGAGACCGAGCGCTAGGCTTGATATTCCCGTTGGTCGGCCAGTTTGCGGATGGCAACCTGCACCGACATCCCTAAATAATCCGAGGCATCCCCCATCCAAGAACCCGACAAGGGCATCACTTGATTGGGATGGCGGGCAATGGCCACGGGCACCAGATCAAACCCCTCACTGATGCGGTTGGTGGGGTCATAGTTTCGCCAGCCAGCACCGGGTAGGTAAACCTGAAGCCAAGCATGGGTGGCTCCGGATCCGGTCATGCCTACCTCGCCCCCGTCGAGGGCCGCATCATACAAGTAGCCGCTGACAAACCGACAGGCCAGTCCCAACCGTCGCAGCGCCTCGATCATCAACCACGCATAGTCCCGACAGGTGCCCATTCCGGTACGCAGGGTGTCACCGGGGGATTGAGTGCCCTCCGCCTCGCGGGCTTCGTACTTCAGGGTGCGGTGGATGGTGTCCATCATGCGGTCGATCACATCCAACGTGCCGTCTTGGTCGCCCAGCACAAATCGCCGCGTCCAATCTGCCACAAGGCCATCAAAGTCCTCGGCGTGGGGCCGCATAAACACCGACAAATCCGTCCATTCGTCCGGCGTATACTGCACAGGCAGTTCCTCCGCCCTAGAGTCGAGGGGAAAGTCTTGCACCGCTCGATAGCCGAAGTGTTCCCCCTGCACATGGTAGGCGACGGTTAGTTCTTCCCCTGGGGCTTGTAGGTCAATCACCGCCACGTTATTGGAGAGGGTATCCATCATCCAACGCACCTGGGAGGGCAGGTTGGTGTCTAGGCGGTAGCTCAGAATACGCCCGCCATAGCTGCCCCTCGGCAAAAAAATGGCGCGATGGGGACCAAAGGTGACGGGCTTGGCGTAGCGATAGGTGGTGATGTGTTCTAAATCGTAGATGACGCTCATGGCAGCTCAACCCAAATAGACCGAGCTATCCTCGGTTTTATGGATCCGAAACAATAGAAGCCAGCGAGTCTATCCCCGAAGGAGGTAGAAGCGATCCAGGTGGCCTAGGAACTTAAACATGGGCAGAGCGAGACTCGAACTCGCATGACCGAAGTCGCCACATTTTGAGTGTGGTGCGTCTACCAATTTCGCCATCCGCCCTTGGATGAGCCCTCATTATACTCAATTGGGCGGTTTTTCACCAGATCATAGTAGACCTGGCTGCTGGCCCAGCGTTCAATTTCCTTTGCCCGCAGCACAGGGACGGGGTGAGTGAGACCCTGGGTGCGCAGTTGTTTGAGGGCATCGCCTAGGGCATCCTGGCTGAGATCGTCGTAGGCGCGGGCTTGATCGAGGAAGGCATCCACACTCAACTCGGCCACCAGAGAGGGGGATCCGCCACAGAGCTTCATCAGTAAGGAGGCCACAATCCGGGGATCCTGGGCCACGAGCAGGGCAGCGCGATCACAGGTAAATTCTGCACAACGCACCCACTCCATCAGCCGATTTTGTAGGCCTTGGGCAATGCCGTCGCCAAAGGGTAGTTGACTCGCCGCCAGGGTGAGGAGATTGGCCACCGTGAGGTAAAGGCTATGGTCACACTTGAGATGGCCCAGTTCGTGGGCGATCACCGCCTGGGTTTCCTCTGGGGTCAGCAGTTCTAGCAGGGCGGTGTGGATGACAATAAAGGGCCGCTCCCCGCGCATGGCAAAGGTGTAGGCATTGGGTACCGGGTTCTGCCGCACATAGAGTTGAGGCACGTCGAGGTCGAGAATTTGGCAGGCTTCGGTAAGGGCCGCGTGGAGGCTGGGCAGTTGACGGTTGCTGACCTGAATGCTGGAGGCCAGGTTTTCTAAATGGAAAAACGACTCGGCTAGGGGGGCGACCACTAGTCGCACCAGCACGTCCAGCCCTGGCAGTTGTTGCAGAGATCGCGTCGCCTCTAGATCGAGGGGATGGCGAAACTGATTGGCTTGGAGGCCACGAAGCAGCGTTTTACCGAGCATAGGCATTACCGGACGGGGCAACGGAACAACGGGGAATGTCCGTGAGTTTATCCTAAAGTAATACAGCAGTGAAAACAGCACCCTTGTGAGGCCAGCGGCGTGACTCTCCCGGAATTTGGACTACTGCTGATTTCTGTGATGGCCAGTAGCCTGGGGCAGTTTTGCCTGAAATTTGGGGCGGGGCAGTTGGGCCAAGTGACCGGAGAAAACGCCCTCAGCCACATTTTGCGCATCGCCACCACCCCAGCCCTACTGGCGGGGTTAGCCGCCTACGGTATCGGAGCAATTTCCTATATTTTGCTGCTTACCCGCGTCAAGCTCAGTGTGGCCGCTCCTTCTGCTTCTTTGATCTACCTTGCCTCGGTGTTGATGGGCTATTTCTTCTTTAACGAAGCCCTTCCTCCAGTACGGATCTTGGGGTTGGGGTTTATTATGTTAGGGGTGGTACTCGTGACCACCCGCTAGAGAATTTTGCAGGGCGCTGCAAGCTAGGCTGCGTCGGCCCCTGCTTTCTGGGCCTATCGCTGATCCGATAGCCAATCAACTAAGGATTCGGGTTGATGCAGGTGAGGCGACCCTCCTGGTTAATGGGCTCCAGGGCGGGTTGAAAGCCGGGATAGCAGCGCACTAAAACCTGATCGTTGCTGCGGGTGATGTAGAGGACGTGGATGGGGTTGCCATTGAGGATGGCGGGCACCAGGCGAGGCGGCTGGGGGGCCGTAGACCAAGCCGGAGCTACAGACCACAGGCTGAACCCCAAGACCCCAACGACCGCAAGCATCCCTAGGGTAATCCAATGGCGCAATTTCCATGGCGTAAAGCGAACGTGGGCACGGACGACAAGCCTCTGAGCCATCTGTTGAATCGTCATGGTGAGTACCTCGGTGCGAGAGATTGTCTTTTATCCTCCGCCATTCCACTTTGGAACCCGCCAAACTTAAGACAGTTGTAATGTGTTGGGGCTGGCATCGATTGGGGCTTGGGTAGACCAAGGGAATCGGCAAGGGCTAACCATGAATCCCCCCGCCCCCCTGGGGTTGATAGGAGGGCAAGGGGTGTGATGATGCTCCTAAACTACCAGGCCAAAAGCGCCCAAAATCATCTTCAGTAGAGAGCTGACGATGGCTAGGGCTAGGGATCCCATAATGGCGCTCCAAATGCCCCAGCGCAGGCGAAATCCTTCGACCATCCAAGCCGCAAAACCAAACACAATAATGGAGCCTAGCAGGGGCACAATGCCTAGGGTAAAGAGCCAGGTGATCGTGCGAATCACGTCGGGGAAAAAGCCCCAGATGCCATTAAACGCTCCAATGATAGCCCCGCCCAACAGTGCCTTGACAGGGCTGTCAATGTCAACACCAATGGGCGGAATCTTAGCGATGATCAGCAGGCTGACCGCTAAAACTAAAACACTAATCAAAAAGTAAATCAAAGCATCAGCCATCGGATGTATACCTCACACGTAAACGAAAATCGGTGGTTGGACGAATCGAGAGAGCGTCAAAGTCGCTAGCCCACTCTCAGGAGTCAGCCTGACGGCCTATTGCAGATGTCTATCCTAGGGGGTGATGCCTCGTTTTCCTAGTGATAGAAGTCCGATAACGTCAAATCTAGGGCTCCAATCGTGGGGTTAGGGGGTTAGACCTAGCGATCGAGCAAGGGCTTTGAGCACATCAGACTCGCGCTCGCTAATCCGGCTCCCGCCAACGCCGAGGAACCCACCTTCGCGCTGGTATTCGGCTACCCGCTGCGCCACAGACATTAACCAGGTCTTAAACTCGGTGGCCTGGGCTCCGGTTACCTTGGTATCGAGGATGGCCGAAATTGCTTGAAAACTTTCCACCGCTCGATCACGGGCATCCTTGGGCTTTTTAAAGGTCTGAATAATTCCCAACAGTTCAAACTGTTTTTTAAGGATTAACTGCTCCCCAGTCAGAGGCTCTTGGGCATCGATTTCGGACATGGCGGCTACGAGGGCGGGGATCAGTTCTCCAGGCAAATCCGTACGCCTTACATCTTCGGTGACAATTTTTACCCCAGCAATCAGCTCTTGTAAAAAAGAAATGGGATCAACCTTGTCCGCTAAACAGACGGCCATGACCGCTTCCATCGGCGCTTGCAGGAGCTTTGTCCATTCTTCTTCTGTAAAGTTTTGCCGCATCGTCTTACCCCAGAAACAACAGTGGCTTACTCAGGCATACCATATTGGTTCAAAATATGAAATTCCTAGGGCGTCCCGGCGTCCCCCCTATTCTGCATTCGGCCTAGGCTTGAACTGGGTAAGCCAACGCGAAGTTCCCAGCGAATCCGGGCTTGGAGCGAGGTTGGTCGAAGGAGAGACGACTGGGGCAATCGTGATGTGGATCACAGTTTTGTGGGGTGGTCTTCGGTTACCTGTGAAGGGGCATCTGGCGAGGGGATATCCTAGGGTAAGCCTAGGGAGCGTGCCACTCGTCGTTCAGGGTGTTCTAGTGAATGTGTTCTGGTGAAGCCGCTATGTTGTTTTCCCCCGATGGCGATACCTCGTTTGGAATGAGCGCCACTGATCTGGTGGATGATCCGCCGCCGGGAATGCCATTGCCCTCCGAGGCCAGTCCTGGGGGATCATCCCCAGCCCCCGACACTACCCTGTGCTTTGAGGGACAGTATGCGGGCCACATGGATATGGCGGCTCCGTTATCCACCGTGGGCGACTACCTCAACTGCCATCGGGGCTGGTTTACCCGCTGCGCCCACCCCATGCAAGTCTCACCCATTTCCGACCATGGCTATGCCCTGGTGGTGGGGCATTTTTCGGTGCTGGGCTATGAGGTGGAACCCCAGGTGGGACTGTACCTTTCTCCCCTCGACCACGGGGTCTATCGCATCGACACCATCCCGATTCCAGGCTATGTGCCCCCCGGCTACGATGTGGATTTTCAATCAGCGCTGCACCTCATCGAAGGACAAGATCCTGAGGGCAATCCGCTCACCCAAGTAGACTGGCGGCTAACGCTGACGGTACACATCCATAAACCCCGGTTTCTCAATGCCCTACCCCAGTCCCTCGTCAAAGCATCGGGGGATAAACTGCTGAACCAGGTGGTACGCCAGGTTTCCAAGCGGCTAACCCGCAAAGTGCAAGAGGATTTCCACAGCAGCTACCATTTGCCCCTACCCGATAGCTACCATCGCCATCATTTTTGGTCTCATTGGGGCAAACCCGCCGCCCATCGGGAGAGTAACCGTCCGGAAACCTAAAGCAAACCCCGCCGCCTAGAACCGAGACAGCAGGGCTATGGGAATCCCCTGGGGGATTTCTGTAGGAATTATCCGTAGGGGTGTGGTGCGAAACGCTACAGGTTAGACAGTAGGCGCTGCACAATCTGTACCCCGGTGAAGGCTTGCCAGCCAAACAAGCCCACCAAAATAACATTGAGGGAAATGTGGCTGAGACGGGCCGTTTCGCTACCCTTTTGCATAAAGGGCACCAACGCCGCCGAGGTGGTAATTAACCCAGCCATGCCGAGACCCACCAGGAGGTGTGGCCCCACAAACAGTTTGCCACTTTCGAGGTAGGTGGCCCCCATGCCGCCGATGGTGCCTAAGACCATAAACGCCATCAGCACCGCTCCCACCTTGTGGTGCTTGAGGGCAAACTTGCCCTTGATCAGTTCTTTGCGGGTTTCGGCATCGGCAAGGCGGGTGCGACGGGCCTGAACCCCTAGATACATGGCGTATAGGGTCGTCGCGAACAAGACCCACATCAGCATGGGATGGACGAAATTAAGCCAGGGTTGGAAGGTGTCTGCGGTCATAGCGAGGAGTGGAATGGTTAAGTTTTCTTACATGAGTATACGGTTAAGTCTATAGCCTTGGCAAAGCCCCACCGATGTTTACCGCTAGCGATCCAAAGCAATTCAACCACCTCCTACCCCGGCCTCCTGGAGGCTGGCTTGATCCTGGTGGCTACGAAGGGTCAGGCACGGGATAATCAGTCACGGGACAGTTAGCCTCGGGACGGTTAGCCACGGTGGGAAAAGGAGCGCAAGTTTGGTCGGGACAAGGGGGATAGGTCGGTTGGTAGAGGTCGGCGCGTTGACCAAAGAGTTGGTAGCGATGGTCGCGAATGTAGGCGTAGACTCGGTCACCTGTCGGTTTCGCACCGGGTAAGGCCCGATAAGCGGCGATTAACCCTTGCAGAAGGGGCATCTGGCGACCGATCTCCTCGGCGGCGTCGCTCCCCTGCCAGCGACGATGGGGTTGGGCAAGGTCAATGAGCATCATGCCCGCTTCGCCATCGGCGGGGGTGAGGTCGAACGGGGCGAGGGCGGCGGCGTCCTGCATGGGCACATACTGAAAGCGTTGGCCCTGATCGACACCCTCCAACACGCGCACCAGATTGACACAGAGGTTGCAGTTGCCGTCGTAGATGACGCAGTACATGGTGGAAAGGGAATCTGCGATAGGGTGTAGCCGTATCTTAATCGAAATCGGTAGTCGAGACCTTCCTTCCTAGGCTGATCGGAGGTGGAGGCCCGATCCAGCCGATATGATGGAGACCCATTGACCATGATCATGCTTCAGAGTCCGTTCGGGTATTGCCTAGGGTTCCTCTCCGGCCGCGGGCTGGGCTGGCAGATGGGAACCTTAGGCTTGGGACTCTCTGGGTGGATGGAGGGTGGTGTGGCCCTAGCCGATGGTGTGGTGGTGGTGGCGCTGGTGATGGTATCCGCCGTATTGTGGCGACTGGGCGGGGCGGGGCGGGGGTCGCTGTGGAATCGGGCCGTTTCGACAACGGTGCAAGGCAGCCTGCAAGAAACCGCCGAACGCCTGAATCTAGCCCTGAGTGCGGCGCAGATGGGGGCTTGGGATTGGAACTTGAGCCAGCAAACCCAGTTTTGGTCGCCCCAAAGTAAGCGGATTTTGGGGCTAGATCCAGACACCTCCCTCCATCGGCTTGAGCAATGGCAGGACTTTATCCACCCCGACGACTGGCCCGCCACCCAAGCCACCGTGGAGCAAGCGATAGCCACCCAGCAAGACTTCACCCATCAGTATCGGGTACGGTGGCCCGATGGTACTTGGCACTGGGTCAGCCTCTATGGGCGGGTGGTCAACCAGGGGGGCGACCAACGCCTAGTGGGGGTGCTGCAAAATATCACCGACCGTAAGCAGGCGGAATTGTCGCTGCGCACCAGCGAAGCCCGGTTTCGGGCGGTGTTTGAACAGGCGGCGGTGGGCATGGCGCGGCTGTCACCGGAGGGGCGATGGATTCAGGTCAATCAGAGGTTGTGTGATCTCCTCGGTCGGCCCGCTGAATCGCTGTTGGGGCAGCACTTTTCGGTGGTCACCGACGCAGCGGATCAGAGCCAGGACGCTATGTACTACCAGCGGTTGATTCGGGGCGAACAGCGATCCTGCCAGTTTGAAAAACGCTATCTCCATGGTGAGGGTCATGCCGTGTGGACTTTAGTGACCGTTTCCGTGGAAAGCGACGAATCCGACGACATTGCCGCCTTTATCGCCATTATTGAGGACGTTACTGAGCGCAAGGCCGCTCGCGAGGAGCTACTACGCCGAGCCGAAGAACTAGCCACCACCAACCTCATGCTGGCCCGCACCACCGCCCTGCTGGAACGGCGCAACAGCGAACTCGACCAGTTTGCCTATGTTACCTCCCACGATCTCAAGGCTCCCCTACGGGCCATTTCCAATCTGGCGGATTGGATCAGCGAAGACTTGGCAGGGCAGATCCCTGAGGAAAATCAGCGGCAGTTAGCCCTGCTGAAAAGTCGGGTGCAGCGCATGGAGGCGCTGATTAATGGTCTGCTGGAATATGCCCGCATTGGTCGTCGCGAGCGGCCAATCACGGAGGTGGACGTGGCCCAACTGCTCCATAGCGTGATCGATTCCCTCGCGCCCCCCTCCGGTTTTCGGGTGCAGGTGGCCGACGAAATGCCCAGACTCTACACCCACCAAACCGCCCTCGGCCAGGTGTTCGCCAATTTAATTGGCAACGCCATCAAGCACCATCACCGAGGCCAGGGCACCATCACCATCCACTGCCGCACCCAGGCAGATGCCCTAGAGTTCTGCGTCAGCGATGATGGCCCCGGCATTGCCCCCCAGTACCACGAAAAAATCTTCACCATTTTCCAAACGCTCAAGGCCAGGGATGACTTTGAAAGTACGGGGGTTGGCCTTTCGGTGGTGAAGAAAATTGTTGAATCAGAACAGGGCCGAGTGTGGTTAGTCTCGGCCCTGGGAGAGGGAAGTCGGTTTTATTTTACCTGGCCGCTAGCGGAGGGGTAAGGATTCGATCCTAAGATTGCGCCGACCGATCTAGCTGGCCATGCATCGACCTAATTGTGTCTCCATTGCCCCCTAACGAACATTCATCTGCTTCGCCATGTCCTTAAAGGGAGACAGGCTGGGGCCGGGACGACGGCGGCGGGGCATCGTGGGGCCAGTGAGATAGCTGGCGGCAAAACTTGGCACGGGGCTCGCAGGTTTAGCGGCTTGGGGTGCCGCCGGAGCGGGCTTGGGGGCGGGGGTGGTCGCAGCGGGTTGAGCCGTAGCCGGAGCGGGGGCGGCGGGCTGAGGGGCGGCGGGCTGGACGGGAGCCTCGGCAGGGGCAGCGCCTTCGTCGAGTTCCATAAAGAACTCAGACTTTTTACCAATGCCAAACACGCCCAAGATAGCCTTGAAGACGCCACCAATGATGCCAAAGATCGACTTGATAAAGCCCATGGGTATATCCTTCTAAACCTGCTTTTCTGAATTAATTATCAAGTTCCGTTACGCTCTCTCATCCAACCAAGGCCGATCTAGATACAAAAGTTAACCTAACGCAACCCTAGGCTAAGGCCCGTTGATAGAACGCTTGCATGGATCGCTGCCACTGCTGGCGGGAGGCTTCCCAGGTGTAGAACATGTGACCTCCCCGGAAATGTTGCAGGGTGAGGTTAGCTTGCAGTTCGGAGCTAAGGGCCATCAGATCCACCAGCAGGTTGGAGGCAAAGTAGGGGGTCACGAGATCGTAGAAGCCGTGGTTGATGGCCACCTGCATGTGGGGATTCAGGGCCATGGCCACCCGCAGATCGTCCACTGAACCCACAAACCCCTGTTTCGAGTCTTTTTCGGACAGGAATTTCCAGGCTTTGAAGACCTCGTCATTCAGCAAATGGTAGGTGAGCGGGGTAGAAATCCCTAGGGTGCTACGCAGGTGGTGGTTAATGGCTCCAGTAAACAGGCGATCCAGGCCATCTAGGGTGGGGTCGGTGCCTTCGTTGAGGGGGCGATCCGGGAAGGGATCGATAGCCGTGACCGAGGCATCGTAAAGCCCCAGGGTGCGATTCTGATCCCGCAGGAGTTCCCGCGCAAAGACATCAATGCCAAGCCGTCCCCGATGGCGCTGTACCAAAGCCAAAGGCAGCCCCGTCAGCGCGGCCATGTCGCCGTAGACCCGCTGGCGGTCGGCTTCGGTAGCAAGGTTACCCTGGGCCAAAAAGGGGATCAGGGTTTGGCGGGCAAAGGTTTCGGCCTGGGCGCGGTGGGCTTCGGGGCTGGGGGGGGATACCCGACCATGGTGAACCGCCGTTGCCGCCATCGACGGAATGGCGGTGGCCCAGCCCATTAGGCTGTAGTCGGTGCCGCCGAGGAAGTCAAACTCCAGTACCGGGGAAATAATAATCGTGCCGTTTAGCCCAACGCCAAAGCTCTGTTGCAACTGGCGGGCCAACTTAGCCACCCGAAAGCCGCCATAGCTTTCTCCGGCGATGAAGATGGGCGACAGCCAGCGGTTTTGGGCGGAAAGATAGCCCTGAATGAACTCCCCCAACGCCTTGAGGTCTCGTTCGGTATCCCAAAAGGTTTTGGCTTTTTCTAAGGTGGCGGTCGCCGAGGAGGAATCGCCCTTGGGGCTTGTTGTCGATCCTTCTGCGCCGTTGCTGGAATCGCTGGCCTTCGGTGCCGCCTTCGCCCCAGGGCTTTCTTCCTTGGCCAATACCCGGCTAAAGCCCGTCCCCAGGGGATCGATAAACACCAAATCCGTAAACGATAGCCAGGTTTCGGCATTGTCTTCAATCTGCACAGGCGGTTTAGGCAAACCACCCTCGGTCTCAAACACCACCCGCTTTGGCCCCATTGCCCCCATGTGTAGGTAGGCCGAAGCCGCCCCCGGCCCCCCATTCACCACAAAGGTGATCGGGCGCTGGCTGGGTTCCGCATCGTCCACGGTATAGGCAACGTGGAACAATTCGGCCACGGGCTGATCCTGGTCATACAACACCTGCCACTGGGCATCGGCGGTGTAGGGGATCATGCCCTGGGGGGTGGCGAGGGTGTGTTGGGTAGTACAGCCCTGGCGGCTGGGGGAGGCAGAGGTCATGGCAGGAATGGGCTTGAAGGGTGATGGGGAAAAGGCTGGCAACAGTCTGGGTATCTCTACCCTAAAGCCAAGCTCCTTGAAATTCCAAACCCTATTTTTCCTACGGGCATCCAGCGGTGTGCCCCAGCCTCGGCGCTAACCATTTCTGATCCCCATAAAAAAGGACAGCCCTAAGACCGTCCTCTGCGGAGATTGCATCATGGTTGAACCGGACAAACTTGTTCGCGCAGTTCATGCGAAAAGATTAAATCTAAATCATTAAGCCAGAGCACCTTAGTCTCAGGAACCCTAGGCCAGAGTTTCGGGGCAATAGCCCAGCCCCATCACAAACTGGCGGCGGAAGGCTTCAATTTCATCACGATCAGGCCGACCGTGGGAAACGATGGCGACTTGGTAGCGGCGCATCACATCCACTGGAGACTGACCCGTTTCGAGCCCCCACAGGGCCATGCGAACGCGGATGCCGGGATCGTAAGCGATTCCCAGTTCGTTCATGTAGGCTCGGAAATCTTCGGAGTCGTCGGCACAGATGCTGTCGTTCATTTTGACGCGGATCACCCAGCCGTCGATCTGATGGATCACCGTCATAAATTCGAGGGGTAGCCTGGGAGTGCCCAGCAAATGCTCGACCACTCGAAGGGTCAGGCTAGCGTTCGCGAGATAGTAGGTGTATTCCATCGGATGACCTTTGACCAGGTGCTACAGTTTCTATTGTTGCGCCCAGGCCCGCTTTCCGTTAGGGGCATTCCCCCCGTCCTGCACTGGGTGTATACCCCCAACCTTTCTGACCTATGCCCGATCAAGACTCCCTGGACTTTTCCCTCGCGGCCTATCAATACCATCTGCCCCCAGAGCGCATTGCCCAAAATCCCGTCACCCCAAGGGATACCTCGCGTCTGCTCGTGGTCGATTCCCGCACCAGCTACCGCCACCAGCATTTCTATGATCTACCCAACCTATTGCAACCGGGGGATCTGCTGGTGGTGAACAATACCCAGGTGATCCCCGCCCGACTGCTGGGGTATAAGCCGGAGGGGGCCAAGGTGGAGGTCTTTTTGCTGGAGGAAACGGGGCACCACCAATGGCTGGCGCTGGTGAAACCCGGTCGTCGCCTCAAGCCGGGGGCGATCATCCACTTTGGCCATGATCCCCAGCGGCCCGACCTCATCGCCCACGTTCTGGAGACCGATCCCGACACCAACGGACGCCTGCTGCGGTTTGAGGTTGGCGAAAATCAGCCCCCAGGCGAATCCCTCTATGCCCTGTTCGAGCGGTTGGGTAATGTCCCTCTCCCCCCCTACATCACCGAGACTACCGCTTCCCCTGATCAATACCAAACCATCTACGCCGAAACGCCAGGGGCCGTAGCCGCACCCACCGCAGGGCTGCACTTCACCCCCCAGGTATTTGAGGGACTAGACCAACGGGGGATCGCCCGTGCCCAGTTGACCCTCCATGTGGGGGTCGGCACCTTTCGGCCCGTGGAAGCCGAGAACATCCTGGAACACAAAATGCACGGCGAGTGGATTGATCTCCCCGCTGACACCGTAGAGAAAATCCTCGCCACCAAGGCCAACGGCGGGCGGGTGATGGCCGTGGGAACCACCGTCGTTCGCGCCCTAGAGGGAGCGGCCCAAAGGGGATCGCTGGAACCGCTCCAGGGCAAAACAGAACTCTACATCTATCCCGGCTACCCGTTCCGGGTGATCGACGGCATGATTACCAACTTTCACCTACCTGGATCCAGCCTGATGATGTTGGTGAGTGCGCTGATTGGTCGCGAGCGACTACTCAGCCTCTACGAAACCGCCATCCAAGAATCCTATCGGTTCTACTCCTTTGGCGATGCCATGCTGATTCTGCCCGAAGCCAAGATCCCGTAGGGTGCAGTGCTTCTCGAAGGCACCGTCCTTGGTCAACGCTGTAGCGGTAACGATAAAGCCTTGCCCCATATGGAGTACGCTGCGCTAACCCATCCGACCGAGGGCTAGCGATGGCCTTACCTTTAAGCTGTCTCACCTCCTTAGGATTGACCGTCGCACATCAATTTTCCGACGGCCAGAGCAATTCTAAAAAAATCCCCAAGAACTTCTTCCCAGAGAGGTAAATTTTGAACCGAAACCGCTATCTTAGTATTGTGTTGATTTACCAACGAGCAATGCCGTAGCCATCATCCACGAAGCGATTCTAGGACAAGCTTGGCTAGGGGTTAGGGGACTATCTCCTAATGGATGAATTGCCCGCAGGTAATCACCATCAGCGGTGGGTAGCCGACGCTAGAACAATCCCATAGGTTGGTTTTGCATAGATCGTCTGCGATACAGATCGTTTGTCTTTGACGCTGGAGCCACGACGGTATCGGTCGTTTTGAACGCTACAGATTCACCGTCAACGGGCTAGGGGCAAGTTAGGCTTGGCCCTGCTTTTAGTAGCTTCACACCAGAGATAGTCTAGCCCCTTGGGTTAGCGTTGATCGCTTGATCCGATCAAGGCTGATTTGCCAACAGGTGCTCTACCCCTCCATTTCTATCGCCAACTCCCTAAACAACTCAAATCAATGGCTACTTTTGAGACCGTAACTCGACCGTTTTCCCTAGCGTTGATGACCGCAGCGATGGTCAGTACAGCGGGAGGTCTGAATCAACCGACTTCTCTATCGGTCATTGCCCCATCGGTTGCCCAGGCACAGTCCGTTGATCCCCAATCTGGTGATCCCCAGTTTTCAGAGAATGCTCTCCCGGTAGACGTTTGCCTAGACTTGCCCGATTGGCAGCGTCCCTCCACCCAAACCCAGCAAAAACACCTGCGCACCGTGGCCCAGTACGGTGCCGCGCTCCAGTCCGAGCCGCTGCTGAGCGTTGCCAAAGATTGGTGGAGCCACGAGGTGTTTTCCTTCACCACCTACGGCCTTAGCGCCCGCACCGATCCCCTGTATCTATCGGGGCTGTGGACAGTGGTGGATCAAACCTGGGCCTGCTATGAGGGCACCCAACCAGAAGCTATCAACCAAGGCCAAGTAGCGGAAGTCTGGCTAATGCATCACCGCCTGGTAGGGGTGCAGTGGCAGCAGGATCAATATGTGATGACCGTTGAACCCGCCGAAACCGGACTGCAACTGGTGCAGTTTCCCCGCCAAGAGCAAGGCCCATCCCTACCCATCACCCTCATGACCCTAGCCGGAGATACCCTAGCCGTCATGTCCGGTGACTGGTAAACCTAGCGATCCCCAGATTCCAACATCGTAGGGGCGGGGTTTTCCCGCCCTTCCACTTCAGGGGATTGTCAATCCGAATTGGGCTGAGCGACCAAGCCAGATCCCAGAATCCGTAGATCGAAAAGGATCTTGTAGGGTAGGCATCCTGCCTGCCTCAAGACCCCTGCGATCTGACGGCACAAGTTAATCAATGGCTGAAATGGTTTGGGCCAGGGCAAAATCTTTTTCGGTCAGGCCGCCCGCATCGTGGGTACTCAGTTCGATCACGACTTTGTTGTAGGAAATGGCAAGGTCGGGATGATGGCCCGCCGCCTCAGCGGGTTCCACTAGGCGGTTCACAAAATCCACAGCGGCAATGAAGTTTTTGAAGGTGCGGGTGCAGGTAATCGTCTTACCGTTGAGGCTCCAGTCGGGCAGTTCGCTAAGCTTGGATTGAATGGCGTCGGTGGTCAGTAGGGTAGCCATCGTAGAGATTCCGTAGTGCAACCCCCTGATCCTAAAACATTCCCAAAAACTATCCGCCCTGCCTAGGGAAGAGAAACTCTTCAAAGGCGAGGGCGGTCTAGCTGGATCTTCGGTTAAACCTGACTGCCGGGAGGAACCCTTATCAGCCAGCTTCAGAAGCTTAGTTCGCTAGGCGAACACTGAGTCTTAGAGAACGGCCCCGGCGCACAGCCGGCTTTCGTTAACCTGAAGACCCATACGTTTACTACTCTCTTGCATGGGCATCACCTCCTGAAGGACTAAAGGGTACAATCTCAAGGGTTCGCCTGCTGGTCTTGTCAGCATTAGTGGTTAAGGTAGCACAGTCTTTTCGGCTGTGGCAGAAATTTACCCGTTATTACGTGAAAAATTAGCCCCGAACCTCGTCTATCTTGAAATCAGGCTTTTCCTCACCCGATAGCCCTCTCCCAATTTGGGAGAGGGACTTTGAAGAATCCCTCTAGTTCCCCTATCCCAAGCGGGGGGAGGGGAGGGCCAAGACAATGTGTTTCTCCATGGACTGCGTTTATGCCCTCGGATCTCCCCCTTTCCCTGCCCGCCATTCTTCTGGATCCCCATCTACAAACCTGGCTGCAAGAGGACATTGGCCGAGGAGATTGGTCTACGGCGGGGCTAGGGGACTTGGCACGGCGACCGGGGGCGGCGATTTGGGTGGCCAAGGCTCCGGGGATCATTGCTGGGTTGCCCGTGGCCGCACGGGTGTTTCATTTGCTGGATCCTGCGGCCAGTTTTGATCCCCAAGTGGCTGAGGGATCGTTGTGTGAACCGGGAACTGTCGTGGCCAACCTGCGGGGATCGCTGGCTACTCTGCTGATGGGGGAACGGGTGGCGCTAAATTTGGCCATGCGTCTGAGCGGCATTGCCACCGCGACTCGTCAGTCTGTGGACGCCCTGGCGGACTATCCCACCCAGTTTGTGGACACCCGCAAAACCACCCCCGGCCTGCGCCTGCTGGAAAAGTACGCGACCCGTGTGGGCGGAGCCTTTAACCATCGGCTGGGGCTGGATGATGCGGTGATGATCAAGGACAACCACATCGCCGCAGCGGGGGGCATTCGGGCGGCGGTGGAACAGGTACGAAAAACCATCCCCTACACCCTCAATATCGAAGTCGAAACCTCAGACCTTTCCCAAGTCAAGGAAGCCCTAGCCTGCGGGGTGGAAATCATCATGCTGGACAATATGCCGCCCGACGTGATGACCATGGCGGTTCAGATCATTCGGCAAGCCAATCCCCGCATCAAAATCGAAGCCTCCGGCAACGTCACCCTCGATACCCTGCGCCCCATTGCCGAAACGGGGGTGGATTTCATCTCCAGCAGCGCCCCCATCACCCGTGCCCCCTGGCTAGACTTGAGTATGCGCATGGTGGAATAGGTCTTCAGGATCCGTATCACCCGGATCCGTAGATCGCTGGTTTCGACTAATTTTTATCTGGCCCGTAGATTAATGGGTAACCCTTAAGAGAAGGGCAAGATTTCCGCCTCAAAAAATGAAATTTTGAAGATTGCACAGGCTACCACTATCGGCCCTCAGAGATCGCCTAGTTGAGCTTTGACCACCTATTTCTCGACTCCGATGGGGAATCTCCCCACAGGCTATACTCCTGAACGAAGTTGTAACTTCGCTAGACTGATTCCCTTGGCAGTTATCGGCTATATTTATCTCGCCGCTCTACCGTTCAGTCCCCCTGTGCCGATGCCCCTGATCTTTGCGTTTTTGGTGGCCCTGCTGCCGATTGTGACGGTGTTTTTGCTGTTGGTGGTGGCCCGTCGTCCGGCGGATCAGGCCATGCCTGGTGCCCTGGTGGTGACGCTGTTGGCGGCGGGCATGGTGTGGCGGGTGCCCCTGGCCTACCTGGGGGCATCCCTCGTGCAGGGGACGGTGATTGCCCTGGAAATTCTCTACATTGTGTTCGGGGCGGTGCTGCTGCTGAATGTGCTGCAAGTGTCCGGTGCCCTTAGCGTTATTCGTCAGAGTTTGTTGGGTTTGTCGCAGGATCGGCGGGTGCAGGTGATCATCATTGCCTGGTTATTTGGCGGTTTTATTGAAGGGGCTTCCGGCTTTGGTACCCCGGCGGTGATTGGTGTGCCGCTGCTGGTGGCGGTGGGGTTTCCGGCCATGGCGGCGGTGATGGCAGCGCTGATCATTCAAAGCACCCCATCCACCTTTGGGGCGGTGGGAACGCCGCTGGTGTTTGGCATGGCGGCGGGGCTGGGCGGGTCGCCCTCGGTGAATGCCACCCTGGCCAGCCAGAACCTTACCCTCACCCAGGCCATTACCCAGGTGGGCGTCCGGGCGGGGATTATCCACGCCATCATCGGCACCTTCATCCCATTGCTGCTGGTGGCCACCCTCACCCGCCTATTTGGGGATCCCGACCGCAAACCTGCCGATCCCTACCTGTGGAAGTTTTCCCTGCTAGGGGGGCTGGCCTTCACCCTGCCCTACCTGCTTACCGCCCTGTTCATTGGCCCAGAGTTCCCGACCATGGTGGGCGGTTTGGTGGGGCTGTTGATTACCGTCACCGTCGTTCGTCAAGGTTGGTTGCAGCCCCAGGAACCCTGGGATTTTCCGCCGTCTGATACCTGGCCCGCCGCCTGGATGGGCAGTGCCGCCCCCACCTTGGCCAAGCCCCCGGCTTCCATGACGGTGCTAAAGGCGTGGCTCCCCTACGTGCTGTTGGGGGTGATCCTGGTTCTATCTCGACTCAGCGCGTTGCCCCTGAAAGCCGCCTTGCAAAGCGCCAAACTCACCTGGCCCAGCGTTTTTGGCACCACCGTCGCCATCAGCACCACGCCGCTGTATCTGCCGCCCACGCTGTTTCTGGCTGTCATTGGCATCACCTGGGTGCTGTACCGAGTTCCGGCCCAAGCCATGGGGCAGGCGTTGGGGCAAACCGGGCCGCTGCTGCAAAAAACCGCCCTCGCCTTGGGGGCCGCTGTGCTGATGGCACGGGTTTTTATCAACACCGACACCAACGGGGCCAACCTCAGCAGTATGCCCCTCACCCTGGCCGACGGCATCTCTGACCTAGCAGGGCAAACCTGGCCGCTGTTCGCCGCCATCATTGGCCTGGTGGGGGCTTTCGTGGCGGGCAGCGTTACCGTTAGTAATATGATGTTTTCCCTGTTTCAGTTCGGCGTGGCCGACAGCATCGGCAAAGCCCCCGGCTGGATTTTGGCTCTGCAAACCGTGGGTGCTTCAGCGGGGAACGTGATTTGTGTCTCTAACGTGGTCGCCGCTGCCGCCACCGTGGGCCTGCTGGGCCGTGAGGGCATTTTGATTCGCCAACTGCTGCCCGTGGTGGTGTATTACTTGGCCCTGGCGGGGGTGATTGGTCTAGTGGTCACCCTATAGGGAGGAAATTTAAGCCATGACTAACGCACGATAGGGCCATTGCCGATGTGGAGGAGGTAAGGGTTCCCGTTGGCAGTCCGCAGTGATCCTCTGAACCTGTGCTTGTCATGGCGTTATCGCTGCCCTCGGAACTAATACCAAATCCGAATTAGATAACCCCGGTTCCTAGCCCAGCAAACCTTAGGGGCGAGGAGACCTCGCCCGCTGATACCGGGGACAAACGAGCCGGATTTAGTATAAGAAAATTTGCCGACCGCCAGATTGCTCGCGGCAAATATACCTCCCCCGACGATATGCTCCTGGCCGGATTACAAGCCTTAGCTAAGCGGGAACAGGGTTATCAAGGCCGCTTTGAAGCCCTGCGCCAAGACGTTTTGATTGGTGCTGCCGAAGCCGAACGCGGTTAACTCTTGGACGCAACCACCAAAATCGAGGCTATTTGGCAACGAATAACGTCACCTTCACAATTATAAGGAAGCCATACTTGGGGAAGGCTGTCATACAGTGGCGCGGATAACATCCCAATCGCTGGTGGTCATTGGCGTGGGTTCGCCGGAGTTAAGCCCTTCGAGAATGAGAGATTCGAGGTGGTCTTTTCGGGCTTTGTCTTGTTGGATGAGGGCTTGGATGTAGTCGTTGGCGGTGCCGTATTGGCCGGATGCAAGTTGCTCTTTGAGGTAAGCAGCTAAAGCCTCTGGGAGTGAGATGGTTAGATTAGTCATGGAGTTACCTTGATGGAGAAGGACTGGACGATTAATCGGCTATTGGTCTGAGTTTGGGGGATACTCATAGTCATGCTTAACCCGCTCAACAAAACTAAATTTGATGACATTTAGGAAGGGTTTAATTTCTTTTTCAGAAATATTGACATGTCTTGATTATTGATTGTTAATAATTCCAGGGAAAGCTGTAGGGACGGGAAGCAGTGCTAGGGTTGCCCAGAATGCTGGTTAGGGCTGGGATATATGAGGGGAGAATGATAGATAAATTGATGAGCGAAAGCCTTAGCTAAGACAGCATAATTTCATTGATCTTACGCTCCCATTCATCATCAAAAATAAGCTTAAATTCAATTCTAGAACCAAAAAATTCCTGCCTCAGTTCTCCCCACTGTTTCTTCTGGCCTAGTTCGTTGCAAATTTCAAAAATAGTCTGTTTATACTGAGTATCTTCATTTTTCAAGTGTAAGCCTTTGCTTTCAATGACATACACGGTTGCACAGTCGTCAGGGTTCTGCAAGTCTGCTTCAGGCACAATAAAATCTGGATAGATTTTTCCTTTTTTCCATCCCTGGACGTAATAGTCTTTCTTAGAAGCATTTCTGTACCAGAACAGTAGTTTCTCTTGACCATCTAAGTAGATAGCAAGTGCTTTCTCAAGTTCGTTAAACTCTTCCTCTAGAACATAATCAAAGAGACTGCGTTGGATTGGATCGTTATTATCTCTAGTTAGTTTTGGTGCATTTTTACGAACCGTAATTCGTGTGGGAATATCTGAATTTCGATCCACTACTAAGAAAAAGAAAAGTTTTTGATTTTCCAGTAAATCGCGAAAAACTTTCTCTGCAAGTCGATCACATTCTTTAGCCAGAGTCTTTCTTATCTCCTCGACAATAAAGACCATATTGCTTGCAATGACTTCCTCGCTATTATCTGGGATGCTGGATAGCGATGAGAAGACCTGTTCTGCAATCTGGTAAGCGATCCAGGGATTAGGTACAATATCGAGGATTTGGCGAGTGACATAAACTAAGTCGAGTTTGACGGTTGCCTTTTGAATTTGGCTGTCTTTCTTCTCGATTACTTCTTGCACATATTGACTCAATCCAATGGCTGAGGCTTCGTCTCTGCTTTCTGCTTTGATTAGTGACAGCTTCTTGATGCCATCTAAATCGACGAGTCCCCAATTGATGCGACTCAAAATATCCATTTCATAGCTGAGTTCACGCCATCCCTGTTCTTGTTGAATGACAAACCGAGATAGGTATAGTTTTCCTTCAAACTTCTTGAATTGTTGACGATAGCCAACTTCTTCCTTTTTATCATCTACTGTATCTTGAACAACATTGCCAGCAATATCACCTAGACCTTCACTTTGAAGACCAGATCGAATACTGCTAATTAGGCTCTGGGCTTTTTGTTTGAATCAGAAAATGTAGCATTCATCTAGAGCTTGAATTTTTGTTTTTCGAGCATAGGGTTGTCTGAGAATACGACCCACTAACTGAATGATAGCACTCTTTGAACCAGGATTAGTTAATACTGTCAATACATAGGCAAAGGAGCAATCCCATCCTTCCTGTAGGGCTTGCTTTGTAATGATGTAACAAATCGGACATTCCTGATCGAACAGATCAATACCTTCAATGTCATCTTTCTCGCTGGACTTAATTGCAATGGCATCAGGGCTAATGCTGCATTCTTTAATCAAGAAGTTTTTCGCATCCTCCGCGTTGATGTAGTGAATATCATGACGCTGATCTTTGCCTGTTCGCTCAACCTGAATCAGGTAGATTGGGCGAATATAAGTTCCGATTCTAGCTTGGTAGTCTAAGGCTTGTCTATGCAGTTCATCGCGTTTTGCGACACTGTCTCGGAGGCAGTCTTTCCAGTCATAACTCGCTTTATTAGTAAGGTGAATATCTAGCTTAATCATCTCTTCGCGATTAAGCTCTTGGCCACTAATGCTAACCAGTTCATTGCTATTTGGTGGCGGATTAGCTGATAATTCGACAACGATTTAGGGATTAAAATTCAGAATAGTATCTTGAGCATTTTTACTGTAAGCCTTGTGACCCTCATCAATAATAATGATGGGCTTCAGAATGCGAAGAGTATTGCCTAGAGATGTTTTAATTTGCCCACCTAGGAGAGAATAGCGTTCTCCAAAACAGTCTAGGTTAGAAAATTTCTCTAGCAGAATTTGATGATCGGGCAATCGATCATCGGGAGGGAAGAAAGCATCAAATCCTGAAGAGTCCTGAAAGAGCTTTAGGGTTTCTTTATTTTGTCGGTTTGCAGAGAGCAACATTAACAGCAGAACTACCAGGCTCTCTTGAATATCTGCTGGGGTAAAGCGCTCTGATTTTTCAACAATCTTAGTTCGTCCACCGCTGTTGAAATCTAAAACTTGACGATAAGGGTGCTCGCGAGTACGCAGGGCTTTTCGGGTTTGTCGATAAATTTGATTGGTGGGAACAATCCACAATACCAAGCCCGTTTGCTTTTTTAGGTAGTGGGTATTGATTAAGCCGATGGCATGGGTGGCTAATAGCGTCTTGCCCCCACCCGTGGGAACTTTGATACAAAAGTTTGGGCACCTCGATTAATCGAGCATTCAGGGAATTGCCGTCTCAAAAAAGAACACAGTGAGACAGGAATTTCCCTTCCATCGCACTGTGTCAGTTGTGACTCAAATGAATTTATCAGCGTTGCCTTATGGCTTCACTTAGAAC
>NZ_JACJRS010000006.1 GCF_014697375.1 Phormidium sp. FACHB-1136
TTGAAGACTTTGAGCAGGATGGCCCTAAGATTCTTATCATTTTAGACAATGCAAGTATTCATAAAAAGGCAGAGATTCTAGAGAAGATAGCGAAGGAGATGCCCAACATTGTTTTAGAATTTCTGCCACCCTACAGTCCGGACTATAATTTAATCGAGTTAGTTTGGCACTCTGCAAAGGAATTCATTGCCAATCGTCTATTTGAGTCGATTGAGGATTTAGAAGCGCTTGTTCATAACCTATTGAACGAAGGGCAGCTTGTCATCAACTGGGATCGCAAGATCAAAAATAAAGGAAACACAATCAATGCAATTTAAATGCATATCAGCTTATCATTTTAGAAAATGCAAATGATAATCCAGCAAGGAGTTATGGAGAACGCCCCCTTGTTGTTGAAGTTGATGATATTCAGGAGGAGGTAAGAGTTATCAAGGAATTCTTTAGGTCTTCAGCGAGGCAAAATCGCATTCCCCTTAGAGCAGCATCTATTCTTTGTCCTAACAAAGAAATGACCTATGAATATGCACGGCTTATGAATCAGGAGTCTCAGATTGCTAAATTTGTTGAGGGTGGCGACATTGATTTCAGTGAGCCCTTTGTGAAAGTTTTAACTTTAGCGGATGCAAAAGGTTTGGAGTTTCCATTTATAGCTATTGTAGGAATGCACTCTGACACTTTTCCAGGAGATCTAACAGAAATATTAGAAGAGGAGAGAGAAGTAGTTTTATCTCAGAAGAAGCGAATGCTATATGTTGGCTGTTCAAGAGCAACAAGAGCTTTATTGGTTACGAAGCCAACTAAGAATCCTTCTGAATTTATTGATTTACTAAGAGAGCCTTTATGGGAGCAAAGGAGGAGTTACTAATGCCATCTCGTGTTTTTCTTAAAGATGAACTGGCCAATGGCGAATTTGGACTTAGGCAGTTAAGCAAAAGAATTTCTGCTAAGCAGATTTGTCTAAATTTTAAGGATGTTAATAGTCTTTCAGAAGCTGAAATTCAAGCATTATTTTATCATGTTCAAGCTGACTGGGACTATAGTGACTTTGATGATGTTTTTGATACAGAATCATTCGGAAACGAAAAGATAGAAAAAGAGATTTCTTCCGCTATAAGTAAGCACATAGCAGAAGGTGCAGTTTCCACGTCATCTTCAGAATCCAAGTCTGTACCTCCTTCTAAATCAGATAAACTCAGTCAAGGTAAGATAACAGTACAGAGAGATAAGATATCTAAGGTGATGATCGGCTTAATATTGATGGGACTAGTTAGTGGTACTTTTATCTTTAAATTTTTGTTTTTCTCAAATGGCAATAGATTTAGTCAACCAACTTTAGTTATTGGCGCTGTCAATTCCAGAGAAAATTACATTTTGCTTCAAAAGCACCTTCAAAAAGAGTTGATTCCATCAAATTTTTGGCATTACTTATTGGGCAGAAAAATTGAAGTCAACTTAGACGCGGGCACTAATGGTAGAGAGATGCCATACCCTCAAGCTATCACATCTTTCAAAGATCAAAGTTGGGACGTTGGCTTTGCCTACTCTCCTGTTGTAGGCATGGCAGCAGTAGATTCAGGATATACAACAGTTGCCGTTATGTTTCCTGATAGCTCAGCCTATCAGTCAAGTATTTTTGTCAGGCAAGATAGCCCAATTCAGTCTTTTGATGATATTAACGAAAACCATACCATTGCACTCGGAGACTTTTTCTCTGCTTCCAAGTTTTATATGCCTGTTTATGAACTTTATGGCAAGCGATTGAGAGTGGTTTCCAATACTCCAACAAGTAGAATTTTTGATCTTGTTCGTAACAGCGAAGTTGAAATTGGCGTAGGCGTCATTGAAGATGTACAATCTGCACGAGATCTGAGAGTAATTAGGCAAAGTCGAAATATTCCTGGGGCAGGCGTTTATCTTTCTCCAAAACTGAGTCTAGAAGACTCAATCTCACTTCAAAGTGCCTTACTAGGTGCCTCTGATAAAATTCGCTCCCGGCAAAATTCCAACTATGGCGTTGGAGATGAACCTGACTTCCAGCAATTCAGAGATATTATTCAACGTGTTCGAGAAGTCACTGCATGTAGTGATTTTAATCAAAATCCCGTGAACTTCTTTTGTAATAACCAGACTCAAGTGTTAAGCATTAAGGGACGTATTAACGGCGTCGAAAGAAGTGGTAATGATAATTACTTGTTTAGAGTGTTTGAATACAACAGTAATGTCTGTAGGTTGCAGGTGTCCAGTGAGTTACTAACTGAAGTGCAGTCCCATGACACTCCTTTTGACTTTCAAGGTTACTACGTGAATGCATCCGTAGGAGTGCGAGAAGGAACAAGCTGTGAGCAGGATAGTATCATTGAGATTTTTCAACCAAATCAAATTGAACTAACAAGAAAAAGTCGATTTCGAGGTCTTGGCGGCTGAGGGAATATTTGAAAATCCGCTGTACGTCCTTGCCGTCGGCTCCGGCGTTGATGTAGCGCACCACCGGAGCATCAATATCGAGGATAACATCGGCCTCCCAGCAAGGAAGTAGCCCCCCAGGGGAAGACTGGGGGCAATCCCCACCCTACAGACTGGCCAAGTTGAACACTGTGGTGATGGCGCAACCCAAGGCCCACAGATTACCTGCCCTCTACCTGGCTCTGGCACCTATGAAGTGAAGCCAGCTATTCAGCGGTGATACCAGTACGGTAGCTTTGGCTATGTCGGCCAGGTGGAGTTTAATCGGCGGTAATCTCGAAGCGATGTGAGTCATCCCCGGAATACCCATTGTCTGGGTTGAATGGAGACCTAGTGTTTATCTAACTGTGATGAAAAATCTTAGGGTCTACTCCATGGCTAGCCTTGCCCTTGCCCTTGCGGCTGCCCTGGGCCAAACGGCCTGGAGCCAACATGACATTGCGGCTCAGGCTAGACTTTCCGCTGGACAGGTTGAATCCCTCCAATCCGCTGGCATTCCAGTGGCCGTGCCTACCGAGGTGCCCCCTGGGTTTGAGGTCACTAGCGTTGTGGTTGACCCGGTTCCACCAGATGAATCCTATTCGGGTGGGTATGTGATTGCTTACCAGCAGACTGACCCTAGTTCGGGCCTTAAAACGTGCTTTGAGGTGGAAGCCGCGATGGGAGGCTTTGGTGGCCCTACGCCTGAGCATGGGAGAGACGCCCGCCTACCGTCCTTTGCCCAACCCCTAGAGGACATGGAGGACTACACCTATCAACTCTTCTGGAGTGACGGCGGTGAGGGGCTGGAGCCATTTCTAGAACCCATCCTCTTCTCGGATTGGATTCGGGGGGACATCGCCTACTACCGAGTCGCCAGTCTAACCTTGGACGACCCAGACTGCACCATGATTGCCCCAGAGACCGCGAACCAAATTTTAGAGTCCCTGCAATATCTCGAATAGCTTCAGGACGGTCGTTTGAGTCCAACGTCAATACAGTTGCTCTTGGTTCCCTGTGAGGTGTTGGCCCAATGCCAGGTCATCCCCCATGAAGTCCGTCCTACGAAGCTATAGGCTCTGGCGACGACACTGCCTAAGTTTCACAGATGACCCTGGTTGCCTAACACAAGTCCCGAAAGCCTTAAAAATGTGTTGTCGTGGAGTCGAAGCCTATAGCCCTGGGGTTGGATCTGGAGCGCTTGTCTGAAGAGACCTTTAGCCCAACGTCCCCCACCAGAAATCAGGGGGTTTCAGGGATGGGTCAGGCAGTCCAGGGTGGATGAGTTGCTAAGGCCCAGAGAAAATGGCTTCTTCTAGGTCTTGGCGGCTGAGGGAATATTTGAAGATGCGCTGTACGTCCTTGCCATCGGCTCCGGCGTTGACGTAGCGCACCACCAGGGCATCGATATCTAAAATCACGTCAGCCTCCCACAGCGGACGCTGCACATGTCAGCGGTGGGGTACATTGGTATTTTGTTCGCAGCCGCGAAGTAGCTAGTCTTCAATGTCGCAGGCCGTGGCCACCCTGCTGGAAAAGGCGAAGGATGGGTTTGCCCAGCAGGGTATCGACGCCGAAGCCATGAACGCCAAGGCCAACCCGCCTTTGTGATCTGCGATGTAGCCGACGAACTGAATGCCGATCTCATTGTGATGGGCTGTCGCGGTGTGGGCCTGATCGAAGACATCCAGGCCGAAAGCGTCACGACACGGGTGATCAACCTCTCCCCCTGCCCGGTGTTGATTATCCCCTAGGGCTTTCCTGGGGGCGATCATCCCATCTGTTCTAACCCTACAACTCCCTTGGTTATTCGTTCTATTGTGGTCTAATACCCCATTCGCCCAAGCTGCTGTTGTGCCCACCTTAGGCTTTCTTACCATGTCAACTGATTCCGATGTACCCAGTGCTGACTCTTCTCAGGAATCCTGGGACAAGACAGAGCGGGTGAGGAGTGGTGGCGAGGGTTCCCTAAGTTCGTGCAGAAAAAGTCTAGTTAAAAGGGTGTGGATTTACCAAAAAGAGCGCTTTCCCCTCGTCAAACATGGGCTATTGATCGCGATTTTTAGTGGGGCGGCTGTGGGCTATGGGGCTAACCTGATCCATACCCGTCCAGCGCTTACGTCGGCATTCGTGGCCTTTTTCAGCACCTTGGCTTTTTTCTGGCAAATGCGGGTAGCCGACGAGTTCAAAGACCTAGCCGATGACACCCAATATCGCCCCTATCGCCCTGTACCTCGTGGTCTGGTGAGTTTGCGGGAACTGGCTATTTTAGGATTGATGAGTGCAATGGTTCAGGCGGGTTTAGCCCTCTGGTTAGCACCTTCCTTGCTAGGGTTACTGGTTTCTATTTGGGCCTACTTTGGCCTCATGTGCAAGGAATTTTTTGTGCGTCAATGGCTGCGGGCGCATCCTGTCGCCTACGTCCTCAGCCACATGGTGATTGTCCCGCTGATTGGTGCCTATGCCGTTGCGGCCCAAACTGTTCCGACGACTGGAATCGTCTTTGCTTGGGGAATGTTGCCCTTTCTGTTGACCTGTTTTTGTAATGGTTTAGTGATTGAACTAGGCCGCAAAATTCGCCTACCCGCCGGAGAAGAACTGGGCGTAGAAACCTACAGTGCCCTGTGGGGTCTGCCAAGGGCAATTCGACTATGGTTAGGGGCGGTGGGGTTGACGGCCATCTTCTCCCTGGGGGCAGCCTGGTCTATCAACACCCTCGCCATTGTCGCGCCCATTGTGTCGGCATTGCTGGGATGGATTAGCTTCAAAACATGGCCTTGGTTGGGGCAGGTTGCCACCGTCCAGCCCCCTTCGCCCCCCGTCCCGAATCCTCGTCCAAAGGGAGAGCGGAGTGTCGAAAAACGACATAAGACCCACGATCCTTTGGACACCCCAACCGCAATTTGGACCTTGGGCATCTACCTTAGCCTAGGTTGGTTGCCGTGGTTATTGGGAGGCTAGGGGCTGAGGCTAGGGGCTGAGGCTAGGGGCTTTGGGGATGGGAAGGTTGACTCTGTAGCGGCTACGCTCTCCTCAATAGGACAGTCTTTCCGTTAAGGCTGGGCTAGGTGGTACTGGTGCCATGCTTGGGCTTGGTGTTGGATGGCGTCCAATTCCGCCGCGCTCATTTTGTCGAGATTTTTGAGGATAACGCTCATGCGGCCCTGGGCTTGCAACTTGTCTCGGTGGCGGTGTAGAAAGTCCCAATAAAAGAAGTTAAACGGACAGGCGGTTTCCCCGGTGCGTTCCTTAGGGTTGTAGCGACAGCCTTTGCAGTAGTCACCCATGCGATTGATGTAATTGGCTGAAGCCGCGTAGGGCTTGGAGGCCAGCCGTCCGCCATCGGCAAACAGGCCCATGCCCAGCACGTTGGTCTGCATCACCCAATCGTAGGCATCAATAAACGCGGCATGGAACCAGCTTTCCACCGCCTGGGGGTCGAGTCCGGCAATCAGGGCAAAGTTGCTGAGGATCATCAGCCGCTGGATGTGGTGGGCGTATCCGGTGCGCTGGATTTGGTCGATGACCTGGTGCAGACAGTTCATTGGCGTATCCCCCGTCCAAAAGAAATCGGGCAGGGGATGATGATGGCCGAACCCATTGCTCTGGGCATAGTCGGCCCCAAAGTAGTGATACAGCCCGCGCATATATTCCCGCCAGCCCAGCACTTGGCGGATAAACCCCTCCACGCTGTTGAGGGGGAATGCACCGTCGCGATAGGCGTCCTCCACCCGCCGAATCACCTCCATCGGCTGCAACAGGCCCAGATTGAGGTAGGGTGACAGCAGCGCGTGCCACATCGTATCCTCCCCCGTCACCATGGCGTCTTGGTAGGGGCCAAAGGTTTCGAGGCGTTCGGCAATGAAGGTTTCGAGCACCTGAAGCGCCTGATCACGGGTGACGCCCCAACGGAAGGGAGTCGCTTGGCCAAAGGTGGGGATGTCTAGGCTTTCAACCTTTTCGATGACGGCCTGGGTGATGGCGTCGGGCTCAAACCATTGGGGTTTAGGCGGATTGAGTTTACCCTTCGGCGGTTGGCGGTTGTCTTTATCAAAGTTCCACTGACCCCCTTCCGGCTGATCTCCGGTCATCAACACCCCAAACCGTCGCCGCCCTTCCCGATAGAAACTTTCTAGCAATAACCCCTTGCGGGCTCTGGCCCAGGTTTGGAAATCCGCCCCACTCCACAGAAAATGGTTGTTGTCGAGCATCACAAGATCACAGGGCAACTCCAGCCCTTTCAGCCACGCCCCAAAAGGATGATCTACTGGATCCATCACCCGTAGTTCCTGGATCTGGTGCTGCTGAATCCAGTCCCGCAGGGCAGCTTCGGTATCGTCGGTGATGGCATAGGTAACAGACCAATCCTCGGCTTCAAGCGATTTTGCAAAGTGCCGCATGGCTGACCACACCAGCACCAGCTTTTGCTTGTGATAGGGTCGCTCCTGGGCAAACTGGGTCGATTCCACGAGCAGCACCGGAGCCTCGCCTCGGCCCACGCTAGCTAGGGCCGCCTGTGCTGCCCACAGTTGATTCCCCAACACCCAAATCCCAACCGTCATCGCACGTTCTGGCCCTATGACAACGCCTTTATTGTGGCGCATTCATTCCTAGGCCGTGAGTAGCTTTGCGCCAACGCCTAGGGCAAATATAAATCGGCAATCGCAAAGGCTGTCGTTTCCGCATCCTGTTCGGCATCGTCGAGGTTGAGCAGCACCACAATGGATAGGCTGGCCTCAGGAAAGCGCAGATAGTAGCTGTCAAACCCCAACCAAGACCCCTGGTGGCCCACGTAGTCATAGTCGCCGTAGGTATCCACCTCCACCCCAAAGCCGTAGTGGGTTTCCTGGCCATTGTTGAGGGTGCCTGACGTTACCATTTCCGCCAGCCAGTCTGAGCTAAGGAGGGTCTCGCTATCCAACGCCTGATCGTATAAATACAAGTCGCCCAGGGTGGAATAGATGCTACCGGATCCATTGACGTTATCTAACACATCGGGTTCGTAGGGGCCATCCGAGGCGTAACTCTGGGCCACCGAGGGGCCAAACCGCCTTTCGTTGGGCAAGGCAAAGGTATTCGTCATGCCCAGGGGCGCAAAGATAGCGGTCTCCATAAATTGGGCATAGGTTTGGCCGGAGATCCGCTCAATCAGCAGGCCCAGAAGGTCGTAGCCCGTGTTGCTGTAGTGGAACTCCTCGCCCGGATCAAACTGCATCGCTTGAAATGGTGAGAGGGCCGTCACCACATCCTCATTGCTGGGGTTGGGGGATGCCGCCAGCAGGGCATTATAGATATCGTCGCTGTCGTCGTATCCCATCACGCCAGCGGTGTGATGCAGCAGACGGCGCACCGTCACCCCCTCATCCATCCAATCCAGTTCAGGAATATAGGCGCTGATTGGGTCATCCAGATCCACTTGCCCTTGATCCACCAGCATCAACACACCCATGGCGGTCAACTGCTTGCCGACGGATCCGAGATGAAACAAGGTCTGCGGGGTAATGGGACTCTCCTGATCCACATCGGCCAGCCCATAGCCCTTTTGATGAACCACCTCGCCGGATTGGATCACCATCACAGCACCGCCGGGGCCATCGTCATACTGCGCCATCCACTGATCAATTTGGGCGGAGGCTGAATCAGAAATCGCGCTGTTGGTGCCGGATTCGGCCTTTGATCGCTCGCCAGCCCCATCGCTTAACCCCGACTCCACAGGTGCGTCGGACGAGGAATCTGATCCTTGCCCCGCCCCCCAGCCATCGCAAGCCGTCAGCAGAAACACCATGGCCACTAGCAGCAATGTATGGGTCATAGAGATGGCGGATCGAGAGGTGACAGGTTATCAGGCCCATTCAATCGCTCTTCGTCCCTAGAGACCCATGTATAACGAAAAGTTAACATTTGGTTTAGTTTTTCTATACTTTTGTTGCGCTAGGTTGAGAAATCCCAGGCACCTAGACCAAGCTAAGAATAGTTATTTTCCCTGAGAAAGCCATGTTCTCCAACCTATCCCTAGCGCCTCGGTACCGCCTGGATGACGAGTCTGCCTGGTTACAAGGCATTGATCCCCTGCGGCGCTATTGGGTGATGGTGAATGGCGAAGAAACCCTGGTACGGCGGCTTCCTGGCCTCAGTACCCAAGACTTTGAAAGCTTTAAGCAGGCCATTCTCAGCTTTCGGGCGTTGGATGTCGGCCAAGAACTGACCCTACCCGCCGAGATGGGCGAAGACCTAACGATCACCTGCGTGGCAGAAAATACCTACGCCATCGCCGACCATGCCGCCGCCCCCGTATGGCACCTGTTTGATCGTGAATCCCTCGAATCGCTGTTGATGACGGCCCATCCCGACTGGCAATGTGCGCCCCAACATTTGCGCTTGGGGCAATCTGTCCTCACCGCCGCCTGGGGCCAACCCGCCGTCGCTAAAGCGGCCTAGCCCCGGTTGAATGGCAATAACTCTTGCAAACTGGCCAGCAGTTTAATTTCGGTGCGCTGAATCTGATCGGCATCGGTAATGTCGAACATCCATTGCACATTCACGGAAAAGAGGGGCGTTTTGACGCGACCCTTCACCGTCACTTGGCGACCGTTCTCTGTCGCCTGGGTGTGGCTTTCTTTGGCCATGGCCCGCATCCCCGCCGCTTCCTGGGCTAGATAGGCCGCAATGGCGGGTGGCCCCACAATGGCCTCCTCAAAGGGCGGACAAAGATACCCTGCATCGCTAAACAGAATTGCCACAGCGGCATAGTTACCCAGGTTGAAGTTCTCGAAGTAACGTTCCGCTACCGGGTCTAGGGTGAGGGCGGCTTGGGAAAGGGTTTGAACCATGGGGGTTAGGGATGGGAAAGAGGGAGATGATGGGAGACAAGGGATAAGGTGGGGAGTGCTCACCCTACGTTGCCCAGATATAGAGAAGGGATGGGTACCCGGTCGGAGGCCGTGGGGCGCTCCCGGATAACCATCCCCTTGTTCATTCGCTAGACATCATGGCCTAGACAGCGTTGTCTAGGTGGTTAGGCCAGGGGATCGATGCCCATGGTGATGACGGCCTGACGCATGATGGTGATTTGCTGATTGAAGTCGAGCTTGGAGATTTGGCCGAAGACGGCTTGGCCAGCGGATCCCAGCCTGTAGGTGACGGGGACGGGGACGACGGTTCCAGTCCGCATTTCTTCGGCAAGTTGGAACCAGAAGGCCAGCTTGGTGTTGTTACTCAGCACGCCGTAGGCGCGGGTGAGGGGGGTGCTGGTGCAGTTCACTAGGTCGCGCATGAACTGAAGCTGATCGGTGTGGGACAGCCCCTTCACCTGGGCTAGCAGACCTTCGGCAAACTGAAGACGGGCAGCGCCAGGAGCGGCGGGGGTAATGGAACGGCCCATGTTGTCGTATAGAACCCAGAGCAGGCCGAGTTGCTCATCGGTGGTCAAGCCTTTGAAGGCAGAAATCGCGTTCGATACCGGAGCGGCCAAGCCAGTGGAGACGGTAGCGGGAGCGTTAAGTGTGTAGGTCATGGGGACCTCCGTGTAATGAGTTGTTAGCCTTCACACGTAACAATGTAACAAACAATTACGATTTGTGTAACGAATAATCATTTGCAAAGCTTATATGCATGGTGGGGTTGATTCAATGTATCAATCCTCACAAGTCCCCCTATCCCTTGGTGGGCAAGGCTTACAGTGCTTCACGCTCCCCAGGGCATAGTGAGTATTATTGCTTATTTTTGGTGAAAAAAGAGTTTCTGTCCCGCTGATCCAAGTACAAAGCACCCTGCCCCCCATGGCTACAGAGCACTGGCGGGGCATAGGTGGTCGGTGGAAGGCTGGTTTTGGGGAACGATCAGGAAGAACCGCTGGTTTAAGACCTAAAGAAAGCCCAGGACAAGCCGTCCTAGGCTCAAAGGGGAAATCCTCTAATGCCAAATCCGAATTGGATAACCCCGATTCCCAGCCCAGCCAGCCTGAGGGGCGGGGTCTCCTCGCCCGATGAGACCGGGGGCAAACAAGCCGGGTTTAATATCAGGAGAATCAGCAGTTTGTAAAGTCCCTGCTGATCGGAGAATTGATGGTCAAAGAAGATCTCATGCAGGCTGCTAGTCGGCTTGGAGCAGCCAGTCGGGGGGGGTGCCATCGACATCGATAAAGGCCGTAGAGATATAGTCGAGGCGGGCAGCGGAGATGGGGCCTTGGTTGATGTAGACCATGTAGTTACCCATCAAAAAGTACACAGCCATCATGGCGGCGGCTGAGGAGGCCACCAGGAAACCCGCTAGCATTAAGGAAAATTCCTGACCTTTGACAGCCTGCTCCATCAATCGGAGCGACCAGGCCACGAGGGCGATCACAATAGCCAGGATGAGAAGGAGCATGGAGGGCGCGGTTAAAGGGGTTTGTAAGGGAGCGTTGATGATTGCTGTCTATGTTACACATTGTAACAGGCGTTCATAAACCCGGCGGCTCTTCCACAGAAAGAATTTAGCTTTGTCGATCAAATATCCTGAGATCCTCGGTTGCCAAGGCTGGCAGACTGAGGAGGGTTGGCCTTAGGCGGACACCTCTAATGTCGTTGACCTCGTCGGGATAGGCGGCGCGAGGAATCCGCTTTGGGTTGGCGGTATGGAGGGGATTGATCGGCTTGCCCTAGGGTTTGATAGGCGTTGCGGCTTGGCAGATGTTCACCAATCGCTGTGCCAGATCGGTGATGCTGTCCCAATTCCCCTGGGCCACGGCCTCGGGAGGAAATAGCCCCGTAGAAAGACCTACCGCCGTGGCTCCGGCTTGCAGCATGGCCTCCGCCTGATCCACCGTCAGCCCCCCCGTGGGCACCAACGGAATCTGCCCTAGGGGTGCTTGCAAACTACGGAGATAGCTTGGCCCACCCATGGCCCACACCGGAAATACTTTTACCGCTGGGGCACCAGTCCGCCACGCCGCCGCGATTTCGCTGGGGGTGAGGGCACCGGGCACTAGGGGCCACTGCCGATCCACCGCCCATCGTAATAGATCAGGATCGGTATGGGGGGAAAAGCCAAACTCGGCCCCCGCCGCCATCGCAGCCTGCCCATCGGCCACCGAGAGCACCGTGCCCACTCCAATCCAGCAGTGGGGTAGGGCATGGCGAAGGTGATCCACTAACGTATCCGGTTGATCACTATTCCAGGTGATTTCAATCAGCCGCACCCCGCCCGCGGCAACGGCCTCGGCCATGCGCAGCCCCAGATCAACCCGATGGGCACGCAAAACGGCAATGGCCCGTTGTTGTTGCAGGGTCTCTAAAAACACGGATGAGTCCATGATCTGATCCTACAGGTCGGTCTGTGCAAGGGGCGACCTATGAACCGATCTGTGGACAGGGCAAGGGGCGGCTACGGTGATGGATCACGGTGATCGATCAAAGGGCGACAGGGGTTGCAGGGTGAACGGTGACTTACCATTAAGCTTCGTTGCTTGATCTAGGGGATATTCAGGGGCTGTGTTAACTTCGTTATCGTTGCCTATGTCCAATGTTCAGTAACTCCGAGGTTGTTCCTGTGGCCCTGTCAGAAAAATTCCCCGTGCTGACCGAAACCCGCGAAGACTTTTCCGAGTACGTTGCCCATTTGCAACTGCATATGGCCCTCCAGGCCCGTAATTTGGTGCCCTCCTTCCACAGCGCCAGCGATAGCCGCCACAGCCTGCTGCACCAAACCCAGGCCGACATTGAGAAGTTAGTCTCCCGTCAGAAGTTTTAAGCATTGTAGACCCACGCCCTGGGAAAATTGAGACTTAACCCAGATAGATTCGATAAACCTAAGCCCAGAGGCCAAACCGTCGCCCTCACCCCTGCCCCTCTCCCTTCGGGAGAGGGGTTCTGAATCTGGCTCCCCTTCTCCCTCGGGGAGAAGGGGTTGGGGGCTGAGGGCTGAGCTTCGATGCTTTATTCGTTGGAATACGCTTAGGGCAGCGGAGATCAGTGGCCATCCCTTGGGCGATGGGGCGGTCGGCTACCCGTTGCCCGATCTGGGGCGCTAGACGGCCTCTCTAGCAGTTATCATTGCGTACTCGGCCATCGGGCATTCGGGTGTTGCACAGAAATCCCCCCCTTTCAAAACCCGCATCCATTTGTGCGCCAGTCAGGTTGGTATTTTCTAGGCTCCCATTCCTCAGCCGTGCCCCTCGCAAATCAGCATTCCTGAGGTCGGCATTGGTAAAAAACGTCCCGTCCATCGTCGCCCCTCTAAGGTCCGCCGCCTGTAGGTTAGCGCCCCCGGTAAAAAACGTGTTGTTGAGCACGGTATCTCGCAAATCGGCATGGCTCAGGTCGGCCCCCAGGAAAACCACATTACTGAGATTCGCCCCCCGCAAATCCGCCCTGCGCAACATTGCCCCTGACAGATTACGGACTTGGGATGCGCTCGCACTGAGATCGGCTCCTCGCAAGGAACACCCTGCACATTCAAAGACCGCCACCTGATTTTGTGCCCGAACCATGGAATGGAGTAAGGGAGAGGCTAGGAGAGCAATCGTTGATACTAAAATAAACGGCCTCAGACGACTCGTCATATCGGTTGCGTAGAAATACGGTACCTAAATTTAGCACAGGCCATCACGGCACTTTGTGTATCGGCACGATGGGGATATGGGCCACGTTTGAATGACTTCGACTCCCCACACCGTGTTTTTCTAAGGCAAGGCTGGAGCCAGTCTCACCTGGTCTCGACCGCCAGCCTTGGCGGCGTAGAGGGCTTCGTCGGCTTGTTTGAGGAGGTTGGTCATGGAATTGTCGGCGGTGGGAATGCAACTGGCGACCCCCAGGCTCATGGTGACAATCTTGTCGATGGCCGAGCCCTGATGGCTAATGTGACGATCTCGAACGGAACATCGGATGGCTTCGGCGACGGTTTCGGCTCCCTTGAGGTCGGTGTTGGGCAGAATGACCACAAATTCCTCCCCGCCGTAGCGGGCGACCAAGTCTCCGGGGCGTTTGGCGGCATGGTTGAGGGTGCGGGCTACCAGGCGCAGGCAGTTATCTCCGGCTTGGTGGCCATAGAGGTCATTAAAGCCTTTGAAATAGTCAATATCGCCCAGAATAATAGAAAGTGGCATCTTTTCTCGGGCCATACGTCGCCATTCGTTCTCTAGGTGCTGTTCAAAGCGGCGACGGTTGGCCACCTGGGTAAGGCCATCGAGGTAGGCCATGCGACGTAGGCTTTGGTTGGCCAGGGTAAGCTGGCGGTGGAGTTTGGCCTGTTGTACGGCGATACCGACTTGGGTCGATAAACTTTGCAGCAGTCGCACATCGGCGGTGGTCCACTGGCGGGGAGTGCTGCACTGGTGGGCAATCAACAGCCCCCAGAGGGTTTGCTCTTGCAGGAGGGGCACCACGATTTCCGCTTGGATGTGGAAGTAGTCTAGAAACATGAGCTGGTTTTCCGAAAGCCCCTGTTCCGCTACGTTGGCCACCGCCATGCCCCGCCCCTGGCGATAGTGGGCCAGAAATTTTTCGTCCACGCTCCAGGGATCGCGCACGGCCCAACCCATCATGGCGGGGTAGGCGGGGGAGCAGGATTCTTGGATCACCTTACCGCTCATGTCCGGCGAACATTGCAGGATGATCACCCGATCCGCCTCGATAAACTCGTGAACGGCGATCACCGTTTGCTCTAGGATGCTGTCTAAATCCAGCAGGTTACGAATACGCTGGGCAATTTCGCTCACGAGGCGCTCTCGCTGGGCCTGGAGCTTCAGTGCCGCCTCCGCCTGCTTCTGGGCCGAAACATCTAGGGTGACCCCCACCAGTCGGGGGGAGGCATTGGGCGTCTGGAAAACCTGACCCTGAAACAACAGCCACCGCACCGAGCCATCGGGGAGCAGAATCCGAAACTCGATGTCGCAGCGTTGTGGGTGCTGGGTTGCGGCCTGAAGAATGCGATCCACCCGCCGCTGATCCTCTGGGTGAATATGCTTAAAAATCGCCTGGTAATGGCCATCATACTCGCCGGGGGGCAGGGCTAGAAGCTGCTGCAATTCCTCCGAAATGACGAGCATATCGGCGCGGATGTCCCAGTCTAGCGTCCCCATTTGGGCACCCTTCAGGGCGAGGCTGAGTCGTTCCTGCTGTTCCTGCAAAGACACCGCCTGCATCTGACAGGCGTTCAGTTCAACGGTGCAGGCCGAAGATTCTGAGGATTCCAGAAGACCACAGATGCCCTCTGGGGTGATGATCCCCACCCAATGTCCGGCCCCATTGACGATGGCACGATAGGGCGGGGCACAGGCGAGGGGGTTGGGCGGGCCATCCACCGGGTGCAGATCGGGCCTTGGCCCCAGGCTGGAGAGAGGGGTCATCCAGTCTGCCAGGGAGGACTGGTCAAAGGGGGTCGCATAGACCGTTGCGGTGGCCACATTGGCATAGGTGAGGACGCCCATCAGCACACGGCCCTCCTGTACCACTAGGGCATAGGTCTTGGCCGCTGCTGCCATGGCCAGCACCCCCTGGCTGAGGGAAAGGTGGGGCTTGAGTTCCAGGGGTGCAGGGTCAATGGTAAGGGGCTGACCAAGGGCATTGGTCAGGGAAGCGGGGGGCGTTGGTTGTCCCGTTGCCATCGAGGGATCAGAAGATGTCACAGATTCATTTGCCAAGGAGACCGCCTAGAGGCCATCGTTTTCTTTAACCGCTTGCGGCGGCGTCTTGTGGTGCCGTCGTGCAGTGTCGTCTAGTCTACAGAATGCCCGATCTCAGTCTAGGGAATTACACGGGCCAACAACCTGTAATAAATTCGGTAGGAGATGGCTCGATCCGCCCAGTTTTCTCGCGATTGAGGGCGATGGCGATTCCCAGTAGATCACAACGTCTCCGTCGCCCACCCTAACGGGAAGCCAGCTACACCCCCAGCCCCTCTTCCAGGGCTGACTCAGGGCAAAAGATCATGTTTGTGATCTACCGATCCTCGTTCCCTAGGAGTTCGCAACCCTGGATAAAGTGCTGCGCTGGCGCTGGCCTGGGGCTAGAGTTTAATCTTTCGCAACAATAGAGAATAAGGCACCGTGGGGGGGAAACCCTTGCGGTATGGTAAAGAACAGACCTATCCTTACCCCGCTGTCACCTGCTATGACCACGGCCCAGCCGCCCCACCGTAAAGCCAAAGCCCTACGCCCCGGTGCCATTCGTCCGGCCAAGGAACTCTGTAGTGAATGCGGCTTTTGCGACACCTACTACATCCACTACGTGAAGGAAGCCTGCGCCTTCCTCAACCAGCAATTTCCGGCCCTAGAGACCCAAAGCCATGGTCGCCAGCGGGATCTGGAACAGGACAACGAGGTCTATTTCGGCGTTCACCAAGACATGATGGCCGCCCGCAAGCAGCAGCCCATCGAAGGGGCGCAGTGGACGGGGATTGTCAGTTCCATTGCCATTGAAATGCTGACCCAGGGCAAGGTGGAAGGGGTGGTCTGTGTGCAAAACACCGAGGCAGACCGTTTCCAGCCCCAGCCCGTGATCGCCACCACCCCAGAGGAAATCCTCGCCGCCCGCGTCAACAAGCCCACCCTGTCGCCCAACCTCTCCGTACTAGAGCAGGTGGAACAGTCCGGGATGAAGCGGCTGCTAGTGATTGGGGTGGGTTGCCAAATCCAAGCCCTCCGTGCCGTGCAGGATAAACTCGGCCTGGAAAAGCTCTACGTCCTCGGCACCCCCTGTGTGGACAACGTCAGCCGCGCCGGACTGCAAAAATTCCTCGAAACCACCAGCCGCTCCCCCGATACCGTGGTGCATTACGAGTTCATGCAAGACTTTCGGGTGCATTTCAAACACGAAGACGGATCCACCGAAACCGTGCCCTTCTTTGGCCTTAAAACCAACCAGCTTAAGGATGTGTTCGCCCCCTCCTGTATGAGCTGTTTCGACTATGTGAACGGCTTGGCCGACCTGGTCGTGGGCTACATGGGCGCACCCTTCGGCTGGCAGTGGATTGTGGTGCGTAACCCAACCGGGCAGGAAATGCTGGATTTGGTGATGGATCAGCTCGATACCCAACCCGTCATGTCCCAGGGCGACCGTCACCAGGCCGTGCAGCAAAGCATCCCCGCCTACGACCAGGGCGTGACCCTACCGATGTGGGCGGCAAAATTGATGGGGATGGTGATCGAGCGCATCGGCCCAAAGGGGTTGGAATACGCTCGCTTCTCCATCGATTCCCACTTCACCCGCAACTATCTCTATGTCAAACGGAACTACCCCGAAAAACTCGCGGCCCACGTTCCCGACTTTGCCAAAAAAATCGTCGGCCAATACAAGCTGCCCGATTAACGCCCCGGCCTTGCCCTCGGTGCCCCACCTGCCCTCGGATCAGGTCAACACAACACCTTTGAGTAGTTCAACCACCCATCCTTAATCGCAAACCCCACAGATTCGTAGAGGGTTTTGGCATGGTTAGGGTTGTCCCGATCTACGCCGATCAGGGCGGTATCTAGCCCAGCCGCCTGGAGCTGTTGCAAACCATAGAGCAGCATAGCCCGCCCCAAGCCTTGGCGACGGTAGCCCCGACGGGTGCCTAAAAGGGTAATCCAGCCCTCCTGACGTTGGTGGCGGGCATTGTCTTCCTGGGAAATGTGGGCCGTGCAGAATCCCACGAGGGTGCCATCGTCGGCCACGGCCACCCAAGCGAGGTCGGGCTGATAGGTGGGGCTTTGTAGCCGATGCTGATATTGGGCTAGGGTGAGGGGCACAAAATGCCAGTGGTCGATAAACGTATCGTTAAACAGGGCCACCCAGTCTTCGGCCTGGAAGGAATCGGCCCGCTGCATCCCAAAACCGGGCGGCATCTGCGGAGCCTCCAGGGGTAAGCTGAGGGGGCGCTGGAGATCTTGGAACCACCGGGTTTGGCGAAAGCCGTGGGACTCGTAGACGGCCTGTTCCTCCCTGCGGTCTTGGTTCACCACCACGCGCACATGGACGGGGATTAGGGGATCGGGACGGGTCGTTTGCACATAGGTTTCGGCCCAGTCCAGCAGAGACGATTCCAAACCCTGGTGGCGATAGCTGGGATGCACCATAATGCCCAAGTGACTAATCACCACGGGCGCGTAGGTCGCTGGTTTTGGCGATGGATTCCCCTGGTGGCTGGGGTCTGGATCTGGGGCTGGATCTGGATCTGGGGCTGGATCTGGGGGAATGTCGGTTCTGGGATCGGCTATCCACAAGGTCACCACGCCTACCCGTTGCCCGTCCGCTGTTTCCCAATACTGCCGATGTTGCCGACCACCGGGGGGCGGATGATCGAGCCGACGCTGAAGCTGCGCTAGGGTAGGAGCGTGGTCGTTGGGGTCGGCCTGTTCGCAAGCTTCGTAAAAGGCCACCAGAGCAGGTAGATCCGCCTGTCCCCGCTCGGGCCGAGTGGTGAGCAATGGCAAAGACGCAGTAATCATGGCATCCAAGGACGATAAAATGGGGCTACCCCAGATCCCTACAGTGGTGGATGGGCCATTCCCGACGTTATCACCTTTCTTAATCCCGCCGGATCCTTCGATTCCACCCCATGATGCCTTCCCCCCGTGCCCGATGGATGAAGCGCCTGTTCATAGGTGGGGCAATGGTCATTAGCCTGGGAATGGTCGCCCCCTTTGGGCTGCTGGCCGTGGTGATAGCCCAAGACGGCTGGGAAGAGTGGCGGCGCTGTCGGGGCCATCGGCAATTTGACCCGACGGTATGGAAGAATCCGACCCTCGCCCTAGAACCTCCTTACCTGCGAAGCTGCATGGTGGATAACCTGCTGGCCCAGGAGTTGCTCCTCCAAAAAACCACAGCGGAGGTCATTGCCCTGCTGGGGACGCCGGAAACCCTGGAACATGGCTTTACGGAGTATGACCTTGTGTTTGTGGTGGGGCCAGAACGCAGCTTCATCAGCATTGACTACGAATGGCTGCTGCTCAACCTGGATCAGCGAGGGCGAGTGGAGGAAGCACGGTTGATGACGGACTAAGGCGTTCATGATTTATCTAAAACTCATCATCACCATGGCCCTGTGGGGCGGCACGTTTATCGCTGGACGGCTGGTGGTGCAGGAAATGGGAGCCTTTGCGGCGGCGTTCTGCCGATTCGCAGTGGCCACCCTAGCCCTAGTGGTGCTGACCTATGGGGTAGAAGGGAAGCTACCCCGTCCCCCCAAGCACCTGTGGGGGGTGATTATGGGGCTGGGGCTGACGGGCATCTTGGCCTACAATGTCTTCTTTTTTTCGGGCTTAAAAACCGTGGAAGCGGGACGGGCGGCGTTGATTATTGCCCTAAATCCGGTGGCGATTGCCCTAGGGGCCGCGTTGTTTTTGAACGATCCCCTCCGTCCGCGCCAAGGGCTGGGCATCGGCCTCTCGCTGCTGGGGGCGGGGGTGGTGATTAGCGGCGGTAACCCCTTGGCCTTACTGCGGGGGCAGGTGGGGCGGGGCGAATGGCTCATCCTCGGCTGTGTGGTGAGTTGGATGATCTATACCCTGCTAGGCAAACGGGTGATGGGGGAACTTTCCCCCTTTGCAGCCACCACCTACGCCTGTGGGGTGGGGGCGCTGCTGCTGTTGGGGCCAGCCCTAGGGGATGGCTTGCTCACCGTAATTCCCACCGCCAGCCTAACCGCCTGGGGCAGTATTCTCTACCTGGGGATTTTGGGATCCGCCGTGGGGTTTAGCTGGTACTACGAAGGCCTGCGGCAGATTGGCCCAGCCCAGGCGGGGGTGTTTATCAACCTGGTACCCGTCTTTGCCATCCTACTGGCTGCGATAGTTCTGAACGAAACACCGACCCCGGCGCTGCTGGTGGGTGGGCTGTTGGTGATGGCGGGGGTGGTTCTGACCAACCGTTAACCCTTCATTCTGGCGGCTTCTTCCCGTTGTTAGCGGGCGAGGAGACCGATTCGCCCAAGGTCTGAGGGCTTGAGGCATGGTTCGCCAGCCTTGCCGTCGGGCTAGGGGCATGGCGAAGGGGTTAACCATACCCCAGGTGGCGAGGGCATGTCCGCCTCGACGGGATGGGGAATCCTCCACCAAGGTGGCGTCGTTCCATCCTCATTTCTCTCCGCTGGTATGCCCCCCTGCTTCCCCAGGGAGGCTACTGGGTTTAACCCCATAGATCCTTTCTCATGACTAATTGTGAATACAATCGCGATTCTGCGGCCCTATCCGGGAGGAGTAGCCTACTCTAATAGGTATTCCCCCTCAGTTGGCGTTGGCCAACGCAATCGCCGCCCCCGGTTGTTGGATCATCATGCAGTTGTCTTCCCCACCTCCGGCTTCCTTGCAAGAGTTGCTACAAAGCAGCGCCGCTATGCCAGATTGCATCCAAATTAAAGCCAAGGGTCTGAAGACGATCCTGCGGTCTGTGGCGGAGTTTTTAGAAACCTATCAAGTGCAGGCGAATGTCTTTGTAAAGTTGCCCACGGGATCGGTGTGGCAAGAGGATCTGCAACGCTACGGCCAAACCCTGGATCAGAATCACCATATTTTTCAGTTTGTGCGACCGGGCGTCGAGGATCGGGTACCAGCGGATCGGATGACGGTGGATCGGGATACTCCCCCAGACGCCCCTGGTACCCTTACAGTGGAACTACCCGACGGCCCCTGCTGGCGAGGAGACTACTTCGTCCTGGTTCAGGCCGAAGCCTTTGCCACCCTGATCATGGCCCATCGGCTCCAGCGGTTGCCCACGAAGCCCCCAGGGGAAGACGGCGCTGGCAACCACGAAGAAGAGGCGGGTCCGGTGGAACGGCATCCCCAGGTATTGGCCCACGAGGCATCCTCGGCCCAACGATCTATCTATCTGTCGGTGTGTACCTCCATTCACCCAACCCTGGTAGCGGAACTGCAAGGGTTGGTGCGATCCATGGTCGCCCAGTGTGCCCAAGCCAATCCTCACCCGATGCTGATGGATGTGGTGCAGCACTGGGAACGCTATTGTCCTCCGGTGGAGGCATCAAGTACCGCCTTTTTGGCCATGGTGGATCGGTGGCTTCTGTGGCAACTGCGTCTGCAAGAACATCTGCGGCAATCTATGGTCACCTATCGTCAGCAGGCGTTGGATATGGCTACCTTGTCCTCCCAAAACGAGGTGCTGATCGATACTCTGCGGCTGAAGGATGAATTTCTCAACACCGTGGGCCAAGAGCTACGCACCCCCCTCACCACCATCAAAACCGCCCTCACCCTGCTCGATTCGCCCCACCTGAAGCCCCCCCAGCGGCAGCGCTACATGGAGATGATCAGCCACGAGTGCGACCGCCAGAGTGCCCTGATTAGCGGTGTGCTCAACCTCCTGCAAATCGAAACCAGCGCCAGCCAAACCCAACTCGTCCCCGTCCACCTCGATGAAACCGTGCCCCCCGTGGTGAGCACCTACCAACCCCTCGCAGAGGAAAAGGGCGTGATGCTGGCCTATACCATTCCTAGCAGTCTGCCCAAGGTGACCTGTCCCGATATGTGGCTGCGGCAGATTATGATTCACCTGCTCAACAACAGCATCAAATACACCCCCAGCGGCGGCGAAGTCTGGGTCACGGCTCGCCCTGGCGATGATGTGGTGGAAATTGAGATTCGCGACACCGGGATTGGCATTGCCGCCAACGATCTACCGAAGGTGTTCGACTACTTCCATCGGGGGCGCAACCTGGCGGGCAACGCCACCGATGGGGCCGGACTGGGGCTGTCCATCGTCCAACAACTGCTGATGCTCTGTGGCGGTACCATCGTGGTCAGCAGCCAGCCCGACCGGGGCACCACCTTCCTTGTCCGCCTCCCCATTTATGAGGGTTAACCCACCGAGACCTTGACAATCACGTCGTTAAAGTCGCGGTCGCCGCCGCCAAAGATGTCCTCAAAGCCAAAGACGTTGTCGCCCAGGAGCCGCCCATGGTCTTGGCGGTCACCATTGGCGGCAATGTAGTTGAAGAAGACGGTGGGGAGTACGCTTAGGAATAATGGGAATGTTTTGACTAACCGCTGAGGTATTCGCCATGGCCGATCCCGTCACCATTCAAGATATTTACGAGTTATTCAAAGTCTCCCAGGCCGAAGCTGATCGGCGGGCCGCTGAGGCCGATCAGCGGGCCGCTGAGGCGGATCGCAGCATGGAAGAACTGCGGCGCATTGTGGCCAACACCAGCCGGGAAGTGTCTCGGTTGGGGGATCGCTGGGGGCTGTTTGTGGAAAACCTGGTGGCCCCAGCGGTGCAGCGGTTATTCCAAGAGCGGGGCATTGATATTCAGCAAACCTATCGTCGGGCCAAGTCCACCCGCCCAGAAGCGCCCATGGAAATTGATATTTTGGCGGTGAATGGTGATGTGGCGGTGGCCATTGAAGTCAAGTCGCGCCTCACCCAGGAAGACGTAGATACCTTTTGCACCAAGCTGGAACGGTTCAAACTCGCCTTTCCAGAACGGGCGAACTATCGCATTTTGGGGGCCGTCGCTGCCATCGAGTTTGTGCAAGAGGTGGATCGCTATGCCTACCGGAAAGGTCTCTTTGTGATGCGTCAGTGCGGTGATTCCATGGAACTCGCCAACAACGCCACCTTCCAGCCAAAGAGCTGGTGAAAGGCCAAGTCTTTGGCATTCCCATCTTCTAGTGAATGGCCGTAACCAAGGGCCTAGGGCAGGTCATACCCCGCTTGCCGTTGCAGACAAAACGGCCCCATGGCAGGCCCCCAGGTGGTTTTTCCGGTGCTGGGGTCTACCCCGTGGTCATAGACTTTCAAACCCACGGTGTCGCCCGCTACGGCAAGGTCAAACCCCAGGGCAATGTAGCTAGTTTGGCCTTGGTAGGAAATCGCACAGAGGCTATCCGCAGGCATACGGGCAACGTATTGATAGCCATCCCAAGCAATGCTTAGGCCGCAGGTGGGTAACTCCACCAAATCAGCACGGGTGAGATTTGTCAGGCGTTCGGGTTCACTACTGCACCCGCGCCAAGCTAGGGGATCGGCCAAGCCGTAGTATTGGCCCCAGAAACCATCCCCCCGCTGGGTGAGGTGCAAAATCCGCTGACGGTAGGGCGGTGCCCCAGAGGCCACACTAATTTGCTCAATAAAAAAGCCGTAGCCTTCCCCAAACACATCGGGCCGCAGGGGCCGATTCCACACGCGCAAATGCAGATACCAAATCGGTTCCGCGAGGGATTGGGCCTTGTTGTCAAATTCGCCAGCCAGGGCAGCGGCGAGGTGGGATAGGGGGGGCATGGTTGTTGGTTGTTGGTTATCGGTTCTTGGGGCCGCTGTAGAGGTAGGTGGTCATGGGGCCACGACCTTTGATGTGTAGTGTACCTCTGGACTCGAAGGCATAGTGATCCTTGAGGTGTTGGTAGGTGGCTTCGCTGACCTGAATGCGGTCTACCACGCCCTGGGATTCTAGGCGGCTGGCGACGTTTACCGCATCGCCCCAGAGGTCGTAGCTGAACTTTTTGATGCCAATCACCCCCGCCACCACGGGGCCAGTGTTAATGCCAATGCGTAGGCAAAAGGGTTGGCCATCTTGGCGCTGAAAGGTTTTGATCACCTGCTGCATTTCCAGGGCCATGGCCATGACGCGGCGGGCGTGGTCGGGCTGGGGCATGGGCAGGCCACCCACCACCATGTAAGCGTCGCCGATGGTTTTAATTTTTTCGAGTTCCCACTGGTCGGCAATGGTGTCGAAGGCGGAGAAGATGTCGTTGAGTAGGCAGACCAATTCCGTGGGGGGAAACTGCGCCGCCAGTCCGGTGAAGTCTACCAGGTCGGCAAAGAGAATGGTGGCTTCCTCAAACCGGGAGGCGATGGCTTTTCCGGTTTCCTGCTTAAGCTGGTCGGCAATGCTAACCGGGAGAATATTCCGCAGCAGCCGTTCTGATTTTTCCTGGGCTTCCATCAGGGCGGCTTCGGCCTGTTTGCGTTCTGCAATTTCGTGGCGCACCCGGTCAAACATTTGGCCAAAGGCGTGGGTGACTTCCCCCAGTTCGTCCTTGCGTGCCATCGACAGGCTGTAAAAGGTCGGGGGCTGATCGCGGCTGACGGCTTCTCCCGCCGCCAGCAGGTCATCGCGCAGATACAGCAGCGGGTTAATCAGCAGCCGTTCTAAAACAAGGATGGTGGCCAGGGTGACAAAGGCGGCAATAATCACCACCAGCCCCGCAATGGAGAGGGCATAGCGCAGCAGTTCGCGCCCTACCCCGCTGGCATCGTGGCGGACGGCCAAGAGGTACTGATCTTTGAAGCTTTGGCTAGGCCACACCACATCGTAGCGGGCAGGGTTGCGGTGAACTTGGCGGCGAACCTCCGTGGAGGCGAGGTTGGTCAGATCGAGGTGGGGCGGATCGCCAAAGGCCCGGACTAGGGTGCCATCGGGTCGGTAGAGGGCAGCCCCCCGCACCACCGAATCGGGCCGCAGGTTACTCTGCAAGGCTTCTAGTACATCCAAGGGCGATTGGTCGGCCATCATGCCCGCCTTCACCGCAAACAGCACCTCCTGGGAGACCTGTTCTAGGGCTTTGAATTGCTCCTGCCGTCGTCGAAAGAGGGAGGGAACAAAAATCACCGCCTCGATGACCACCAAACTGAGGAAGACCCAAGCCACAATTTGGCGTGATAGCCGAGACCGCAAAAGCCCCACCGATGATTGCAGCAAACTGGCCATAGATGTTGCTAGAGAAGAGTGGCTAGAGAGGATTGCTAGAGATTCTGCAAGGATGCGGGCCTGAGGGTGTATTCAGCCATTCCGAGGCCGGATCAGGATGACCTCCCAATGACCCGCCCCGCTTGCTTAACGAAAGTTTGCAACAACCGCCTGTAACGGATCAAAGGGGAACGGAAACCGATAAAGTAAGCCCTATGTATGATGACGATCTCACTACTCTAAACCCAGATTCGGAGTTTGCCGACCCCCTGGATGCCCTGGGGCCAGTGGAGGACTCCGACACTCCCCAGTATGACCCAGAGGTGATGCTGCCCCTGCTGAAGGCCACCGATCCTCAGCAGCGGATGTTGGCTGCCCGTGCCTTCTGCGAACTGGAGGAACCGAGGGCCGTTGCGGAATTGATTGCCCTGCTGGCGGATCGCTGCCCCCTGGTGCGGGTGAGTGCCGCCTATGCCCTGGGCCGCAACCCCGCCGCCGAAGCTGTAGAACCCTTGATTGCCCAGCTTGGCCAAGACTGGAACGGCTATGTGCGCAAGGGGTTGGTGTGGGCCTTGGGGAATGTCCACGATGCCCGTACCCTGGAACCGCTGATTAACGCGCTCAAGACCGACATTTCGGCGGTGCGCCTGTGGGCAGCCAGTGCCCTCGCCCAGATGGCCCAGGTCAGCTACGAATCGGTGATTGCCGCCATTCCGCCCCTGATCGAGGCCATGCGCCGGGATGCGGTGCCCGCCGTGCGAAGTAACTGCGCCTGGGCCATCGGCCAGCTTTGCCGCGAACTGCCCTCCAACGTGGTCTATCACACGGCAGTAGACGCCTTAATCGAAACCTTCGCCGAGGACAAAGACCTCGGTGTGCGCGAAGATGCCCGCACCGCCATCCTCAAAATTGGCGATACCCGTGGCCTTCAAGTGATTGAGGAAATCGAGCGGGATGGCTTCTTCCTGTAGACTACATTGGCCTCGTTATCCCTCTGGAATGCTTACTCCCCTGGGAACAACAGGTGGGCGGCGGCTTTCACCTGTTCAAAGGGGCTATTGAGGGGCGGCAGGGCGGGCAGACGCACGATGGTTTGTTGGGGGAAGCTATCGGGGGGCAAATCCTGACCGTTTTCGTAGCGGTTGTGGACGATGTAGCGCTGGGCGATGCCCATATCAGAGAGGGTTTGGTTGAGGCGTTGGGCCTCGGCGAGGATGGCGGACTGGTTTTGCACCACGCCGACAAACTCGGTGTGGGCGGGATCCTTGAGTTTGGCTTGGGCAGCCACAACCCGCTGGCGCAGGGTACGCAGACGACCCATAAATTCCACGCGGCCTACCACGTCTTTGTATTTAATCCACAGTTTGAAAATCCAGCCTAGCCAGTCGCCCATGGCGGTGGGCATTTCTAGAAAGCGCAGCAGGTGGCCCGTGGGGGCCGTATCCAGGACGATCAACTGCTGTTCGTTGCGTTCTAGCAAGTCCATCACCGTAATCAGCGACAGCATTTCGTCAATGCCGGGGAGGGCTTGGGAGACAATTTGCCGCCAAGCCTCCGGGCCGTAGACGAGCTGCATTCCGGCCATCTTGCCATCGTCGCCGCCGAGGATATCTGCCAGTTCCCAGAGGTAATCTTCCCGGAACTGGTCGAGCATCACGGCGGCGCTCACTTCCTGCCCCTGGAGGTTGGGTCGGAGGGCGGCGGGTTCGTGGCCGAGGGGTTGACCAAAGGCATCGCCAAGGGAGTGGGCGGGGTCGATGGAAATCATGCGCAGGTGCTGATCGCCATGACGTTCTGCCATGGCCCAGCCGATGGCAGCTGCCACGGTGGTTTTGCCGACGCCGCCCTTGCCGCCCACCACAATTAGCCGTCGCCCTGCGGCCAAAAAGTCCTCAAAGCCGGGGGGAATGGGGGCAGGCCAAGGAATGCCGCCGCTGGCCTGGGCGATGCCCGGTAACTCAGCGATGGGGCTGGTACGGGAAAAGATGGCATCCAAGGCCGCGCCACCCACGGGTTCCCCCGATTGCAGCGGTACCCACAACACCGGATGCCCCGCCGCCAAGGGTCGAAACTGATCCAACACCTCCGCTTGCACGGGGTTTACCTGCCCACCTTGGAGGATGACTCGATTGATGGCCAGCCCCCCTAGGGGAATCTGCAACCGATCTAGGGATTCGATAAACCGCTGGCTTTCCAAAAAGCTCATCGGTTCCGGGATGCCCACCACCCAGCAGGCGGTGCGTTCCGGGTTTTGAATTAGGCTGCGGCCCGCCTTCAAGTCTTGGCGCATGTCCTCAATGAAGCCATCGGCCTCGTCGGGTTGGTATTGGCCGGAGAGGGTTTGGGTCATGTAGCGGTGCTTTTCCTGGAATTGATCCAGGGAAGCCAGCAGCGTATCTAAAAAATCCATCAGGGCAAAGAGTGTTAGGGTGTGGCCGCTGGGGGCCATATCTACCACCACCCGGTCGGCCTCGTGGTCGCGCAAGATCCGCTGAATTTCCAGCAGCGCCATCAGTTCATCCAGTCCCGGCCAGCCCATTTCCCAAAAGGGGCCGAGGTCTTCCCCCGCCACAAAGCTGCCCCGCTCCACTAGCAGTTCCAAAATGCCGCCATACTGCGTCCGAAAATCCGCCAGCAGCAATTCCGCATCCAGCGCCCGCACCCGCACATTGGGCACATCCTCCAGGGCGGTGGGGGTGTTGTCCACGGGCACTTGCAGCACATCCCCCAGGGAATGGGCCGGGTCGGTAGACAGCAGCAAAATCGCCTCCTGGGGCCGCCGCTGCCCCAACTGCCGCGCAAAACCGCAGGAGAGCGTGGTTTTGCCCACCCCTCCCTTGCCGCTAACCATAAATAACTGATGGGATGTAGACAAAAGCATCGCCGCTGGCCTGTTGCAAAGGGCTACCTACAGGATTCCCCAGGCCCAGGGGAAGAGAGGAGGTCTGGTAGAAAACTTAATTTTCAGGACTTCTCTCCCTGAAGGCTACTCTGTATACACATCTTATTTTCAGGCTACAAGTCCTCGGAGATCCCCCTAAATTCCCCTTACAAAGGGGGACTTTGCCTCCGGTTCCACCCTTTTTAAGGGGGGCCAGGGGGGATCGATTTCAGCAATTCTCATTTTGGCAAATTGGCCGTTCGCCCTGAGCCTGTCGAAGGGTTAAAAGGCTTCGACAGGCTCAGCCTGAGCGGTATTTTATTCGCCAGCCTAGCCATACTGAGCATTGCTGGATCGATTCCCTGTATCGTCTCCGTCAAAGACTTCTGTGTACACAGTAGATCCCTGACGGAGTGGGGCAGGGGTGAGGGTGTTATTGTCATGGCTTAGCCCGATAGCCGATCACACCCTGTAAAGGCTTCAGCAGTTCGCCTTCAAAGGGTTTGCCTTTTAACATCCGCTCCCAGTAGAGGCGAGGCAGCATATACTTTTTCACCAGCCACATGCTCCAGCGCTCCTTGGTGGGATCCATCAAAAAGCTGGATAGGGGGCGGTTACTGTAGTCGAACTCGGCCATGATGGTGCTGTTATAGCCCGTGATCAGGGGGCAGCAGGTGTAGCCGTTGTAGGTGCTTTGGGGGGCTTGATTCTGAAGGGCGGCGAGTAGGTTGGCCACGAGGGTCGGTGCTTCTCCCCGAACAGCGGCGGCGGTTTTGGAGGTGGGCAGCGAGGAGGCATCGCCGATGGAAAAAACGTTGGGATAGCGGTTGTGGCGTAGGGTGTCTTTGTTCACATCCACCCAGCCGCCCGGATTGTTGGGCACCGCCAGGGGGCTATGTTTGATGAAGTCTGGGGCGCTCATGGGCGGTACAACGTGGATCATGTCATAGGGGATGACGACCTGGCGGGTCTCGCTGTTTTCAGTGACATCAAACACCGCTTCCTTCGCCTCACCCCGAATTTCCACCAGGTTGTGGTGAAAGCGGGGTTCAATGCCACGCCGTGCCACCACTTGATCCAAGGAATCCGAGTAGGCTTTGACCGCAAACATGGACGCCCCAGCGGTGCAAAACAGCACCCGACTATTGATGCCAACGCCGCTGCGTTCCTTGAAAGAATCGTCGGCCATATACATGATTTTTTGGGGCGCACCACCGCATTTAATCGGCGTGTTGGGATAGGTAAAAATGGCCGTTCCGCCTGTGAAATCCTGTTTAATCAACTGGCGCGTATAGAGAGTGAGATCGCGGCGATAGTTGCTGGTGACGCCGTTTTTGCCCAGGGCTTCCGGCAGTCCCTTAACTTTGTGCCAGTCGATCTGAATGCCGGGGCACACCACCAGATAATCGTACTGAATTTGCACCCCATCTTGGGTTAGCACCGTGTTGTTATCGGGGTCGAGCGTCACCACCGCATCCTGAATCCAAGTGCTGCCCTTGGGAATGAGGGATTTTTCATCGCGGGTGGTGTCCTCCAGGCGAAACACGCCCCCGCCCACCAGCGTCCAGCCCGGTTGGTAGTGGTGCTGCGCCGAGGGTTCGATGATGGCAATATCCAGGCCAGGGTTGCGATTCAGCAGTTGGGCCGTCACGGTAATCCCCGCTGCCCCGCCGCCAATGACGACAATCTGGTGACGCAGGGTTTTGCGAGTGCCGTCTTGGTCAAGGTTGGCGACGAGGGTTTGGGAAATGTTGGAGGAAAGGGTCATGGAATCGGCGGATGAAGGGCGGTTAGGCGATGACAAATGCTAATCACTAGCATTGAGGCTAATTATAGAAAGTCGCCACAGCCTAAAAGAAGAGGCGACGGCGAAAGAAAACCTTAAGCTTGTCGTTTTCTGCCCTGGGTCACTCCCCAGTAACTACCGTTTTCCACGTTTCTCCCCTAGCAACTAGGTTCCCTTGCACAGATCCATGGGGTTGTGGCCCGCATATGCCCAGCTTCACAGAAACCGGAGGATCACAAAAAGACTAATCACTACCAATTGTGCGGCCATGACGGGTAGACCGTAGCGTAGAAATTCGTGGAAGGTAATGGCTTTCCCATGCTGTTCGGCAATGCCAGCGGCGACGATATTGGATGATGCTCCGACGAGGGTACCATTTCCCCCTAGGGTGGCCCCAAACATCATGGCCACAAACAGCGGCAAAATTTCTACGGGAACCTGCCCTGCAAAATCGGTGGCGAGAATTTCTGGCCCCGCTAGGTTGACGTTGACGAGGTATTCCTTCAGCAGGGGCACCATGGCCACCACCAGGGGAATGTTGGGAATCAGGCTCGATAAAATCCCGGTGACAAACAACAGCACTAGGGAACCGAGGGCAAGATTTTTCCCAATCACCACGCCCAACAAGCCCGATGCTGCACTAATCACCCCCGCTTCTTGCAGTCCACCAATGAGCACAAAAATGCTCATAAAAAAGATCAGGGTACTCCAGTCGATATCGCGCAGAATATTTTGAACCGTATCAATGCCGCTGTGGTGGGTCAGCAGGAGACAGAGCGCCGCGCCGAGGAGGGCAATGGCGGGGGGAGAAATGGGTACGGGCAGACGATCTCCAATCACAAACATCACGAGCACAAGGGCAACAATCACGCTGCCTAGGGCCAACATGCGGGGATGATTGACGACCGGGTGGGGCAGTTGGCTGAGGTTATCTAGACGCTTGTTCCAAATGCTAGGAAACAGAATTGGCAGCATGGCCACGATTACTCCAATGGCAATCACGCCCCCTAAACTAAGCTTTACCAAATAGTCCGCAAAGCTCATGTTGATGGCATCACCCACAATAAAGGTGGCCGGATCGCCCACTAGGGTAAGCAGTCCGGCACTGTTGGCCACAAACACCATGAGAATGAGCAAGGGCACCACGTTGACGTTAATCTCATCGGCCATGGCTGGCAGCAAGGGTGCTAAGAGCATGACGGTTGTGGCATTAGGTAATACAGCACAAATGGGTGCTGTAATGGCGACAATTCCCAACAGCAACCGCTTCCCTTCTCCCTTGGCTATTACTACAATTTGAGTGGCCAGATAGTCGAAGATTTTGGTCGGTTCAAAGGCTCTCACCATCACCATTACCCCGAAAAATAGGGCCAGGGTGGCATGGCTACGGCTAATGTAGTGAATAGCCTGATCCAGGGTAAGCACGTGGAGAAAAATGAGCAGCATTGCACCCAAAAAAGCCGCAATGGTGAGATGCAGTCTCTCCGTGGCAATTAGGGCCAGCACGCCGAAGAAAATCACCGAAGCGGTGACTCCAGACAAGGTTTCCATCGATTGTCTCCTGGTGTGAGGGTCGTAAAAATTGTCCCCTGAAAGAATCAAATCCTCAGGGGAGCATCACAGAAAGAGAACTACGGATAGCGTTTTAAAAAGCTTCCAAATGTTCCCTCAGGGCTGACGGAGTTAGCTGACGGGCTAGGGGTGAGAGATCCCCTTCTCTGGCAAATGGACTTGCCCTAAGATTCGCCCCAAAGGTTGGTTCCTCCGCTCTAGCCAATGGGCTAGATTAAGCCATTGAAATTGCTGATTATCCTAGCATGTCTCATTTAAGACGGCAACGCTTAGAAGCCCTTTCTTCCTTGCCTTTAGTTGCCTTTTTATGAACCGTTTGTTACGCTGGATTTCGGTGTCCCCTGCCGCTATCCCGTAAAATCAAAGGGATTTTCCCTGGGATTCACCCGTCCTATGACTACCGCCCCCCGCCGCAACCTTTACCGTCTGGAACGTCTACCCGCCCAAGTTCCCCAGGCGGCGGTGCCCTACCTGTTTTTGCTGCCCGCCTTAGTGGCGCTAACGATTTCCGTCTTTTGGCCTGCCCTGCGGGCGTTTTACCTCAGTTTCACTAGCTTTGGCCTAGATCTCACGGCACCGCCCACATGGGTAGGTTTGGCGAATCTAAAGCGCCTGATGGCCGACGAGGTGTTTTGGCAAACGGTACGCAATAGCCTGGTCTACCTGATGGGAGTCGTCCCGGTGCTTACCTTTGCGCCCCTGGGGTTGGCCATTTTGGTGAATCGTCAACTGCGGGGCATCCACTGGCTGCGGGTGGCCTACTATTCTCCGGTGGTGGTGTCGATGGTGGTGGCGGGTATTGCATGGCGCTGGCTCTATGCGGAAAATGGCCTGTTTAACCAACTGTTGCAGGCGACCGGATTGTTTCCCCAGGGCATTCCCTGGCTCACCAGCCCCAGTTTGGCCCTCTGGAGCGTGATGCTGGTGACGATTTGGAAGGGTATGGGCTACTACATGGTGATCTACCTGGCGGGGCTGCAAAGCATTCCCCAGGATCTCTATGAGGCGGCGGCGATTGATGGTTCCGACGGCTGGCGACGCCATTGGGATATCACCCTGCCCCTAATGCGCCCCTACCTGTGGCTGGTGGCGATTATTTCTGCCATTGCCGCCACTAAGGTCTTCGAGGAGGTCTACATCATGACCCAGGGTGGCCCCCGCAATAGCTCTAAAACGGTGGTCTATTACATCTATGAGCAAGCCTTTGAAAAGCTGGAAATCAGCTACGCCTGCGCCATTGGGTTGGTTTTGTTTCTGGCGATTGTGGCCCTTTCGGCCCTACGGCTGACCTTGGGTAACCAGGATGTGACGCCCCTCGGTTAGGCAGATCTCCCTCAATCTTCCATGGCAAGGAGGGGCAGGAGACCTGACCCCTACAGGATTCCAGGCGGTAGGGGTGTGGTCGCCGCGCCCGGTGAAGAGGCTTTTGGCCGTCAACCCTGTAGAGTAGTCACGGTGACTACGGAATGGTTTTATGACGACAGCAAAGAATTTGTTCACCCCGATCCAGCTTGGGCGCTATGAACTCCCGAACCGGATTGTGATGGCTCCCCTCACCCGAAACCGAGCCGGGGCTGGAAATGTGCCTCAGCCATTGAATGCGCTGTACTACCAACAGCGGGCTTCGGCGGGGCTGATTATCTCGGAGGCCAGCCAGGTTTGTCCCCAGGGTCAGGGCTACCCAGCCACCCCAGGCATTCACAGTGCCGAACAGGTGGCAGGCTGGAAAGCCGTCACCCAGGCGGTGCATGACCAGGGCGGACACATCTTTCTACAACTCTGGCATGTGGGCCGCATTTCCCACCCCTCTTTCCAGCCGGAGGGTGCCCTGCCCGTGGCCCCTAGCGCCATCCAGCCCAAGGGCGACGCCATGACCTACGACGGGATGCAGCCCTTTGTCACCCCTCGCGCTTTGGAACTAGACGAAATTCCCGGCATCATTGATCAGTATCGCCAAGGGGCAAAAAATGCGCTAGAAGCGGGGTTCGATGGCGTGGAAGTCCACGGCGCAAACGGCTACCTGCTGGATCAATTTTTGCGGGATGGCACCAACCATCGCACCGATGCCTATGGCGGTTCCCTTGAAAATCGAGCCCGGTTACTGCTGGAGGTCACCCAGGCGGCGGTGGAGGTGTGGGGTAGCGACCGGGTAGGTGTGCGGCTTTCCCCCAGCAGCACCTTCAACGACATGGCCGATTCTGACCCCAAAACTACCTTTGGTTATGCGATCCAAGCACTGAATGCCTTCAACCTGGCTTACCTGCACCTGCTCGAACCCAGCGAAGCCGATCTGCGCTACGGTGGCACCCCCATCCCCACCCGCGAGTTTCGGCCCCTCTACAACGGAACGCTGATGGTGAACTGGGACTATGACCAAGCCACGGGCCACCAAGCCATTGCCAGTGGCGATGCTGATTTGGTCTCCTACGGCAAGCTGTTCATCGCCAACCCCGATTTGCCTCGGCGATTTGAGGAAAACGCCCCCCTCAACGAACCCAACTTCGATACCTTCTACGGTGGCGGAGCCGAAGGCTATACCGACTACCCCAGCCTAGGAGCCTAGGGGGTAATGGCTTAGGGGAGGGCTAGGATATGGCCCTGGGCATGACTTCGCCTGACTCGGTGGGGAGTACTTGCACCCTGGCAAACTTGAGGCCGCTGACGCCCTGGAGGGGTTCTACGTGCCCCTCCTCAATGGCGTCGCCCACCAAGCCTTCGCGGTGTAGGTAGCGCAGGTATTGCTGGTACTCCTCCCATTCTTCGCTGGTGGAATAGACCACCGTGAGCATTCCGGGCTGGGTGATGCGTGCTTGGGTGGCGGCGTCACGGGCTTTGTCGATGCGTTTTTTGACGATTTCGTAGCGGGTGTCGCGGGTGCCCCGTACGTCAAACAGGCGCTCGGTGGTTTCGTCGTGGACAATATCCACCGTCACCGCCTGCACCAGCACCAGGTGGGTGATCACCATATCGGTGTTGTATTTTTGCTTGAGGGATAGCCCCTGGCGGGCACAGTCGCACACCGCCCGCAGTTGTTCGTAGCGCAGGGCTTTGAGCTGAAAATCGGTGAATTTCGGGTCGATGGCCTTCCCGGTGTAGATCATGTGGTCGATGCCGTCGGTGGCTTCTAGGTCGCAGTAGTGGGGGGTAATGGCCTGCATCGACTGTTGCCACTGGTTCCAGGTTTCCCTCAGCAGGTTGTTGATGTAGCTGATGGTTTGGTCGTAGATGGCGCGGGCCTGGTAGATACAGCCGTGCTCCTTATCCATGGCGTTTTGGTAGCGGTGGATCGCCTCACTGGCGGCGGGGCAAGCCTGGGCAAAGTAGGGGAAATGGGCTTCCACTTCGGTTTGCAGATAGCGCAGCAGGGTTACCTCGGCGTCCACCGTCACCCCCTGCTCTAGGTTGGCGATGCGGTCTTGCAGATCCAGCCACAACTGTTCCACCAGGGCATTGTGAATGGCGGTGGATTGCACGGCTTCGACCACGCTGAGGGCAAGGCGAAACTGGGCCAGCAAATCGGCCTGGATGGCGTGGTTCCGTTCGTCTGAGGATCCGCGAATATCGGAAATGCCGTAGAGCGGATAGACCCCCTCAAACACAATCGGGGCTGGGGGCAACCCCAGGCTCAGCCGCTCAGCCTCCTGCTCAAACCGCCACCGCACTGAGGGGTGAATATTGGTGAACCGATCCCGCACACTGTGGCGCATGGAGGCGGTGAGGGCCGGAATTAGCGTGGTGGCTAGGCTACAGTCGGACTGGTTAAAGGCGTAGGGCTTGGTGCTGGTGAGCCCCACTAGGCCAAACATCTGGCTGCTGGCTTGGCCGAGGGCCGGGTTGCGCATCACCAAGGGAATCAGCAGCAGCGATCTGGCCCCCGCTGCTATCAACGCTCGCTCCCCGGACGTACAACAGGCCAAACTCAAATCGGGGATGGTTAATACCTCACCCTGCTCTGTGGCTCGTAGAAAGGACGACCCTTGCAATTCCCCTAGGGTGTAGGTTTGGTTCTGCCAATCGGCCTGATCCAGGGCCGTCCAAAGCTGGGCGCGGTCGTTTTCGGCGATCAGTAAAAAGCTGTCCTGGGCTCCAAAGATCTGTTTCATCAGGGTATTGGCCTGGGAAAACTGCTCTGTCCCCACCACCGATTCGCGGCCTACCAATAGGTGAATCAAGGTTCTCGACGTTTCCCGCTCAGTGACATCGGTACCCTCAATCAAAACTTGGCCCTGAATGGTGTAGCGCTGGGGATACAGCTTGTTCAGCAACCGATTCAGGGGCGATCCCTTCGTTAAAAGCTGGGTGGTCACCTGGGCGGGGGTCGGGCCATCATCGGGCCAGCAATCGCGCAAGCTGGCTTCCAAATCGGGGGCCATGGCCAGTACCTGAAGCCCCTCCTCGGCGGTGCGTAGCCGCAGTTCAATATGGCGAATTTGTTTAGTTTCGGAATTGGTCAGCGACACCATCAGCGGCTCGTGGCGCAGGCGTGGGGTAATCCAGGTTTCTGGCCCATAGATACGGCTGAGGAGCGCATGGAGAAAATGCAGTCGAAACCGATGGCGCAGCATTCGGGATGCCGATGGCGTTAACCAAGTCAGGTCTTGCATGGGCACAGGATGGGCGGTGGGGCCAAGCCCGGTGAGGCGACCAAAATAATCATTGGCGAACACAATCCGGTTGGCCTGGGGTTCGCCATTGAGGCGAGTGCTCACCTCCACCACCGCCACCACCAGTTGGCTATGGTGTTGCAGCAGGTTAAACCAGGCTGGGGCCGATCCCTCCGTGGTTAGCAGCGGACTTCCCTCCGGGGACACCCACACCGAGCCATCGATCCTAGGAGAAATCGGTTCCCCAAGATCCTGGTCTGTAGTCTCTAGACCGGGCAAAAATTCCGTAGCCATAGCACTTTCCCGAACGACACCCTAAACACTCATACAGATCTTCCTGATGGAATTCCGTACATCATCAACCTATCGTTGTACCTAAGATCCCAGCTAGGTCGGCTTAGGTTCCCCATTCAGTTGGGGATCTTTGCCTTAGCATCGCAAGCGCAGCCGGGATTAAACGGGCTCGTAAACAACGACAGGTCAATCAGAATGTAGTGAGATGCACAATTGGGTTGAACGACCCCTCAAAATCTTGGGACAACCCCTGTATCTCTTAGTGTGCCCCGGAATGGGGCGTAATAGAATCTGGGCTTGATAAATGTCGATAAAGATATAAGGTTTCCCAATCGATAAATTGGGCGATTGCACCATCAGCCAGCAAAGCGGTTGCCGATCCAGTCGCAGGGCCAGCCCAGGGGCCGATGTATCGGCCAGCGCCAATTCAGGGGGGTAGACCGTTTACAATAGAAAATCGGCCCTGCGGCTGTCGTTGATTGTTCATTTTCTAAAAAGTCCCTAACCTGCCATGTTTGAAGCCCTGTCGGAACGCCTTGAGTCGGCCTGGAAGAGCCTGCGCGGCCAAGACAAAATTAGCGAAACCAACATCAACGATGCCCTGCGGGAAGTGCGGCGGGCGTTGCTGGAGGCGGACGTTAACCTTCAGGTGATCAAAGATTTCATCGCTGAGGTCAAGGAACAGGCTTTAGGCGCTGAGGTGGTCAAAGGGATCAGTCCCGATCAGCAGTTCATCAAAATTGTCCACGACGAACTGGTGCGGCTGATGGGCGACACCAACGTTCCCCTAGCCAGTACCGAAAAGAAACCCACCGTTGTCCTAATGGCAGGCTTGCAAGGGACAGGGAAAACCACCGCTACGGCCAAACTAGCCCTGCACCTGCGCAAGGAAAACCGCAGCACGATGCTGGTGGCCACGGACGTGTACCGTCCGGCGGCGGTAGATCAGCTGATCACCCTGGGCAAGCAAATTAACGTGCCCGTGTTTGAACTGGGCACCGAGGCAAATCCAGTAGACATCGCCCGCCAGGGGCTAGAACGGGCCAGGGCCGAGGGCGTGGACACCGTGATTGTGGACACGGCGGGCCGCTTGCAGATTGACCCCAAAATGATGGCGGAATTGGCCGACATCAAAACCGCCATCCAGCCCGATGAGGTGCTGCTGGTGGTGGATGCCATGACCGGGCAAGAGGCCGCCAACCTCACCCGCACCTTCCACGACCAAATCGGCATCACCGGGGCTATTCTCACCAAAATGGACGGCGATGCACGGGGCGGGGCAGCTCTTTCCGTGCGGCAAATTTCCGGCCAACCGATCAAATTTGTGGGGGTGGGCGAAAAAGTTGAAGCCCTGCAACCCTTCTACCCCGACCGCATGGCTTCCCGCATTTTGGGCATGGGCGACGTGCTCACCCTGGTGGAAAAGGCCCAGGAAGCGGTGGACATTGCCGACGCCGAAAAGCTGACCAAAAAAATCCTGGAAGCCGAATTTGATTTTGATGACTTCCTCAAGCAAATGCGCTTTATGAAGAGCATGGGTTCCCTGGGCAGCATCATGAAGCTGATTCCCGGCATGGGCAAACAAATTTCCGGCGAAATGCTGGAACAGGGCGAAGTTCAGCTCAAACGCTGCGAAGCCATGATCAACTCCATGACGCGGGAGGAGCGCAAGAACCCCAACCTGCTCTCCGGTTCCCCCAGTCGCCGCCGCCGCATTGCCGCTGGGTCTGGCCACCAAGAAAAAGAGGTCTCCAAGCTGATTACCGATTTCACCAAAATGCGCACCATGATGCAGCAAATGGGGCGCGGTGGGGGCTTCCCCGGCATGGGGGGAATGCCGGGTATGGGTGGCGGAATGCCTGGTATGGGTGGCGGAATGCCCGGTATGGGGGGAATGCCCGGAATGCCCGGTATGGGCGGTGGGGCTATGCCCGGTTTCCGTGCCCCCAGTAACAAAAAACAGAAAAAACAAAAGAAGAAAAAAGGCTTCGGACAGCTTTAGCCGCGATTATCGGGTTCGTCTCGATGTTTGGCGTCGGCCAGGTCAGGGTATTGTTTAGCGACCCTTGGCCACAATGTCCGCTAGCTCTGCCTCAATGGCCTTGGTGCTGATGGCAATTTCGTAGAGTGACACCAGCAACGACGCCACCAGCAGCACGAGGGCCGACCCAAACAACACCTCCGCTAACCGAAGCTGATCCACAAACAGCGAAAACATCGACAGGGTGCAGAAGATAAAGCTGGATACCCCCAACGCCTGCATCAACCGAATTAGGGCAATGCGGCGGCGCAGGTTGGTAATTTGCTTTTGCACCATCGCCTCAAAATAGTCTCGCTCGGAACTGTGCAGTTGCCGAATCAGTTGGGCCAGCACCAAAAAACGGTTGGTATAGGCCAACAGCAGCAGGGAAATGGCGGGAAACAGCAGGGCCGGGGTGGTGAGGGTGAGTTCCATGGCGGAGGGAATCCCTGACAAGAAAAATCCCTTCCAAAAGAAAGGAGAGAATACAGTCATGCATCCTCTCCTTAGATTATGAGCCAGACAATATTCGTCAGACCGTTGTGGGTGTGGTGCATTGCTTCGCATTGGTGCTAGCCTCGCTTTCGGGAGGCGCGGATGGGTTGGCGCAGCGTACCCCCTGCGGGCTAAGCCTTTGATGCATTACGCTGGGGTCTAATACCAAATCCGAATTGGATAACCCCGATTCCCAGCCCAGCAAACCCTAGGGGCGAGGTTTCCTCGCCTGCTGATACCAGGGGCAAACAAGCCAGATGCAGTCTAATGCATCCTCCTGGCCTGGATCTCGGCACCTGGGCGCATTGCCGGAACGCATGGTCAGGGCACATGGTCAGGGCGCATGAATCAAGGGTGGGTAGCCCTTGGTAGACTAAACACTAGCGGCCCTAGGGTGAAGGTGTCGTGGGCGGCTGGTTGGCTGGATGCCCAGTTTGCTCGTGGTGGGCGATGGCTACCCCACGGTGAGACGTGGTTGTCTCCTGTGATGGGAATCGGTCGGGTTTGTGTTCTCTCTGGCAATGGTGCGCAATGAACGTATTGGTGATTGATGTTGGTGGTAGCAACGTCAAAATTTTGGCGACGGGGCAGGAGCAATCCCGCAAATTTCCGTCGGGGACGAGTCTGACGCCCCAGTTGATGGTGGCGGGGGTGAAGGAACTGGCGGCGGACTGGGCCTACGACGTGATCACCCTGGGCTATCCGGGGGTGGTGCGCCAGGGGCAAATTGTGCGCGAACCCCAAAACCTGGCTCCGGGCTGGGTGGGGTTTGATTTTGAATCGGCCTTTGGCAAGCCTGTGCGGTTGCTGAATGATGCGGCGATGCAGGCGCTCGGCGGCTATGAAGGCGGCACGATGTTGTTTTTGGGCCTGGGGACGGGGCTGGGGTCGGCGTTGGTGGTGGAAGGGGTGGTGGTGCCGCTGGAATTGGCCCACCTACCCTACAAAAAAGGCACCTACGAAACCTATTTGGGCAAGCGGGGGCTGGCTCGCCTGGGCAAGAAAAAATGGCGCAATCACGTAGATATTTGCGTGAGCTACTTTATGGCGGCCCTGCAACTGGATGATGTGGTGCTGGGCGGTGGCCAAGTCAAAGAGCTGAAGCAGCTACCCCCTGGTTGTCGGGCGGGGCAAAATAGTAACGCTTTTTTAGGCGGTTTTCGCCTGTGGGAAACCGATAAAACGGCGCTCCACTTGGCTTCTTAAAATGTCCATAGCCTCTAACCTGGCCCCGTTAAGGTTGAAGACTTGCCCATGGCCTAAGCTGTCGTACTAGGCTGGTGTCTGTTGCCAATGTTCCTAACGCCATGGATTTTAACCACTTGCACCTCTATGTCGATGATGTAGCGGGTTGGTGTGATCGCTTCGTTCAGCACTGGGGTGGGCAGGCTAAGGCCGTGCATCCCTCCGTGGCTGAGCACACGGCCTTGGTGTATGTGGGATCGGTTCCGGTGCTGATCAGTGCTCCCCAACAGCCGGGGGACGGGGTGGCCGATTACCTCTGTCAGCATCCGATGGGGGTGGGCGATCTGGCCTTTTGGGTGCCGGATCTGGAAATGGCCCTAGCGCGGTTGGTAGCCCACGGGGGACAAGTTCTCACGCCAATTACCGAGGAACCCAATGGGCGCTGGTGCCAGGTGCGAGGCTGGGGCCACTTGCGCCACACCCTCGTGCAGTCGGAGCGACCCATGGCCTGGGTACCGGGGGCGCTGGCTCAGGATTCAAGGCCGGAATCTTCAGTGGCACCAACCCCAACGTTGCCCAGCCCCGCCCTGCAAGCCTCAGTACCTCAAACCCAAACTCAAACTCAAACTCAAACGCCAGAACGCTCCACAGTCCATCGATTACCGATTAGCCACATTGATCATGGGGTGATCAATGTGCCAGCGGGGCAAATGGCGGCGGCGGTGGATTGGTACGCGCAGCAGTTTGGGTTTCAGCCCCAACAGCGGTTTGTTATCCATACGCCTTGGTCGGGGTTGCGCAGCCAGGTGCTCATCCATCCCCAGGGTGGAGCGACCCTGCCGATTAACGAACCCGCCACCGCCAACTCGCAAATTCAGGAATTTTTGGATTGGAACCGTGGCCCTGGGGTGCAGCATGTAGCCCTGCACACGGAGGATATTGTGCAGACGGTGCAGCGCCTGAAAGCCCTGGAGGTGATCTTTTTAGACGTGCCCCAGGGCTACTACCATTCCTTGGCCCAACGACCGGGCGATGGGGGGATTGAGGCGGATTGGGTGCGGCTTCAGATTTTGGCCGATTGGGACGACGACACTCCCCAGGCCAAGCTCCTGCAAACCTTCACCCAACCGATTTTTCCCATCCCTACCCTGTTTTTTGAGATCATTCAACGCCAAAAAAGTTGGGCCAACCAGCGGCCTATCATCGCCCAAGGGTTTGGGGAACGCAACTTTCAAGCGCTGTTTGAGGCCATTGAACGGGAACAACGCAAACGGGGCAGCTTGGCCTAATCTGGTTTTGGGATACAGGAACCCCAGGGCGAGGAGACCTCGCCCCTACAGGGGGATGGGGTGTGGGTGGAACGTACCGCCGTTGGGTTAATCCCGGCGGATTATGCTGGGGATACTGTATTCCAGAATCATCTCCTTGGTGAAGTAGCCGAGGGCTTGGATGAGCCGCGCCACGCAGCCCGTCCATCCGGTTTGGTGGCTGGCCCCAATGCCGGATCCATCGTCGCCATTGAAGTATTCGTAGAACAGAATTAGGTCTTGCCAGTGGGGGTCGGTTTGGAATTTTTCCGACTGACCGTAGACCGGACGGCGACCGTTTTCGTCCTTGAGGAAAATCCCCGCCAGCCGCTCGGCCACACATTGGGCGATATCGAACAGATCTTTCTGTTCCCCCGACCCGGTGGGATATTCCAGGGTGAAGTCTTCGCCGTAGTAGCTGAACAGTTGCAGCAGCGCCCGCACCAGCAGCAGGTTCATGGGCATCCACACCGGGCCGCGCCAGTTGGAGTTGCCGCCAAACATCCCAGAGGTGGAATCGCCGGGGACGTAGCCCACCTTATACTCTTGACCGCCGTGGTGGAAGATGTAGGGATGGTCGAGGTGGTGGCGGGAGAGGGAACGAATGCCGTGGGGGCTGAGGAATTCGCTTTCATCCAGCATCCGCGACAGCACCCGCTTCAGCTTGTCCTCGTTCAGCACCGCCAGCATATAGCGATCCCGCACGCCCAGTTGGGTGGTGAGGTGGATGTTGTGGGTGAGTTCGGGGTGTTTGCCAAGGAATTCAGTAATTTCCTTGGCCAGCCTAGGCAATTTCTGAAGCACCTCGCGATGGAACACCGCCACCGCCATCACCGACAGCAGCCCCACCAAGGATCGCACCTTTAGCCGCATGGAGGTGCCATCGGGCAGGCGCAGCACATCGTAGAAGAAGCCGTCCTCTTCGTCCCACAGTTCGTCCTGGTGTTCGCCGATGCGATCCATGGCCCCGCCAATCCACATGGTGTGCTGGAAGAATTTGAGGGCAAAGTCTTCGTACAGTGGGTCGTGCAGGGCCAGTTCTAGGGCAATTTGGAACATCTGCTGGCTGAAGAACACCATCCAGGCGGTGCCGTCGGCCTGTTCTAGGTAGCCCCCGGTGGGCAGGGGAGAACTGCGGTCAAACACGCCGATGTTGTCTAGGCCCAAAAAGCCGCCCTGGAACAGGTTGTTGCCGCCTTCATCCTTGCGGTTTACCCACCAGGTGAAGTTGATCAGTAGTTTGGAAAAGGCGTACTTGAGAAATTCCACATCGCCCTTGCCATCGTTCACCTGGCGGTCGCGGGTGTAGATTTCCCAGGTGGCCCAGGCGTGGACGGGCGGATTCACGTCGCCAAAGTTCCACTCGTAGGCGGGGATTTGGCCGTTGGGGTGGAGGTAGTCTTCCCGCAGCATCAGCATCAGTTGATCCTTGGCAAAACCGGGATCGATCAGACTGATGGGGATGACGTGGAAGGCCAAATCCCAGGCGGCGTACCAGGGATATTCCCACTTGTCGGGCATGGACACGATGTCGTCGTTTTTCATGTGGAACCAATCGCTGTTCCGTACCCGCTTTTTGTCCGCCGTGGAACTCCAGGGGTTGACGTTGCGCTCCCGCAGCCAGGGGTCGAGATCGTAGTAGAAGTACTGTTTTGTCCACATCATCCCCGACAGGGCTTGGCGCATGACGTTGGCCCGGTCAGCATCCTCCCGCACCGAGGGCGGCATCACCGTGGCATAGAACTCGTCGGCTTCTTGGAGGCGGGCGGCAAAGCTCTGGTCAAAATAGTCGCCAAAGGGATCGCCCACCTCAGCGGGGGTAGCCTTGGTCAGCCGCAGTTTAATCACGGTGGTTTCTCCGGCCCCCACGGTGATTTGGTAGTGGGGAGCCACCTTAGTGCCCGTTTGGCCGGGGTTGACCGCCTCGGCTTGGCCGTGGATCACGTAATTGCTGATCCCGTCTTTGACGTAGGGGTTTTCGTTGGGCTGGCCCAAAATGCGCTCGGTGTTGGTTTCGTTATCGGTAAACAGCAGTGGCACCCCGGCTTGGCAATAGAAATAGTAGTCGTGGATGAAGGGGGTCAGCACCGGATTGTTGACATGGGCCTGTACCACGCTGCAATGATGGCCCGATTGCTGGGTCATCAGGGGCTTTTCCCCGGTGTCCTCCCAAGACCAGGTATTGCGGAACCACAGGGTAGGCAACACATGGAGCGGAGCCGCCTCTGGGCCACGGTTGGCCACGGTAATTTGAATCAGCACATCTTCGCTATCGGCCTTGGCATACTCCACAAACACATCGAAGTAGCGGTTTTCGTCAAAAATGCCCGTGTCTAGCAGCTCATACTCCGGCTGGTAGCGGTCGCGGCTGGCGTTGGTTTTCACCAGGTCTTCGTAGGGATATTCCGCCTGGGGATACTTGTACAAATACTTCATGTAGGAGTGGGTGGGGGTACTGTCCAGATAGAAGTAGTACTCCTTTACGTCCTCGCCGTGGTTGCCCTCGCCGTTGGTGAGGCCAAACAGGCGCTCCTTCAGGATGGGATCCTTGCCGTTCCATAGGGCTAGGGCAAAGCACAGCAGGCCATGATCATCGCTAATGCCGCCCAAGCCATCTTCTCCCCAGCGGTAGGCACGGGAACGGGCGTGGTCGTGGGGAAAGTAATTCCAGGCGTTGCCGTCGGCACTGTAGTCTTCGCGCACGGTGCCCCACTGGCGCTCGCTGAGGTATGGCCCCCACTTGTACCAGTTGGTTTCACCGTCGTAGAGTTGCTTCAACCGTTGTGATTCCAGCGTCATATGCATATCCTGGGGGCTAAGGAAAGGCCACCGACAAACCCCATCGGCGGCCTAACGGACGACCTGACCATGGGGATCAATCAAGGGTGGCTAAAGCAGTTATACGGCATTCCCCTAGGGTTTGGGCGGTCGTGGTGATCACAGTTCATAGTTCGTTGTTCACAGTTCGTTTCTAGAGTTCGTTTCTAAAGCCAGGGATAATGGGCTCAATCACAGACTTGGCGCAGGGAGAGGAACGATGGCAAAGGATATTCGGCTGCTAGTGTTAGACATTGACGGCACCCTAGCGGGGGAATCCAACCAAATTTCGCCACGGGTGTTGACGGCCATTCAGGAAGTCCAAGGGCGTGGCATTGCCGTGGCCATTGCCACGGGGCGCATGTATCAGGCGGCTCTGCGGTTTCACCAAGCCGTGGAATCTACCCTGCCGCTGATGGCCTACCAAGGCGCGTTCATCAAATGTCCCCGTACCGACACCCTACACCGCCACACCCCCCTCCCCCGTGCCCTCGCCCTCGATCTGCTGGCCTACCTCGCTCCCATGGAAGCTCAGCAGGATTTGTCGATTCACCTCTACATCGACGACCAACTCCATGTGCGGGCCGTCATCGAAGATACCCAAGCCTACGCGGAACGGTCGGGGGTTGACCCCTTAGCGGTGGGGGATTTAGCCACGTTGATGCATCGCCAGAACCACCTTGAAACCACCAAATTGCTGGCCCTCAGCGGCAATACTGCGTTGATTAGCCAAATTTTGGCCGATTTAGAGCAGCGCTACGCCAGCGATGACCTCTACCTCACCCGTTCGGTGGATTACTTCGTGGAGGCCACCCATCCCCTGGCCAACAAAGGCGAGGCGGTGCGCTTTGTGGCGGAGGATCTGCTCGACCTCAAGCCTGACCAGGTGATGACCGTGGGCGACAACTTCAACGATCTAGAAATGTTGCGCTATGCCGGGGTGGGGGTGGCCATGGGCGAGGCGCCGATTCCGGTGCAGCAGGCGGCGGACTGGGTGGCCCCCGGCGTGGAGGAAGACGGGGTGGCCGTGGCCATCGAGCAGTTTTTGCTATAGCCCACCCGTCACCGCTGGCCATTTGGCAAGGGTGGATCCCCTGCCGCCGATCCTGTCGAACCTTTGCTAAGCTAGTTAAAGTTTTAGGTAAGGATGCTTAACTATGCCCTACACCACTGAAGAAGGCGGACGCCTGAATAACTTCGCCAACGAGCCCAAAATGTATGAGGCGGAACCCCCCACGGCTAACCAAAAGCGCAACTACATCATCCTGGGCGGTCTGGCGGCGGCGCTGGTGGTAGGGCTGTTTGTGGTAGCCATCTCCGTTTCGTAATCGCCAGGGGTCTCGACCCTTGAACCTGATCAATACGACGCAAAAGGGGGCAAGTCCTAGGGGAGTTGCCCTCTTTTGCGTGGCGTGATTGGGCTGCGTGGGAGGATGTTGCCCTGGTTGACCGACCAACGATTCTGCGCTGGACGAGGAGACCTCGCCCCTACCGTCTGGAGATAATGGTAGGGGTCAGGTCTCCTGACCCGTTGACGCATCTGGGTGCTGAGCAGGGTTGTCCGTCCAGTCATCTTTTGCCTTGGGGTATGGTGATCTTTATAGATCCGATCCTCGGTTTCGTTCCTCGGTTTCGTTCCTCGGTATGGTGATGGCTGCATCCTCGGTTCCCCAACCTGCCCAAGGTGCCCCCAACGGATGGCCGCGCTGGTGTGAGGGGCCAACGGGCAGCGGTAAAACTACCTGGTTGGTGGATCAGCTTTTGGATTGGGCTAACCCGGAGCGTCCCTCCCCCCTGGCACCGGGGCAAACGGTGCTGGTGTTTGCGGCCATTGGCGACAATCGGCTCAGTTTGGCGGACTATCTCTCTAGCCGCATCCAGGGGCGAATTCCGCTGGTCACCACCACCCCCAGCGGATTTATTCAGGATGAGGTGACGCTGTTTTGGCCGTTACTGGTGCCACACCTGGGGCCAATGCCGCAGTTTCCGTTGCAGCTTCGGCCCGAAAATGAGGAGGAATTTGCCACTCGCTTTTGGCAGGAACGGCTACGGGATGGGTCGATGGGGGTTGAGGGCTGGTCGGAGTCCCAGATGGTCAGCCGTGCCCTGGATTTTTTCAACATGGCGGCTTCAGCGACGATTCCCGCCGAGGACTTGCCGACCCTGTTGCCGGAGGGAATCCCCGCCGGATTTGCCCCGGAGGCGGTGTGGCGCACGGTGGGGGAGGCGTTGGTGGCTTGGCGTGACTGGTGCCTGAATCACAGCCTGCTCACCTACGGGGTGATGACCGAACTATACTGGCGCTACCTGCTGCCCCATCCGCTCTATCGCGAAAAATTGCTGGCCCGCTATGGGGGCGTTTGGGTGGATGACCTAGACGAGTATCCTGCTGTGGCCGCTGAGTGGCTGCGGCTGTTTATCGACCAGGGCCACCCGGTGGTGATGACCTGGAACCCCCAGGGCAAGGTGCGCCTGGGGGTACGCAGCGACCCAGATCGGTTGGAAACCCTGCGGGAGATCTGTGCGGTGGTGGAAACCCTGCCCCTGCCGGAGGGCACCCTAGCCAACCCCTGGGCCGATACCGTGGTGGAGTGGGTGGCCAATCCCCTGGCCTTACCGACGCCCTTAGATCCGTTCCATAGTCTGCAAACCACCTCCAGGGGGGCACTACTGCGGCAGGTGGGGGAGGTGATTGCCGAGGCGGTAGCGGCAAAACAGATTACCCCTGGGGAGATCGCCATTGTGGGGCCGGGGCTCGACACCATTGCCCGCTACACCCTGGCGGAAATTTTGTTGGGTCACGGCATTCCCGTTGCTTCATTGAACGATCAGCGGCCCTTAATTCACTCACCCCTGGTACGGGCCTTGTTGACCCTGATCACCTTTGTCTATCCCAATCTAGGCCACCTGGCCGATGCCGACTCGGTAGCGGAAATGCTGGTGGTGCTCAGCCAACGGCCCCAGTCCCCCGATGTGGCCCCCTGGTTCGACACAGTGCAAATTGACCCCGTGCGGGCGGAACTGCTGGTGGATCACTGCTTTGCCCCCCAGTTGGATCGGCCCCAACTGCTGCCCGTGGAGCGATTCGAGCGCTGGTATCGCCTCGGCTATAGGGCCACCCAATGCTACAACCACCTGCGCCAGTGGATTGCCCAACAGCAGGAGCAACAGCAGCAGCGGTTTATCCCTGGGGTGGTGGGCTTTTTGGATCGCGCCATCCAAACCTTCTACGGCGGCGGGCACCATCTCCCGGCAGACCAACTTACCGCCCTGCGAGAACTGGTGGAAACCGCCCAACAATACTGGATGGTGGATAGCCAACTGCGCCAACGCGAACCCCAAGCTCCCCGGCGGTCGTCCTCCGCCCGCTACCCCAGCCCTGTGAGTGCCAGTTCCGTGAGTGCCAGTCCCGTTAGCTCTGCCCACTTTAGCCCCCCCACCGCCCAGATTCTCACCGAAAAAAGCGCCACCGAGCGGTTCATTACCCTGCTGCGCCAGGGCACCGTGGCCGCCAACCCCTACCCCGCCCAACCCATTGACCCCGCCCAGCAGGGGGTCACCTTGGCAACGGTGTTCCAGTACCGTTTGCAACGAATGCGCCACCGCTGGCACTTTTGGCTGGATATCGGTTCCCCCCGCTGGCTGGCCGCCGATAGTTTGTTTGGCTTCCCGATTTTTCTCTCCTCCTACGCCGGACGCCCCTGGCGCAGCGATGACCTCGAAGCCCTCCACCAAGCCCGCCTAGACCGTACCCTCCACGACCTCCTAGGCCGCGCCACCGAACGGGTTTTCCTCTGCCATAGCGATCTCGCCGTCAGCGGTCAGGAACAGGTCGGCCCCCTACTCACCCTTCTCTCAGCCGCCAACCCAGCGACCAGCGACGAGGAAGCCTAGATCCGGCCCGTTTACCCCCAGCCTCAGCGGGCGGGGCAACCCTGGTTGACTGGCACAAGGATCCTGCGTCGGGCGAGGAAACCTCTCCCCTACAGCGTGAGGCATGGGATATTTTCTATAACTTTTGCTAAAACAATTTGCTTTTATAAAAGATTAAGACTTGAAACGAAGACCTTAAATAACCATGTCATTGTAGCGACATTTACCAAAGCAAATTCTACGATAGGGAAGTAAAGCAAAATTTATGGCTTTACCTCCCAGCGAAGGCGCTTAAGAGCTATTGGAAACAGCTTTTGGGCTGGTTTTTGGTGTCGTTATTTCGTGTTTTTGCCCAGGCTGTCTCAACATCTTTTCAGCCTTTAGCCGCTACGTTTTGACCGTGTTTTCGTGCATTTGTGGTGTCTAGGCATTGCAGATCAAATCCTATTGCGTTTGGAGACTTATTATGGTGCTATCTCATCGTCCAGAAGGCAACCTCTCCAGTCAACACTCTAAGGAAAACTCCTTTATCCTCTGGTTTGAGGAAGTCGGCATCGATGATATTCCTCTGGTGGGCGGCAAGAATGCCTCTTTGGGGGAAATGATTCAGCAGTTGGGTTCCAAGGGCGTGAACGTGCCCACGGGCTTTGCCACCACCGCCTTTGCCTACCGCTACTTTATTGAAAAGGCCGGACTGGAAGCGCAACTGCGGGAACTGTTTGCCGAACTGGATCTCGATGATGTGCTGGATCTGCGGGCACGGGGTAAGCAGGCTCGTTCCATGGTGATGAACACTCCCTTCCCCCCCGAACTGGAAGCGGCGATTAGTAGCGCCTACCTGCGGCTGTGCGACCGCTACGGCCAAGATCAGGAATTCTGTGAGCGCTTCGAGGGCGAGTATGCCGATGAGTGCCGCAAGTTCTCCAGCGATCTGGATGTGGCGGTGCGTTCCTCGGCAACGGCGGAAGACCTGCCCGATGCCAGCTTTGCCGGACAGCAGGAAACCTACCTGAACGTCCACGGCGTAAAGGGCGTGGTGGAAGCCTGCCACAAGTGCTTTGCGTCGCTGTTCACCGACCGGGCCATCTCCTACCGCCACCAGTACGCCGAGCGGATTGACGGCTTCGACGAATTTTCCGTCGCCCTGTCCGTGGGTGTGCAAAAGATGGTGCGGTCTGACCTGGCCACCTCCGGCGTGATGTTCTCCATTGATACGGAAACCGGGTTTAAGAACGCTGCCCTGATCACCGCCGCCTACGGCTTGGGCGAAAACGTGGTGCAGGGGGCCGTCAACCCCGATGAATACTTTGTCTTCAAGCCCACCCTCAAGGATGGCAAGCGCCCCATCCTTAACAAGCGTCTGGGCAGCAAAGAGATCAAAATGATCTACGACATCGGCGGCGGCAAGGAAACCAAGAACGTACCCGTGGCCGAACCTGACCGCAAGAAGTTCTGCATCAGCGACGATGAAGCCCTCATCCTCGCCAAGTGGGCCTGCATCATTGAAGACCACTACAGCGCACACCGGGGCAAAGAAACCCCGATGGACATTGAGTGGGCCAAGGACGGCATGACCGGGGAACTGTACATTGTGCAGGCGCGGCCTGAAACGGTGCAGTCCCAGAAATCTGGCAGCGTGATCAAAAACTACAAGCTGCAAGGCACCAGCGAGGTGATCACCACCGGACGGGCGGTCGGCGAAATGATCGGCGCAGGCAAGGCCCGCGTAATCATGGATGTCCACCGCATCGCTGAGTTCCAAGAAGGGGAAGTGCTCGTCACCAACCGCACCGACCCCGACTGGGAACCGATCATGAAAAAATCCAGCGCCATCATCACCAACCAGGGTGGGCGCACCTGCCACGCCGCCATCATTGCGCGGGAAATGGGCATTCCGGCCATCGTCGGCTGCGGCGATGCCACAGAGGTGATCAAGCCGGGACAGGAAGTGACGGTCTCCTGTGCCGAGGGTGAAGAAGGACGGGTTTATGCCGGGATGGTGCCCTTCGAGGTGATCGAAACGCCCCTGGATAACCTGCCCCGCACCCGCACCAAGATCCTGATGAACGTGGGCAACCCTGAAGAAGCCTTTGGCCTGTCCGCCATTCCCTGCGATGGCGTCGGTCTGGCCCGGTTGGAATTCATCATCGCCAACCAGATTAAGGCTCACCCCCTGGCCCTAATGAACTTCGATAAGCTCGAAGACAAGGCCGCCAAGTGGGAAATCTCCCAACTCACCGCCAACTACGACAACAAGCCAGAGTTCTTCGTAGACAAACTGGCCACGGGCGTAGGGATGATCGCCGCCGCCTTCTATCCCAACCCCGTTGTCGTCCGCATGTCGGACTTCAAGAGCAACGAGTACGCCAACCTAATCGGCGGTCGCGAGTTTGAACCCCACGAAGAAAACCCGATGATCGGCTGGCGCGGCGCATCCCGCTACTACGATCCCAAGTACACCGAAGCCTACGGCCTAGAGTGTAAGGCGATCAAGCGCGTCCGCGATGACATGGGCCTCACCAATGTCATCCCCATGATTCCCTTCTGCCGCACCCCCGAAGAGGGCAAGCGCGTGCTAGAAACCATGGAAAAATACGGCCTCAAGCGCGGCGAAAATGGCCTGGAAGTCTACGTCATGTGCGAGATTCCCAGCAATGTCATCCTGGCCGACCAGTTTGCGGAAGTCTTCGATGGCTTCTCCATCGGCTCCAACGACCTCACCCAGCTCACCCTGGGTCTGGATCGCGACTCTGCCCTGGTGGCCCACATCTTTGACGAACGCAACGCCGGGGTGAAGGAACTGGTGCGCCAAGTCATCACCCGCGCCAAAGCCACCGGACGCAAGATCGGCATCTGCGGACAGGCCCCCAGCGATTACCCAGAATTCGCCGCCTTCTTGGTGGAACTGGGCATCGATTCCATCAGCCTCAACCCCGACACGGTGTTGAAAACCATGCTGGAAATCGCCAAAACCGAAGACCGGGTGGGCTAGGGTTACGCTCTTGCTAGGCTGAATAGCTAACCTCTGGGGTGGGTGTGGTTTAGGCCATGCCTGCCCCTTTGGTCTCTGGCTATACTTGTATCTGACTTTAGTGTCAGCGCAAGGAATCGACCTTTCTGGCTTTGCAATCAAATGTATAAAAAGATACTTTTTATGATGTCAAGGTCTATGCATCGGAGCATGACATTTCATACTTGTAGCGAATGAGGTGTAGTTCATTTATTACATGGGTCATGGTTGATGCCACTTAGTTTCATTTGTTATGATCAGGCTCAAAGAATCCAGACAATCTGGGAATCAGGGAAGTTACCATGCCTAATGACAAAAGCCATCAATCAATCAATATTTCTGGAAGTCAGCTTAAAAATAATCAGTTTGGGCAGTCAGGCAGAGATCTGACTCAGAATCAAAGAAATTCTGACGATATCCAGGCCGAAATTAGGCTTGAGGATATTATTGCACTCTTTAATCAGCTTAAGGATTTGATTAACTCTGCCGAAATGCCCCCCGAAAAAGCATCACGCTCTTTGAGCTATGTGGAAATAGCAGAAGAGGAAATAAAAGGACAAGAAGGCAATAAAGATTTTGCGGCAGCAAATCTAAAGAGGCTGGTTTCAACCTTGGAAAATACAGATAAGGCAATGGAATCTAGTCAAAATATTCTAGAAAAAGCGAAGCCATTGCTGATGCCCATATTCAAATATTTAGGATTAGCAGCGGGGACTTTTCTTTAGCCTCAATCTTGCCTCGCATTAAATTTGTCAATGAAAATCAAAGTGGATTGAAATGCACAACGAAAATTTTGAGCAAAGCATTGATATTTCTAATTCTTCAGTCGAAGGTAGCCAGTTCTCGCAAGCTCAAAGGGATTCAATTCAAAACCAAGCAAGCTTTCAAGGCAATAATAATAACCACATCACTAATGTCTGGAACACGCTTGTAGGCCCATCTTTAGAGGAGGTTACCGCCTTCCTAAATCAATCCTTTAAGTCTTTGGGGAAAGCCATAAAGCAGAATGATTATCACAAAGATATTATTTCTCTTAAGAGAGAACAGATTCAAAATGAAATAGATTATCACTACTGGCCTTTTAATATCAGCAGGAGTGATATCTGCGATTTATTTTTATCACAAACCAATAAGCTTCTAGTTCTTCCGGCTCCGCCTCAGATTAGCGTGGAAAATCCCTTTTCCACGCACTTTGAATCAATCCGAAGTAAGAATGAGTATAAACTTGATATTTTAGCCAAAAAGTACTATGCGCTCAGTAGTCGGAATAATACTGTTCTTTCAGATAAATCTGATTCTGCAACCTGTCTAAATGTTTTCAAAGAGCCCATAGACAAGGCTCATGCATTTATATTTTGCAAGAATTTCTCAGGCATTCCCCTCCTCATCTTAAATAGTCAAATAAATTATGACGAGGTTTACATATACGTCACTATGACCTCTCCTATGCAGGAGATTAATTCTTCTGAAGAAGAGGATAAAAAGTTTGTTTCGGTAGATCCTGTGCAATTTTCTCTAGCAGCTTTTAACTGGAGAGAAGTGTATAACTCCCTAAAAGTTGATCACGATCACCATGAATGCATTAAACAAATTTTAGATGCAATAGTGACAATGCATGAAGCAGCCTTAGTTTGGATGTCAGATCTTTATTGCCTAAGAAAAGGCTGGAATTACGATTCATATCATGATCCTCACTTTTTCAAATATTTTGATGAAAAAAAGACTCCTGATTACTTGAAGAGTTGGCTAGAGCCTTTTCATCAGTCACTTTTGCGTTTGAGTGATTATATTCAAGCCCAATTATTGAAAAAGGAAAAGGATAAACAGGAACAACTTCACAGAGAGCAACAAAAAACCTACCAAGAAGAGACGGTGACACATTCTGGACAAGATGGCTACGGTGCTTTTCTTAGCTTGCTCGGGATGATTGGAGGAATCATCTTAGCTTCTTTATTACTTTCGTTAGCAACAGGATCTCAGCCGCAAAAACTAGACGCTGACCAGGAGCAATCTTATTTGAATGACCTTAACAATGCTATCGAGCATTGGGATATACAGACTTCTCAGAGGAGTATATCTTATCTACGTAGAAGTGAGGATCCTTGTGTCTCAAATCTTGCCATTATGCTTCAGAGGAGTCTAAATCATCATGGAGCAGAAGGATTTAGGAATTTTGAACCTATAAAAAATCAATTAAGCAATCAGTTTGGTTGTGAATTTTGATTTGTGATCCTGGGGTTAGTCATAGAAACTTTTGCGGTGCTGACATTGGCCCAGAATAACTACTTGGTTTTCATCATCAACTTTATAGCGTAGACGATAATCACCCATACGAATACAATACTCAGCCCCCATACCCTTAAGCTTCAGCGCACCATCCGGGCGTGGCTCCTCCGCCAGCAGCCGTATTTTCTTGAGAACGCACTGGTAGACTTGCTCCGGCGATACACAACACTGCCTCATCCTAGTCAGGCATAATGGGAGGTAGGTACATTATTGTCATCCCCCTAAAGTCTGGTAAGAGACTATGGACACCCTAAAGATCTACTACGACGAACTTGGCAAAACTCTAACCGTCTGGTTCGGTGATCCATCCGAGGAGTTTATTGCCGAAGAAACTGGGGAGGAGGTGCTATTGATGAAGAATCATGCTGGTACCGTGATTGGTTTTGAGCGCTTAAACTATGAACCGACCAAAGACAAAATTTTCAAAATCGAAGAATGATGCAGCTAAAACCGCGTGACATCGCCATCCAAAACAGCACACTCAAAGTTCTAATCCAAGAACTTGGTCAAGAATGTGAACGGGTGATGGAGCTAATTTCACAGCTTCAGTTATCTAACTTGCAAGAAGACCAAAAAATCGAAATTCTTTCTGGCCTAATTGTCTCATCCATCCATCTAAGTAGCCATTGCGACGAAGCTTTCCAAGGTTTACTGGCAGATGAAATAGACCATTTATCAGAGATTTAACTTGCAGCTTTGGGGATACGTAGCGTTCCTAATGTCTATTCAAAAGGCCATTCTGGAGGCTTGGCATGACTACTTTGACCCTTGAAACAGAACCCCTTGCGGTAGCAATCTCCTTTGAAGCTGACAAGCTCATCGTTGAACTTGCTGACGGTCGCAGTCTAGTTGTGCCTTTGGTATGGTATCCCCGTCTTATGCATGGATCTAAGCAAGAAAGGGCCAACTGGCAATTGTTGGGTGAAGGATATGCCATCGAATGGCCCGATCTCGATGAGCATATTGGCATGGAAGGCTTACTCGCAGGTCGTCGCAGTAGCGAAAGCCAACGTTCCCTCGACCGCTGGCTCCTTAGCCGCCAAGAAAAATAAAGCCAAGGCTACAATTGTCCATAGGTTATTTCCGCTGGTGCTGTATGGCCATCCTCATCTCTCTACCCCCCGACCTTGAAGCCAAACTTCAGGCCAAGGCCGAACGCCAAGGACAAGACATCGCCATTGTCGCCGCCGACCTCCTCAGCGACATCCTAGAATGGGACGACGACGACAATGAAGCCGCCATCCAAGGCATCCAGAAAGGACTAGATGACTTTGAAGCAGGGCAGTTTCGTAACTTCAGCGACTTTGCCGCCGAACAGCGCCGTAAATATGACTTGCCTCCTAACCCATGATGTATCAAGTCGAAATTTCCAGCGTCGCTGAGGCTGAAGCTGATCAGGCATTTTTATGGATGGCCCAACAGATTTCTCAAGAGGCCGCTAAACAATGGTATCAAGGTTTACTTCAGGCCATTGAGTCTCTAGCCAAAATGCCAAGACGTTGCCCACTGGCACCAGAGAACAGTGCTTTTAGTGTAGAAATTCGGCAATTGCTATACGGCAAAGGACGGGGTAAATATCGAGTCATCTTTACTATTGTCGAGGATGCCAATAGCCTTACGATTCGTATTCTTCATATTCGCCATTCTGCTAAACAAAGATTAAATGATAGCTCTTTGGATGAAACCAACTAGATTTATCCTTAAGAACTATGAAAATCTTAGACACAGTAGCCCTAACCCAAAATCTACCCGATCTAGGTTTATACAAAGGCCAAGTTGGCACTATTATCGAAGTCTATGAGCCAACGGTCTTTGAAGTGGAGTTTGTTGACCTCAATGGCAAAACCTATGCCGTTGAAACCCTTGAGGCTAGTCAACTGATGCAGCTTTACTATGCGCCCTTGCCCCAAACAGCCTAGATGATAGAGCGACACAAAACTTTAAGTTTCTATATCAAAGTTGCTCAGCCGTCTTGGTAGTCGAGATGGGGATATGGGTAACATAGGAACAGTTCCCCTCACCAGAGCTATGGCACAGGCCACCGACGACAACCCCAATATCAACCCCATCCAGGCGGCGCAAATTCTGGAGGAGATCCGAGCACTACGCCAGGAGGTGGAAGCGGCCAACCAAAGCACCAATGCCTTTAACCAAAAGTTTGGCACCTACCAAAAGGCAACCCAGTGGGTGGTTCAGCTTGCTTTTAGCCTCATTGCGGTGGCTGCGGTGACGGTAATTGTTTCGACGGTGGTGGGAAAGTAGTGAATTGTTAGGAGTGAAGCGAGTACTCAGTATAGATTTCGCTGTACTCATCTACTCTATATCATGTTTTTTCAATGAAGCGATGATAATGTTCAGCAAGTAACACCCCGTCTATAGTATTTTTAGCGATCTCTATTTGCTTTAAATACTTACCTTCAAGCTCCATATACTGAATATAATCACGCAGAGATGGATGGATGTGGATCACCAAGTCTGCATCTATTGCAAGTAAATACAAATCAAATAGAGTATGAAAGTCCGCTCTAAGTAGAAGACCATTAGATATATGATTTGTTCCATTTTCGGCGTACGGATGGATATGTGCTGCTTCTAGTGTGTCTTTCACAGAACAACCTGAAATTAGACAGCAACCATATCGATCAATAAGATTCCTCCTGAATCTAGGCTGTCCTTGCCTGATTGCAATAGATTTAAGAAGTCTTTTTCTTTGCTCTACTGGATTTTCTTTTTCACAAAAAGGAAATTCCTTGTTATCTATTCTAGAAATTTCTTCTTCTAACTCCGGCGATTCCGAATAATTTTCCTGAGAAAAGCTTTCTATAAGTTGCCTGATTGAATCAGGAATTGAATAGAGAAATGTTCTTCCTTCATCTGTAACTGTCCAAATCCTACTTTCTTTATCCAAACTCTTTCCATCAGATTTAACTCTTCCTTTGTGTAAGAGTCTTCCAATAGAAAGCCCTGAAATCTTATCAGTCCATGTATCACCATTTTTTCCAGGTTTATATATCTCTGGAATTCGATATTTCTTTCTCAGGCGCTCGGCTATAAACTGGTTGCTTGCACTTCCTCCAGCGTCTATAATTTCTCGCAAAATCTCATAACCCAAAACGTCTTTTTGACGCTCTTTTGAAATCTTCTCCCAGTTCATATAACCTCTAAAAGTTCGTAGGATGCGTCAGTAATCTTCAGGATGCACTAGCGACAGCGTAACGCATTACCTCGATATAAATTGCCTCTCACCAGATCTCCCACTGTGGAATGGATTAGCAAAGCGTAATCTATTCCACGATGGTATCGGGGTTGATTGTAAACATTTTTGTGATCCTGAAATTTGCCTTAAATAACCACTTAGTTATCATTGCAAACTAGCTCTTCCGGGTTCAGGATGAAGAGACTCGGCCTTAACGCACTATCTTTAGAGGACACCTCGATTAATTGCCTTATTCTGAATCAGAAGAGCCTGAAGCTCCAGTCATTTTAGACTGTTCAGATGCCCAGTAATTCAATTAATTAGGATACCCTAGAAAGAATCAATTATAGCATTCTTGATAGAGTCGATGTAAGCATCTAGCTGTTGAATCTCCTGGCCATTACTATTTGTGCCAATTTTCTTGACTCCATCACCAACAGCCTTGCCAACGCCTGCCGCACCAATGCCACCTATTAGTGTAATTGCACCAGCGATTGCCGTAGGTGGAAATAGCATTAAAGCCACACCTGTAGCCATTGCAGCTAATCCAGCACCCCCAGCCGCTACTGTGGTGATCTCACCGCCTGTTTGAGTGTTATTCATGGCTCTTTGGCATTGAACTTTTGCAGATTCAAAGCCTTCAATAACTAGCTTTGCTTCCTGCACAGTCATACTAATTCCTTTCCATGAAACTGGTGTTACCTCTGGACGTTCACCTACTTCAACACGATGTTGTTCCAACATTTGATTTACAAGGTCAACTGCGGCAGTAAGATTCATAAGATATGTCCTCGAATGATCTAGCTTGTAAGTAAAGTCAGCTATGAAATACAGAGTATCCTTTTCTTAGCCTTTCCCCTAGCTAGAGTTGTATTTCTACTGACTAGGAGCAAAAGAAATCCATGTTGCCAATGGATTAGGGATAATTACCGTTTGCAACTACGCTTAGATGAGAAATGGTGTACTAATATTGCCCCACTGACGGCTAGATAACCTCCAGTATGGGTGTAAGTCTCCTTGGCGTTAATCAATCCGATATTATGGGTTCTTGAACCATAGGAATCCCTAGGGGCTGTTTCGTAAACTAAACCAACACCCATCATCAAGATGCCGACAGCAAACATAGACCAGCTTACTAAAATCATGAAGATATTAGGCCCAGTCTCAGAACTTGATTGTGCAGTAGATTGGCTAGCCGCAATTGGCGTATTGATTCTAGTCAATTGCTGATTTACTGAGGTCGTATTGGAGCCAGACAATGAAAACGGGTTCGTATCTTGACCGTCCTTAGATAAATGTGCTTTCATTTGCCACTCTGGCTGCCTACCAGTTTCCCGGCCATAGAACTTGATTAGATCTAGGCCAGAAATATCAAGACTGCATAAGGCATCCATAATTTTCTGTCTCAGGCTTTCATACTCAGCGCTTTTACCATGTTGACGGTTAAGCACGATAGTTAATTGAGAACCAGATGAACTAACTTGGGGGGTAATATCTTGTCCAGTTAGTGCAGAACTGATTGCGGACTTAATTGGAGCCAGATCGATAGGCATAGTCAAATTCTCTCGCTCATGCGACAACTAGTAGCAGGCGCTACCTTGCTTGAGTTGTAGCTCTTAGGATACGTTATGCTATTGCTAAAATATCTATTTTTTGCACAGCATAGATGACGCTTTGCTAATTCACGTCATACCCCAAAAGACCACACCAATTATGGTGTAGTGAATACGTTATCGGTTCAGCGACCAAGAAGACAGACCAAACGACTAGGCTCAGTAGACGCTTGAGTCTCTGAGCGTTGGCAGATGAACATTAAGCACAACTCATCTACCTATTTAAGAATACCCGCATGGGCAGAAAATCAACTTCTTGCAAAACTAAAATCAATGCTTCTTAGGATATGCTGACAATAACGCAACACTCCAACATCTATCAGAATTTTTCTTCAAAAAACCTCCACTGTATGGATGACGCTACACTAGTCAATCCCACAGTGCTTCTGGGGTTAGCCGTAAACATTTTTCGGTGCTGACATCAGTCCAAAATAACCACTTGGTTTTCACTGTCAACCTTACTGAGGTTCCCAGAGGCGCTGGATCGGGTAGGCATCCATCTGGCTATCCTGGCTGACAAGGAACAGATTATGATTGATAGCCTGGGCAATAAGGATTCTGTCAAAAGGATCACGGTGGTGCAGAGGCAACGATAGATAAACCTCCAAGGCTTTGAACGTGATAGGCAATGACGTAATACCCAAGGCTACCAAGTTAGGCTCAAGGGTGCTAAACGGGGCAGAGAGAGCGAGTTTACCAATGTTGGCCTTAATAGCAATTTCCCAAAGAGAAGCAATGCTGACAAAAACAGTGGGAGTAGTTTCAATTTGGGTGCGGGTAAGAGCAGGGAGTCGGGTATCGTTATCGAGAAACCAGATCAGAGCGTGGGTATCAAGCAAGAGGGTCATGGCTACATGTAGTCTTTGAGATCTTCTAAAGGCGCGTCAAAGTCATCAGCCATGGTGAACATTCCTTTCATCGTTCCAGCTTGGCGATATTGCCCAGGCGATGCCTCAGAGGATAGATTTTTTTCATATTTAGCCGCTAGATATTCAGCATAATGAAGGACTTCTGTTTGCAAATCTGGAGAGAGTTTCTCAATCGTTTCAATTAACTGACTCGATAGCATCGACATTCTCCCTAGAAAGAATCAGAGTTTTCTTTGTGGGCTTAGACTTGGCCTTGGTCTTAATATCAGATCATTGCCCCTGGATAAAATTTTTATAATTCTAATCGACCTTTCACCACTTCCCAAGAAGAGCCTATTTTTGGATCTGCCTGATATTGCTCCAACCGTCGATCAAGTTCCTGGGTTTGTGCATCGGTCCACGGCAATTCATCTGACTCAGCCAGAATACTATCCCAAAGATCCTCAGCTAACTGAATACGCTCCGCCACACTAAGCTGAGAAATCTCCATTTTCAGCAGCGGATGGCCACTCATCACAAAACCTAGCAGAACAATGCACCTATCTTAACTTCATTGTCTGCGGATTGCCTCAGTTCAACCCAAGCGTCTAAGCCAAGGCTACAGATGTCTATGCCTAACAGCTTCCAACATAGCTACCGTGGATAACACCTTATCCCATGCCCCTGTCTCATCCTAGTCAGGCATAATGGGAGGTAGGTACAGCATTGTCATCCTCCCAAGCATCCATGGCAGACCCCGTTACCCTTCAGGATATCTACGACCTCTTCAAAGCCTCCCAGGCCGACCTCCAAGCCTCGCGAGAAGAATTTGATCGTCGCATGGCAGAATCTAAAGCCGAAGCAGAGCGGCAGATGGCAGAGGCTAAAGCCTCGCGAGAAGAATTTGATCGCCGTATGGCAGAAGCTAAAGCCGAAGCAGACCAGCGCATGGCGGAAGCTAAAGTCGAAGCAGATCGGCGTATGGCAAAATTGGAAGAAATTGCCGCCAACACCAGCCGGGAAGTAGGGCGTTTGGGTGATCGTTGGGGCACCTTCGTTGAGAACTTGGTTGAACCAGCGGTATTGCGGTTATTTCAAGCACGAGGCATAGACATTCAAACCACCTATCGCCGAGCCAAATCCACCCGTCCCGCCGCCCGAATGGAAATTGATATTCTGGCCATTGATGGCGATGTGGCCGTAGCGATTGAAGTCAAATCTCGACTCACCCAGCAAGATATCGATGACCTATGTGAAAAGCTTCAGAAATTTAAGCTTGCCTTCCCAGCATACGCATCCCATCGAATCTATGGAGCCGTTGCCGCCATTGAATTTGTGCAAGACGTAGACCGCTACGCCTACCGCAAAGGTCTATTTGTCATTCGCCAGTGCGGCGACTCTGTAGAACTAGCCAATGATGAGAGCTTTCAGCCTAGAGCCTGGTAATCGATCATGAAGACTTTGAAAATTTACCACGACAAACTTGGTAAAACCCTCACTGTCTGGTTTAGCGATCCATCCCAAGAGTTTATCACCGAAGAAACTGGGGAGGAGATTTTGTTGATGAAGAATCAGGTTGGCACCGTGATTGGCTTTGAACACTTAAACTATGAACCGACCAAAGACAAAATTTTCAAAATCGAAAAATGATGCAGCTAAAACCGCGTGACATCGCCATTCAAAACAGCACACTCAAAGTTCTAATCCAAGAACTTGGTCAAGAATGTAAACGAGTGATGGAGCTAATTTCACAGCTTCAGTTATCTAACTTGCAAGAAGACCAAAAAAACGAAATTCTTTCTAGCCTAATTGTTTCATCCATCTATCTTAACAGCCATTGCAACGAAGCTTTTCAAGATTTACTAGCAGATGAACTAGATCGTTTATCCGATACTTAGCTTATTAGAATGAGCTAGCGACAGCGCACGAATCTGCTTTATTTTCCCCTCGTTCTAATCCAATGAGCTACATTCCTAGATACCCTAGGATAAAATTGAGACATTACTTTTGGTGGCAACTATGTTAAAAACCCTATGGACCACAGTTCGGCAAGGCAAGATTGAACTCCTGGAATCAGAAGAACTCCCAGAAGGCGTAAGAGTTCTTGTCACCGTCCTCCCCGACGACGAAACTGAATTTTGGCAAACCGCCAGCCAACCCTCCCTAGATGCCGTTTGGGATAACACCGAGGATGATGTCTATGCCGAACTACTCTAAGCACGACATTATCTTAGTCCGTTATCCGTTCTCAGACCTGTCCGCCTCAAAAGTAAGACCTACTGTTATCGTCAGCGCACCCCATCCATCTCAAGACCTTTTTATTACACCCTTGACCAGCAAAATAAATTCACTGTTGGCCGGAGAATTTATCCTGTCTAACTGGAAAGAGTCCGGCTTAAATATAGCAACAGCAGTTAAAAGAGGTGTGTACACAGTTCATAAAAGCTTGGTGTTCAAGGTCATTGATCAGCTAAATACTGCTGATGCTAATCAGCTTGAAGAATCCTTGCGATACTGGTTTGGTCTGTAGTTTATACGAATGATGCCGTATGGCCATCCTCATCTCCCTACCCCCCGACCTTGAAGCCAAACTTCAGGCCAAAGCCGAACGCCAAGGACAAGACATCGCCGTTGTCGCCGCCGACCTCCTCAGCGACATCCTAGAATGGGACGAAGACGATACCGAAGCCGCCATCCAATGCAAGGCATCGCAAGTAAATCAGCGTATAGCTACCGTTAATCAGGATTCTGATAATCATTACAATTCAACCCAGTGGATGATGCCGCTTTCCTTTATTCTCATTGCCATTGCCACAATCACCGTCATTGCTTCAAGAATTTTTGACACACTAAGCTAGTGATCTATAAAAATACCTATGGCGAGATAGATTGTTTATCTGACCAATAGCGAGTTAATCATGAAACGACAAGATGTCCTAACACTAATTCAGTCACACCAAGCTCATCTAGAAGCTCTTGGTGTCAAAACCCTAGAGCTATTCGGTTCTGTTGCCCGTGATGAAGCTGGCCCCACTAGCGACGTTGACTTTTTAGTTGAGTTCAGTCTAGAACCCACCTTATTCGATCTATTCAACGTGCAGCACTACCTAGAAGATATCCTGGGTTGCTCTGTAGATTTAGGCACCCGCGCCGCCCTCAAAGCCCACCTTCGCATTTCCGCCACCCAGGAAGCGATCCGTGTCTTCTAGAGACTGGCATCTCCGCATTTATGATATTTTGTCCGCAATGCAGTCTATTCAAACTCTCACAGAAAATCTGAGTTTTGAAGACTTTGCGTCAGACGAAATCCTAGTTAAGGCTGTGCTCTATGACTTCATTGTTATCGGAGAAGCATCAGCCAACGTACCCGCTAGTGTTCAAGAACAGTATCCCAATATCCCCTGGCGATCTATGAAAGATATGCGAAACATCGCCGCCCATGAGTATTTCCAAGTAGATCTGCCAACAGTCTGGCGAACAATCAAGAAAAGCCTACCTCCCCTTGTCCAGCCCCTTTTAGACTTGTCAGAATCTCAATAACTAAAGCGCATCATAGATGGCATCATCTTCACTGTAACCCGCCAAAAACTGATCCGCCGCCATAGTTTGCCACTCAACCGATTCCTCTTTTTCAAAATCCTCCGGCACCAGCACAATCACCCTCGCATAATGCCCCGCCAACTGCACCAGGGCCGCTTCCGGCAGCTTCAGTTGCCCATCAGCCAAAATTTCCCCGGCAAACTCGTAGGCTTTCACAGTCTCCCTCAATTATGGCTAATAGGATGCGTTAGCCCTAGCCTAGCGCATCATCGTTGTGTAAACAGCCTAACGACATAGGACACAACGCTATCCTATTCTAGTCAGGCATAATTGCAGGTAAGCGCATCATTGTCATCCTCCCAAGCATCCATGGCAGATCCCGTTACCCTTCAAGACATCTACGACCTCTTCAAAGCCTCCTAGACCGACCTCCAAGCCTCGCGGGAAGCATTTGATCGGCGTATGGCAGAATCTAAAGCCGAAGCAGATCGCCGCATGGCGGAGTTGGAAAATATTATCGCCAACACCAGTCGCAAAATAGGGCGCTTAGGGGATGATCGCTGGGGAACCTTTATCGAAGATTTAGTCGAACCATCGGTATCACGGTTATTTGAAGCGCGAGGTATAGACATTCAAACCACCTACCGTCGGGCCAAATCCACCCGTCCCGCCGCCCGAATGGAAATTGACATTCGGGCCATTGATGGCGATGGGGCCGTAGCGATTGAAGTCAAACCTTGATCTTCAGGGTTGATCTCCGGGAGGTTCAGTTGTGAGGGCGGTTGAATCGTCATGCCCCTTACTCTAAGGTTTACCCCTTCAGGCGTCAAAGCTTAAGAAAACCCGCATAGGTTTGGGGAGGACAGTGGCGGGGAAAGCGGCTATGGCATTCTGATGGCGTTAATGGGGCGTTAACAACGGCCCAAACCGCTGTGATTACAATAATGTGGACAGCAACGGGGGGCCACCCCTCTCACCGTCTCACCATTCCAGGAGAACATCATGGCCAGCCTTTTAGAGCAACTTCGGCAAGTCACCATTGTGGTGGCCGACACCGGGGACATTCAAGCCATCGAAAAATTTACGCCCCGCGATGCCACCACCAACCCCTCGCTGATTACGGCGGCGGCACAGATGCCCCAGTATCACCAAATTGTGGATGAAACTCTGCTCAAGGCCAAGGCGGATGCGGGTTCTGAGGCGTCGGATAAGGACATTGCCAACCTGGCGTTTAATCGCTTAGCGGTGTCCTTTGGTCAGCGGATTCTCGATATTATTCCCGGTCGGGTCTCGACGGAGGTGGATGCGCGACTCTCCTACGATACCGAAGCCACCATCGCCACCGCCCACAACATCATCGATCAGTATGACAAGCTGGGCATTGGCCCGGATCGGGTGCTGATTAAAATTGCCTCCACCTGGGAGGGCATCAAGGCTGCTGAGGTGTTGGAAAAAGAAGGGATTCACTGCAACCTGACATTGTTGTTTGGCACCCACCAAGCTATCGCCTGCGCCGAGGCCGGGGTAACGTTGATTTCCCCCTTTGTGGGCCGTATTTTGGACTGGTACAAAAAGGAGACTGGGCGCGAGGAATACGCCCCCCACGAAGATCCCGGCGTGGTGTCTGTGACGCAAATCTACAACTACTACAAAAAGTTTGGCTACAGCACTGAGGTAATGGGAGCTAGTTTCCGCAACATTGGCGAGATTACGGAACTGGCGGGCTGCGACCTGCTGACCATTTCGCCCCAGTTGTTGGCCCAGTTGAAAGGCACCGAGGCCGATCTACCCCGCAAGCTTGATCCTGAGAAAGCGGTGACCCTGGACATCGAGAGAATCCCCATGGATGAGGCCACCTTCCGCACCATGCACGAGGCCGACCGTATGGCCAAGGAAAAGCTAGACGAGGGCATCAAAGGCTTTAGCAAGGCGCTGGAAACCCTGGAAGACTTTCTGGCCACCCGTCTCGCTCAGCTTACCCAGGGCGAAATCATGATCACCCACGCCCGCGATGACCTGTTCAAAGCCTACGATCTGGATGGCGACGGCTTTATTACCCGCGAAGAATGGCTCGGCACCGATGCCGTGTTCGATGCCCTTGATTCTGACCACGACGGCAAACTCTCCGTCCACGAAATTGGCGTTGGCCTGGGGGCGGCATTCCAACTAGCCTAGGGCAGGTTCCGTCGCAGGAAAGGAGAACCCAGTGGCGGTAGTAGCCCCACCGGTCCGAAGGGCGTCCTTCGTTCAACCCGTCACACCCTAGGTCGATATCGTCCTTGCCCGTCTCAGCTAGGACGATATGGATCAGGGTTAATCCGGTCTGTGGCCATGGCCTAGGGCGAAGCGCTGACCGTGGGTTTGGTGAGGCGGCGTAGGCGTTGGGTATCGGCCCAGGCCAGCCCCTTGAGAAAGTAGATTAAGCTGGTAATGGTGGCGAGAATTAAGTAAAACAGGCGAATACCCCAGCCCGCCCCGTCAAAGATCATGGAAAATACGCCCGGTTCAATGCCGCTGAACCGGGTGAGTTCTGCGCGAAACCACCGCTGATCTTCGGTCATGCGCTGAAGTTCGGCCCCGGTGGCGGGTAGGAGAGGCATCCGGGTGGTGGTGCGGTAGTATCCCCAAAATCCGGTGCTGCCGCTTTCTCGCTCTAGGGCAATATTGGCGGTGTCGATCACCTGCTGGCGAGGCAGATCAGACTGGGCGGAAACCTGATCGAGCCACAGTTGATACCGTAGCCAGTAGCTACTGAAAAAGATCAGCGGAAAAATCACCACTAGGGCCAGAGTTTTAAGGAGGAGCGGGCTTTTGGACGGCAAATGACGGGAAGCGGCCCCCAGCCCCCAGCCCAGTACGGCAAACAGAGGAATGACGCTCAGTTCTACGAGCTCCAGGCTTTTGATCCACCCTCCGGCAATGGGAAGGGGGTGCAAAAAGGTCTCAGCGGCCCAGGTAATGGCCAACCGAGCCAGCAACACCAGGGCCACCACCAAGATGACCGTGATAACGTAGCGAAGCGTCGCAGACTTGAACAATCGAGCCATGGGCTTAGTGACAAACGTTGCTAGATAATAGCTAAACTTTGACGATGCCGTCTCGATCCAGCGGCTTCCTTTCCCATGGGCTAAGGGTGGAGACTGCGCCAAAATTGAGGTGGGGGAGGCTGGGGCTGGTGCGGCCCGCCGCCTGTCCAGACCCTTTAGGCCAAGCATGAGGACATTGTGGGCGACGTTGTTCTGTTACTAGGGGTGGGCACCTTGGCCGGGGTGTTGGCGGGGTTTTTGGGCATTGGCGGTGGCACGGTGATGGTTCCAGCCATGGTAGCCCTGGGGCTTTCGGGGGTGGAAGCGGTGGGCACCAGTACCCTAGCGATTGTGATCATCTCCTTGGGGGGGAGCCTACAAAACTGGCGCATGGGCTTTTTGAAGGTGGGTAACGTGCTGATGCTGGGCCTACCCTCAGTGGGTACGGCCTTCGTGGGTACGGCCTTAGCTAGCCATATTCCTGAGTATCTACTACTGGGGATTTTCGGCCTCTTTCTGCTGGTCAATATCTATCTGATTGGCATCAAAAAGCAGGTTGTCGCCCAGGCGGCGTTGCAAGGTGCTGATGCTACGGAGGATCCCGACTCGACCTTAACGTTAGCCGTAACGCCAGCCCCAGCGCAACCGACGAACCCTGTCCTAGCTCGAATGTTGATTGGCGGCATCGCCGGATTCTTGGCGGGGTTGTTTGGCGTTGGGGGTGGTGTGGTGATGGTGCCCCTGCAAATTTTGCGGCTGCGGGAGACCATCAAAACCGCCATTCAAACCAGTCTGGGGGCGATTGTGATCACCGCCCTTTCCGCCTGCGGTTGGCACACCCTCCAGGGCAATGTGGTGCCGATCACCGGAGTGCTGCTAGGGCTAGGGGGGCTGGTGGGCGTGCAGGGCAGCACCCGCTATTTGCCCAAATTGCCGGATGCCATCGTCACCCTCATGTTTCGTGGGCTGCTGGCCTTTTTTGCCCTATTTTTCTGGTATCGGGCCTGGGGCAGCTTCACGGCATCCTGAAGACGGCCTGATCTGAAGGTAGGGCGTCCTAAAGGTAGGGTCTCCTTAAGTCGTAACCTAAGCTACAGCTTGGAGGCCACATCACCCAGTACAGATGAAAACTATTGTGTAATCGCTGGCAGAATCTTGTTTCGCTCAGCGTACCGTTGAACGGTGGGGCATGACCACGTTGCGTCCCCCGCGCTATCTACCCCTAGGGAGGTTGCACCTGTGCTATTCGATGCCTACGACCCCGGCGACTTCTACGATGAACTGTTTGTGGGCCAGGGCCAGCCGCGCCCGGAGGCAGATCTGCTGATTAAACGGGTGAATGCCCTGTCATTGGTAGAGTTGCAGCAGCGTCAGGAGGCCGTCCAAAAGACCCTGTTTAAGCTGGGGGTCACCTTCAACGTCTATAGCGACACCCAAGGCACCGAGCGGATTTTTCCCTTCGATGTGATTCCCCGCATTGTTCCTGGCCACGAGTGGGACTGGCTAGAAAAGGGCCTGAAGCAGCGCATCCAAGCCATTAACTGCTTTCTTCACGATGTTTACAACGATCAAAACATCCTCAACGATGGGGTGATCCCGCGCCATGTGGTCGAGAGCGCACCGGGATTTCTGGAACCCTGCATGGGCCTGCAACCGCCTAACAACATTTGGTGTCACATCACCGGAACGGATCTGGTGCGCGACCGGGATGGCACCTGGTACGTGCTGGAGGACAATATGCGCTGTCCCTCCGGCGTGTCCTACGTGCTGGAAAATCGGCGGGTGATGAAGACCACCTTTCCCCACCTGTTCTCGGCCATGGATATTGCGGCGGTGGACGACTACGCCAGCCAACTGCTCGAAACCCTGCTTAACCTCGCCCCCGAAACCCTGATCAATCCCCGCGTGGCGGTGCTCACTCCGGGCATGTATAACTCCGCCTACTTCGAGCATTCCTTCCTGGCTCAACAAATTGGGGCGGAACTGGTGGAGGGGCGCGATCTCGTCGTCTCTGACGGCTACCTGAAAATGCGTACCACCAAGGGGCTAGAGCGGGTGGATGTAGTCTATCGCCGCATTGATGACGACTTTATTGATCCCCAAGCCTTCCGGCCCGATTCGCTGCTGGGGGTGCCCGGTTTGATGGAGGTCTACCGCGCCGGACGGGTAGCCATTGCCAATGCCCTCGGAACGGGCGTGGCCGACGACAAACTGGTCTACGCCTACGTGCCCCAGATGATCCGCTACTACCTCGACGAAGATCAGATCATCCCCAACGTGCCCACCTTTTTGTGCGAAGACCCCACCCAGCAAGCCCACGTCCTCAGCAATTTGGACAAGCTGGTGGTCAAGGCCACCAATGCCTCCGGCGGCTACGGGATGCTGGTTGGCCCCCACGCCACCGAGGAACAACGGCTAGAATTTGCCGACCGCATCCGCGCCAACCCCAGGGGCTACATCGCCCAGCCCACCCTCTGCCTTTCCCGCGTGCCCACATTAATCGACGGCGGCTTTGAAGGCTGTCACGTCGATCTGCGCCCCTATATTCTCTACGGGCAGGATATTTACGTGAACCCCGGTGGCCTCACCCGCGTTGCCCTAAAACGCGGGTCCCTCGTGGTCAACTCCTCCCAGGGCGGCGGCAGCAAAGATACCTGGGTGGTGCGTTCCATAGATGCCAATGGCCAGTCCCAAGGTCAATTCCAAGGCCGATCCCAAGGCCAATCCCAAGGGTAGCCGTCCGCCGCTCGTCACCAAGGGGCTATCCTCCCCGCAGGCCAACGGAGAGGCCAAGGTCGCCCCATAAACCCTTCACCGTTCCTTTAGGAAAATGCGGAGGGTATCCAAACGGGGGCGATAAAAATTGGCAATATTACGGATACCCCCAGGCAGACCAAACGTTAGGCTATAGGCAGTCAGGGGGAAGAAAAACCCTCAACTCACAGGATCCTCTCCCCCTGGCTAAGGATTCAGGGTAGTTGTTCATCCCCAGAGCCATGGCATCTGATCATCCCCCCGTCATGTTTTCCGTGCGATCACCTGGGGAGGAGCGAACATCCACCGCAGCCAGCCCCACAGATCGTCAAACCGTGGCCTGTCAACTGCTGCACACCCTTACCGCTAGTTTGAATACCCCCTACACCCTGCACCAAGTCACCGAGGTGCTGGGTTCTCAGTTGGGAGCCGATAGCTGTTTGGTGTTGTGGCACCATCGGCCCACCGATAGCATCGCCTACACCTACTGGCAAAGTGATATTCTCGCCCAGCTTTGGCAACTGCCCAGCCTGGGGCGTTCTCCCCAATCGGCCCTACAGCATCGGGTGGCCGAGGGTTTGATTCAAGCTCTGTCCACGCCCCAACTCAGCCCAGCCCCCTTCCCGTGGGAGGAGGGGCTAATGACCCTGGCTCAGGATCCGGGTCAGGGGAAAGCGGGGCTATCGGCCATGAAGGTCTATCGCTCCATGGCCATCACCGCCGTCCCCGACTGCGAAGGCGTGGTGCTACTGCTGAATCGTCGCCGCCGTCCTGGCTTGGCCCTGGAGGAGGCGCTAACCGTCAACCTGGCCAGCGTGGTGGCCATTGCTCTACATCAGTACCACCTTCAGCAGCAGTCTCAGCAGTGCAACGAACAACTGCGTTACCTGAATTACCTCAAAGAGGACTTCCTCAGCACCCTCAACCACGAGCTACGCACCCCCCTCACCAGCATGATGTTGGCCATTCGGATGCTGCGACGACCGGATTTGACCCCAGAACGGCAGGCCATGTACCTGGACATTCTGGAGCAGCAGTGCAGCCGCGAAACCAACCTGGTCAACGACCTGCTGATGCTACAAACCGTTGATGCCGGGGCCAGCCGTACCCAACTCATGCCCGTGGATTTGGGGCAGGTCTTGACGACCCTCGCCCAGGAATCCCAGGCATCCCTGGCGGCGGCCCAGTTGTCCATGGTGGTGAAGGTGCCCCAGGAGGCGGTGCGGGTGCTGGCCTCCGCAAGCCACCTAACGCGGGCCATGCAAGAATTGATGACCAACGCCTGCAAGTATTCTGCTCCGGGCAGCACCATCACCCTTTCCCTGGCCCAGCCCAAGGCCACCGATGCCAAGGCCACCGTGCAGATCAGCAATGTGGGGGCGGGCATCCAGGCCGACGAACTGCCCCATGTGTTTGAAAAATTCCGCCGAGGCCGCAACGCCACCAAGGACGCCATCCCCGGCACCGGAACCGGACTGGCCCTAGTGCGGGGGCTGCTGGAACAGATCGACGGCACCATCACTGTCACCAGCCAACCTCTTGGCGATCAGCTTTGGCAAACTTGCTTTTCCCTGGGCTTCCGACGCCATCAGCCTGCGGCCTAGGTTCCGTGTGAGAGCCCCCATCCGTAGGAGTATGGATGGGGGAGGCGGCTGCGCTATGGTTGCGAGTGGACTTTGCTGGTATTCTGGGCAAAGAAATTTGCGTTGGTGCCATGACCATCCATTTCCATGACCGGACGGCCTCCGCCGGATTGCCCCTAGAGGGGGGGAATCGCTGGGTGAGCGAGGACGCCTTGGCCCTAGGGGAAGCCTGGGGCAACTCTGAAACACTGGGGGACGCCCTGGCGAACGGCGAGGATGATGGCGGCGATGGCATTGAAGACCGCCTGGAGAGCGGCATTGCTGTCCACACGGAAAAGCGGACGGGTCGTCAACGACGCATCCATGCCCTTACGGACTTACCCTTCACCGCCGAACAGCTTTGGCAAATCCTCACCGACTACGATAATCTGGCCAGCTTTATTCCCAACCTCACCCGCAGCCGTCGTCTGAGCCATCCTGAAGGCGGCATTCGGATTGAGCAGGTGGGTTCCCAATGTTTCCTCAACGTGAAGTTTTGCGCCAGGGTGGTGCTGGATGCCGTGGAGCACTTCCCCAATGAACTGCGGTTTTCGATGGTGGAAGGAGACTTTCGCCAGTTTGAGGGCCAGTGGACGCTGGAGCCGATGGCTGGCCCCACCCCCCGCACCCGCCTGGGCTACGACCTGCTGATTTGTCCCCCCCGTGCCATGCCCGCTGGCCTAATTGAACGCCACATTCGCAACGACCTGATCCGCAACCTACACGCCATTGGCGAACGGGCTACGGTGCTGTTTGGTGTGTCCTAGCCCAGGTGATTGGTCCAGGTTATCCGCCCAGATTATTCGCAGAGTTGCTCGATGGCGGTGACGAGTTTTTGCATACTGAGGGGTTGGCCTAGGCAAAGGTCGGCTCCAGCAGCGAGGTAGTCGGCGGAGATGGCGGCGGCGGGGCCGGGAGCGAGGACAATGATGCGACAAGGGCTCCAGGTTGGATCCTGACGTAGGGTTTGAATCAGGTCTAGGCTATCCATGCTGGAGAGTTGGGCGTCAATGAGCCATACCTGGGGTGGCTGGCCTTGGGCTAGGGCGAGGGCCGCAGGGCCAGTGTCAGCCACGAGAAGAGGAAAGCCCTTCGCCTTCAGATAGACCTCAATGGTATTTGCCGGGGCGCGGCGTTCGGCAGCGAGCAGTACCGAGGGCCGGGTGGCCGGGTGGGCTTCGACGGGCTGATGCGGGGGATGGATGTCGTGGGGGGTGGGCTCCGGGTCGGAAGACGCAGGCTGGGCGGCGGTGGATAGCCCTAGGATAAAGCAACTGCCCACCCCTGGGAGGCTGGCCAGTTGAAGGCTACCGCCATGGAGAGCCACAATTCGCTTTACCAGGGTCAACCCTAGCCCGGTGCCCTGGTATTGCCGATCCAAGGCGCTATCGACCTGGATAAAGGACTGGGAAAGCTGGGCAATGTTGGCGGCGGCGATGCCAATGCCCGTATCGGCCACCGAGATATAGAGAAAATCGGTCGGAGGGGAGGCTTCGACCTCAAGGGTGGCGATGGACTCGAACCGGGGTGGATCGAGCAGGCTGTGCAGGGTCGCGGATTGGAGGGCGGCGGGAATGGCGGGTGTGTGGCCCACCGAGAGGGTGACGGTGCCACCGGAGGGGGTGAATTTGATGGCATTGGAGAGCAGGTTGATCAACGCTTGGCAAAGGCGGCGTTCGTCAATGTAGACGAGGGGCAGATCCGCTGGGGCTTCCAATTCTAGGCCGATTTGCTTGCGCTGGGCCTGCTGGCGCACAAAGGTACGGCTAGTGAGGCAGATTGGCCCTAGGGCGGCGGCCCGCATATCCAGGGAAATCTGGCCCGATTCAATTTTGGCCAGGTCGAGAATATCGTTAATCAGATCCAGCAGGTGGTTGCCCCGCCGGTCGATGGTGGCCAGGGCGCTGGCCTGGGCTTCGGTGATGGGGCCAAAGGTGGCGTTTCGCAGCCCTTCGGTCATGCCGAGGATGGCGTTGAGGGGAGTGCGGAGTTCGTGGCTCATGTTGGCCAAGAATTCATCCTTGAGGCGGGTGGCGCGGGCCAGTTCTTCGTTGGTGTGTTGTAGTCTGGCTTCAACCTCCCGGCGTTGACGATCCAGCCGATAGCCCTCGATTAAGATGCTGCATGTTACCAAAAAGGGCTGAAGTTCCTCCACGAGGGATTCCTGATAGCCACCGGGACGATTGGCAATCCCCACCATGCCCATCAGTTTTTCCCCTTGAAAAAAGGGCAGGCCCAGAAAAGCAAGCAGCGGCGGATGGCCGCTGGGAATGCCGCCTCGGCGCGGATCGGTGGCGGGGCTGTTGGCGATGACGGGCTTTCCGGTCATGATCACCGCCCCAAACAGGGTGTCCATGTTGGTGAATTCCATCCCGATAGCGTAGTTCTCTTCGTAGAGCCGCTGGGTTTCCTCGTTCCAGGCGATGTTGGTGAGGCTGTGGGATTTCAGGTAGGGCACGCCACGAATTTTCATTAGGTTGTCTTCCATATCGGCGGTGCCGTCCTCCCGAAACAGCACCTCGCCAATAAAGCCGTACTCACTATCCGTCAGCTCTAGCAGGGTGTTCAGTAGCCCTTCAAAGATCGTGAGGCGGTTGGTGAGGGTGATGAACTGGGTTTGGGCGGTGCTGATTGCCGTCAGCATTTGCAGATTGCTGTGTAGCGCCAGTTCCATCCGTTTGCGACTGGTGATATCAAACCGAATAGCAAGGTACTGCACGGGGCTACCGTCGTTATCGAGAAAGGGGGAAATGGCGGTGTCCATCCAGTAGAGGTGGCCGTCCTTGTGGCGGTTGCACACCTCGCCGCGCCAAATTTGGCCCTGGGTAATGGTGTCCCACATCGCCTTGAAGAATTCGGGGGGGTGGTAATCGGCCTTCATGATGCGGTGGGTTTGGCCAATCAGTTCTTCGCGGCTATAGCCAGAGATTTCGCAGAAGCGATCATTGACGAGGGTAATCACACCCTGGGCATCGGTCATCGCCACAATAGCCGCTGAATCCACTGCCCGCTGAAAAACCGCGAGTTCCTGGCTGCGTCGCTGAATCTGGCCCTCCAGGGTTTGGTTGCGTTGATTAAGCGCCTGCTCTAACCGCTTGCGATCACTAATGTCTCGACAGGTATACAACCACCGACTGGGGCCAAGGCGCACCGACTGGATGTGAATGAGCAGATCGTGGCGCTGCCCCCTTTGGTCGTAGAGGTAGGTTTCTAGGTTGCGCTGTTCCCGCCGCAGTTCCGGCAGTTGATCCTCGCTCCAGTGGCTAAAGAGATGCTGAATTTGGCCCATGGCCACGAGATCTAGCCACGTATAGCCCAGTAGATTCGAGGCATTGGGGCAAATCCAAGTAAACCGCCCCTGCTCGTCGGTCATCAAGACCGTATCAGCCATGTGGGCCAGCACCTCAGCAGCCAGTTCGGGATCATTCCCAGCAGAGTTCAGGGAGGTCATGGGCAGCGGGTAGGGGTTAGAACGACGAGCCTAAATTTAGAACGACGAGCCTAAATCCAGCATATCTGTTATCCGCTCGGCTCAAGCGCTAGACCGCCGCTACCTGGTAGCGGCGGTTGCCATCCTCTATGGCACCACCCCATCGTTGGCTTCCAGATCAGCATCCAGTAACTGTCATGGTCTAAGGCGAATTTCCTCCTCCCTCCTGGGCAATGCGGCGGCTGAGCCAGAAGACGGGCAATAATCCTACCAGAATAATCGCCAAAGCCGGGGCGGAGGCTTCCACCAGGCGTTCATCGGCGGCGTATTGGTAGACCCGCACCGCCAGGGTATCAAAGTTGAAGGGGCGGATAATCAGCGTGGCGGGCAACTCCTTCATCACATCCACAAACACCAGCATTACCGCCGTCAGCAGACTGCTGCTCAGTAGGGGGAGATGGATGTTGGTGAGGGTTTGGCGGGGGCTTTGGCCCAGGCTGCGGGCGGCATCATCCAGGGAGGGCTTGATTTTGGTCAGTCCGGCTTCTACGGCCCCAAAGGACACGGCCAGAAAGCGCACCAGGTAGGCCAAAATCAGCGCAATGATGGTACCACTGAGCAGCAGCCCCGTGGAAAATCCCAGGGTTTGGCGCATCCAGCCATCGATAGCATTGTCAAACCGGGCTAAGGGAATCAGGGTGCCCACGGCAATCACCGCACCGGGGACGGCATAGCCCAGGTTGGCTCCTTGGACTCCTAGCCGTAGCCAGGGGGTTGAATTGAGCCGCAGTCCGTAGGCCATCACGAGGGCCAGCCCCATGGCAATCAGGGCCGTCAGGGTGGCGAGGATGAGGCTATTCAGGCTCAGCGTCACAAAGTCGCCGTTGAAGGTAGCTTCGGCGTTGCGGAGGGTCATGGCCAGCAGCAGCCCCACGGGCACCACCAACCCCAACAGGACGGGGATACCGCAGGCCAGCCAAGCCCCCACGGCACGGATTCCGGTCAACCCATAGCGGGAGGGAGCGGCGGCGGCGAGGCTTTGGTAATAGCGAGATCGGCGGCGGGATCGTTGTTCAATCCACACCAGGGCGAAGATAAACAGGAGTAATACCGCCGAAAGCTGCACGGCGGCGGGGCGATCTCCCATGCCAAACCAGGTGCGATAGATGCCCGTGGTGAAGGTGGGCACACTGAAGTAGGCCACGGTGCCAAAGTCGTTGAGGGTTTCCATCAAGGCCAGGGCCACCCCCGCCGCAATGGCCGGACGAGCTAGGGGCAGGGCCACCCGCCAAAAACTCCGCCAGGGGCCACAACCCAGGGAACGACTAGCTTCCAACGTGGCGGTGGACTGTTCGGCAAAGGCGACCTTTGTCAATAAATAGACGTAGGGATAGAGGGTGAGGCTAAACAGCAGAATCGCACCGGGCAGCGAGCGAATGTTGGGAAACCAGTATTGATCGGCCTGTTCCCAACCAAACAGACCCCGCCAAAAGGTTTGCACGGGGCCAAAGTATTCCAGGGTGTCGGTATAGACGTAGGCCAAAATATAGGCCGGAGCCGCTAGGGGCAGCAGCAGCAGCCACTCGAACCCGCGCCGCCCCGGAAACTGGCAGGCACTCACCAACCACGCCGTCCCCACGCCGATGACCAACACCCCCAGACCCACCCCCACCATCATCACCAGGGAATTGCGGATATATTCCGGCAGTACCGTGGAGGCCAAATGCCCCCAGGCGTCGCTGGTGCCCGTCAACACGCTGGCGAGAATGATTAGCACGGGCGAAATCATCACCAGGGCAATCAACGACACCGCCACCGTCCAGCCATCGGGCCAGCGCAACGGCAATCTAGACGCGAGGATGGGGCGATCCATAGGGCTTAATGCTACTCATTCCCTTTAGCTTAGAGTACGTTTGCGCCACCCAGACCGTTGAATTGGGTTTCCCTAGGATGTGATGAGCGGCCCTAGCGTTTCTTCTGCAACGCGATGGGAATGGCGTTGGGATCAAGGGCCGATGCCATCAGCCAGGACAACAGGGTTTGCTTCAGTTGGTTCAGATCTCGGTAAAACTCCTGCTTCACAAACTGGCCGAGGGCATCCAGCGGCGAAAAGGATTCCCCTGGCTGCCAGCCAATGTCTTGGGCAATGGGCGTCGTGTGGCTTCCGGGCAAAATTTGTACCGTGGTCGCCTCTGGGAATCGCGGCACCAGCACCTCGGAAAGCGGGCGAGTTTGGTCGAGGGTGTCGTTGCGGAACTTAATCAGCAAATTCTGCGCCACGGGATATTGATCCTGCACCAGGGCCAGGGTGGCCTCCGGGTTGGGGGTAAACTCCACATCCAGGGTGGGGCTAAACTGCACCACCTGCTCCAAAAAGGGAATCGAGCGCTTGGCCGGATAATTGTTAAAACTCAGGTACATATTGCCCGCCCGATCCACCTCCCACAGACTGTTAATCAGCAAATGCACCTTGCAGCCCATGCTGTGCCCTAGGCCATAGATCGGCAGGTAGGGATCATTAATACCCAGGCGTCGATCTAGGTAGCGCAGTGCTTGGCTAAAGGTAATCAGCACTTCTTCGGCGATCACCTCATGGTCAAAGGTGTTGATAAAGGGCGTCGCCACAATCAGGTAGCCCTGGGCCGCCAAATTTTCTAGCAGCCAGCGGTAGGTGACGCTGGGAGCCGCCGACACAAAGGCTCCACCCAAAAAATGAATAATGGCCCTCGGCTGCGGAGGGATCAAAATCCAGTTGCCCGCCACCTCTTGCCAATCCGCTGTCCAATTCGCCATGGTTGCCGCTGTTCCGTCCATCCGAGGCCGTTACCGTACCTCATTAATGTAACGAATTTATGCAGAAAACCCCAACCGTGATGGCAAAGGCTCAGCAATGCTTGGCCTAAATCCCCAAACCCTACCCCATCCTCCAATGTCCAGCCCGTCAAATCATCGAGGAAAGGTCAAGAGTTCCTGGGATTTTTGCAGGATTGCAATTAAGATTTGTAATGTTCTTCGGGGCGATATTCTCGCAGCCAGCAACGCTCTAAAAAACGAACTTGGTAGGTACGCCAAAAGCGCCAGGGATTATAGACCGCCTGGTGAGACCGGCTGAAGATAGGTTGATTCAGGTAGGGCCAGAGAGGGAATTGCATGTTCCTAAAACTCTTAAAAAAAACAATAGAAGTGGACAACTTCCAGGAAGATTGCCCCATCTCAACATTGGCCGTCTTCCATAGCCGAGGCTACTCCCTCAGTATAGACAGACGAAAAAAGAGACCCAACATTGGGTCTCTCACTTGGAAAGATATTTAATAATCAAACACATGTTTTAGGAATGGAGCTGACGGGAGTCGAACCCGTGTCCGCTTTGAGTATTAACACACCACTCATTCACAGGCTTAGCCCCGCTAATCCTTGGGGCAGGAACCGTCACTTATCCCGGACGGTGGGATGCTCTAGTGAACGCTTAGCTGACAGGCTCACTAGAGAACGCCTGCTAGCGCATCCGTTGGGGTTTTGTCCACAGTCCTTAACGGAGTCAAACTATGAACGCTCGCTAAAAGAGTTTTAGTTAAGCGGCAACAGGTGCAGCTTTACGAGCAAAAGGAACGATGTTGTTCGCACTTACGTTTGTTTTGAGCCTGGATTAACGAGAGTGGACTCCCTCTCGGCCTGTATCACAGCGTGACTTTCGTCAAAACGTCGAAACCGTTACAGCCCCCTGAGTGAACTCTTTCGCCCATTATAGGCCAAGATCCCGGCCCTGGGGGAGGGGTGTCCGGGGATTGGGGTGGGGAAAGCCGCCCTGCCAACCCTCGATGGGGCCAAGGTGAACGGCACACCCTAGGTTATGGCATCTATAACCATTCATAAACTGAGAGAGGCAACCCTCGACGTATAATTATCTCTTAAGCATCCTGTTTTCTTAACTTTAGGGTACGAGTGGGCCACCTTGGTGAACCCTGACCCAGGGTGCGATCTTGATATTTACCCCAGTCGTGGCCTTCCCGGTGACGGCCTGTTGCGATAAGGACTTTAATACCTATGACCACCCCTAACGACGCCAGTAACCCAGAGACCTCCGAAAAAGAGACCAGCCCTCGACGCTCTAGCCGAGCCAAGCGCAATACCTCGGAAGGGGGTTTGGTGAAGGCGGGCGGCAGTGAGGTGGTGTTTGTGCTCGATGATGACACCCGCCTGGTGGAAACAGACTCCCTGCCCAACCACCGCCCTATTGCCCTCAGCAGCTTTGAAATTGTGGGCACGCTAGATCAGGCTGGCCATCGTCCCATTGGGGCCAACACCTTCATGATCTCCACCCTCGATACCCTGCCCGGTCATCGCCCAGTCGGTGTCAGCAGCCTGATGATTTCTGACCTCCACACGCTGCCTGGGGATCGCCCCATTGCCCCCAATGATGTGATCGATCCCCATCCTTCCGTCCTAATGGGCTACCTAGACTAGGTTGTTCGATCATCGCACCATTCCCAATGCCCCTCCCCTGGCCTAGGAGAGGGGTTTGTTGTGTTGGGGCTTGCTAGCAGGTTAACGACGGGGACTGTGTCATCGATTGATGGGATGGGGTGCAGGGGATGACCTTAAGGACGATCCATGGTGGATTTCACTCGGTTGAAGGACATCTCGCTGATCCCCCCGGCCACCCTTAGACAGGGGGGGACAGAGTAAAACTTAAGCAGCCCGATGTCGGGGGGATCTAGAACTAAGCAACTACATACCTCACTCTATTGAGAACCGCTACGGATCAGCATTTAGTAACTTTGGGAACATTTTGCTCACCAATCCTTCGCAGGATTTAAACAAAATGTTAAGGTAAATGACATGACAGCAGCGTCCGGCACGCCAAGCCTGGGCGAATATTGCGGCTCCCTAAGCTCAGGGTACATTTCTGGGCCGATGGTGTAGGTTATCTCTATCCAAATAAATTTATCGGCTACGGCACAGAACGTTTGTACGAATTGTGCTCTTTTTTAGCATTTTTGCCCTCCCTTTACCCCGCTTGTCGTCCTATGACTGCCACGGTTCATCCCTCGCCATCAACCGATCTTGAGCCTCGCGCTGCTGAGTCATTTTTGCCCACCGATTGTGATCTACCCGACTGGCTGACCACCTGTGTACTGAGTTATCACGATCCGTTGCGGGAAGGGCAGGTGCCCCTAGCCGATGATAAGTCTAACAGTGAACTGGTCTGTCGGGCCTTTGAGTTTGCCTATACCCTGCACCAACAGCAATATCGGGCCTCTGGGGAAGCCTACATTTGTCACCCGGTGGCGGTGGCGGGGCTGCTGCGAGATTTGGGCGGCGACAGTGCCATGATTGCCTCCGGGTTTCTGCACGACGTAGTGGAAGATACGGATACGCCGCTCGAACAAATTGAGGAATTGTTTGGCCTCGAAGTGCGGCAGTTGGTGGAGGGCGTCACCAAGCTCTCGAAGCTGAATTTTGAGAGCAAAACCGAGCGGCAGGCGGAGAACTTTCGCCGCATGTTCCTGGCCATGGCCCAGGATATTCGGGTGATTGTGGTGAAGCTAGCGGATCGCCTCCACAATATGCGCACCCTAGAGCACCTCAGCGACGAAAAACGTCGCCGCATTGCCCGCGAAACCATGGAAATTTTTGCGCCCCTAGCCAACCGACTGGGGATTGGGCGGTTCAAGTGGGAACTGGAGGACTTGTCCTTTAAATACCTAGAACCGGAAGCCTATCGGCAGATGCAGGAATACGTCACCGAGAAGCGGACGGATCGGGAGGCGCGACTGGTGCAGGTGGCGGAAACCCTGCGGGAGCGAATGCACGAGGCCAACATGCAGGTGGTGGATGTGAGCAGTCGCCCCAAGCACCTGTACAGCATCTACCGCAAGATGGAGAAGCAGCAGAAGGACTTCCACGAAATCTACGATGTGGCGGCCATTCGGCTGATTGTGGGCACCAACGAGGAATGTTACCGCGCCCTAGCGATTGTCCACGATGCCTTTCGCCCCATTCCCGGACGTTTTAAGGACTACATTGGCCTGCCCAAGCCTAACCGCTATCAGTCGCTTCACACGGTGGTCATCGGCAGTAAGGGTAAGCCCATCGAAGTGCAGATTCGCACCCTAGAAATGCACCACATCGCCGAATACGGGATTGCCGCCCACTGGAAATACAAAGAAACCGGGGCTTCCACCAACACTCGGATGACCGCCGACGACGACAAATTTACCTGGCTGCGGCAGTTGTTGGAATGGCAAAACGACCTCAAGGATGCCCAGGAATTCCTCGAAAATGTGAAGGGTAATCTGTTCGATGAGGATGTCTACGTCTTTACCCCCAGCGGCGACGTGGTTCCCCTCAGCCGAGGCGCAACCCCCGTAGACTTTGCCTACCGCATTCACACCGAAGTCGGCAACCATTGCGCCGGAGCCAAGGTGAACAGCCGCATCGTCACCCTAGATACGCCCCTGGCCAATGGCGACATCGTGGAAATCATCACCCAAAAGAACAGTCACCCCAGCTTGGATTGGCTGAACTTCGTGGTCACCCCCAGCGCCCGTAACCGGATTCGCCAGTGGTATAAGCGCTCCCACCGAGACGAAAACATTGCCCGTGGCCGCGACCTGCTGGAAAAGGAACTGGGCCGCAACGGCTTTGACGCAATGCTGAAGTCCGACCCCGCCCGACTAGCGGCGGAACGCTGCAATTATCCCACCGTGGACGATCTGCTGGCGGGCTTGGGCTATGGCGAAGTCACCGTCAATCTGGCGGTTAACCGTTTGCGGGAAGAGATCATTAAGGCCCAAAAACCCAAGGAAGTCTCGTCTTCCGAAACCTCCTTGGGTAACTCTAACCAAGTTTTGGCCGATGCCGTCACCAGCCCCCATCGCCATCGCCACACCCCCTCTAAGGATCCCATCCTCGGTATCGAAGGCTTGGTCTACCACATTGCGGGCTGTTGTAGCCCTCTCCCTGGAGAACCCATCCTCGGCAGCGTTTCCCTCGGCAGTCGCGGCATTGCCATCCATCGCCAGGGTTGCCCCAACCTGGCTGATATTCCTGGAGATCGCCTCATTCCCGTCAGTTGGAACAATGGTGACGCCACCGGAAACCGCCAAACCTACCCCGTGGAAGTGAAGATCGAGGTAATCGACCGGGTGGGTGTGCTGAAGGACATTCTCTCCCACCTCTCTGACCTACAAATTAACGTCCACAAAGCCCAGGTAAAAACCTTCCCCGGCCAAACCGCCGAAATCGATCTCGGCCTAGATGTGCGAGATAGCGCCCACCTAGAGCAAACCTTCAGCCAACTGCGCAAAATGACCGACGTGCTCAACCTCCGCCGCATTAGCCAGGGGAACTAAAGCGTCTCAGTAGATGGCAAGGTCCCCGCAGCCCTCACCCCCAGCCCCTCTCCCAGGAGGAGAGGGGAGCCGGAAATGATTCAAAATCCCTCTCCCACATTGGGAGAGGGATTTAGGGTGAGGGCTGGATCATGGGCAAAGAGCGTGTTTGTGATCTACTGAGCTTCTCTGAGGGTTTAACTCAGGCGGGCGGTGCATTCTAGCAAAAGGCGCTGGTTGGTAATGGCGTAGGGTTGGACGGTGAGGGCTTGGCGAAAGGCTTGGATCGCTTGGGGGTATTGCCCTAGGGCGGCATGGCAGAGGCCCAACCCATGCAGCGCCCCAAAGTGGTAGGGAATCAGCTCTATCACCCGCTGGCAATCGGCGATGGCTTCCAGGTAGCGGTCTTGCAGGTAGTAGAGGACGGCGCGACGATTCCAGGCTTCGGCGAAGTCGGGCAGGTCGGCAATCACCTGGGACAGTAGCGCCTCGGCATCGGTGAAGTAGCCCTTGTCCATGAGGGCTTGGCTTTGCTGAAGATTGCGAAAGCCTTGGGCACCCTTTTGGTTAAACCACAGTTGCCAGAGTTGATCGGTGGCGGCTTCCCGATGGTCAGGATCAGCAGCTTTCAGCGCTTCCAGCAAGCGGTCAACGGTGGGGGAATCCATGGCGCAGCGTATCTCACATCACTCAAACCCCTATGGTACCCAGGAGCGCGACGAACCCCACAAAAATCGCGAATTTCTGGTTCAGACCAAGATTGATTCAATCGTTAGGTAACGATAAATAAACTATTGTTCCTAGGGTGTGAGTCTGTTCTGTGAATTGGGCAGACTACAAATGTGCAGGTCAATAGACCTCGCACTTGGCCCGCTGACTTTGCCTCGTCCTAGCCAACGGGCGTACCCATGGGCGCATCGTCGTCCGTCTCGATTTCACTAAACACACTTCACTGTTTAAGGGTTCAAACCATGGCTGTTGAAAAAGTAAACTCTTCCTCTAGCTTGGCTGAAGTTGTTGACCGCATCCTGGACAAAGGGATCGTCGTTGATGCTTGGGTTCGCGTTTCTCTGGTGGGCATCGAACTGCTGGCCATTGAAGCCCGTGTTGTGATCGCCTCCGTCGATACCTACCTCAAGTACGCTGAAGCCGTTGGCCTCACCGCCCAGGCTGCCGTCCCCGCCGCATAGGTTAGTCGTTCTGCGACCTAACCCGTCCCATCAGGCAACAGGGATACTCGGTAGATCGAAGACCTCCTGGCTCACCCTCACCCTAAATCCCTCTCCCAATTTGGGAGAGGGACTTTGAAGGACGTTCCGGCCCCCCTCTCCCACGGGGAGAGGGGCTGGGGGTGAGGGCTACTCACCTAATCCCTGTTTGCTAATTTCTGCCGTGAGGGGACAGAAATTGCTTGTCTTCTCAGGCGTCGGCTCCCTCAACCCTAGCGGGTTGCCGAGGTCTGTTTTTGAATGTTTATCTCAAGGGAGAGCAGTCCTGTGGCAGCACTTAATGAACAATGGCAAAACGCTCGTGCCCTCCGTCAGCAGGAGGTGGCCGAGCGACGGGAGCAGGTGCAGGTCGAATTAGAGGCTTGGCAAGATGACCGTCTCACCCAGGCCACGGAACTGCACCAGCACCTCTCTGATATGGCCGAAGCCCTGCGGATTGAAACCGCTGAGTGGCTGAGCCAAACCACCGAAGACCGATTGGCCCAAATTCCGCCGCTCCGTCAAGCCCTCCAGCGCTACACCGAGGAGCTTCAATCCGAAACCCAAGCTCTACTAGCCGACTATCAAGCGGATCGAGAACTCAGTGCGGCCCTCACGCGGCAACAACTGGCCCAGGATCGCCAAGAGCTAAGTGACACCGTGGACGAGCTACGCCTCGATATTGCCCAGGATTTGCGCCACATCCAGCAGCAGGTAGACGCCATTCAAAAGCAAACGGCGGTGGATCTGGCGGGTTATCGCCAAGATCAGGCGATGCTGCGGGCGGAACTGCTGCCGGAACTGGCGGATTACGTGACCAACCTTAAGGCCGATGTCAGCCAAACCCTCGATGAGATCAACGTAGAGCGCCAGATCGCTGAAATCGAACAGCAGGAAAAGCGCCAGCGGGATCGCCAAGCCCTCACCGAGCGCGTGGAGGCCATGTTTGAGGAACTGGCCGGGTTTCGCCAACACCTAGCTGAGCAACGCGCCGCCGTCACCGAGCAGGTGTGGGGAAACGGAGCCGTGCGCTATTCTCCGCCCAAGGTGCAGCAAACCGCCCCTAGGGTGACGCCCAAGCCTGCACCCAAACCTGCACCCAAGCCCGCCGCCGCAAGACCCGCCGCTGTGGCCCGTCCTACCCGTACTGTGACGCCAGCCCGTCCGGCGGCGACTCCCAAACCTCAACCCACCGTGACCAAGGCCGCTGCTCCCAGTCCGGCTCCTAGCCCAGTCGTGAGTCCGGCCCCTAGTCCAGTTCCCGTGGCTACGGTAACGGCTCCTCAACCCGTGGCCCAGGCGGAACCCGTCGCTACGGTGATGCCCCCCGTGGAGTCTGCGGTGGCGGTGGTGGATGCCCCGGTAGCCGTGGCTGCGCCGCCCGCCGCCAGGGCCGATTCGCCCACCCTAGAAGAGGTGGTCTATAACTATCTACACCTGGCCAACGGTGCCCGGATTAGCGAAATTGAAACCGAGCTTGGCATTACCCGATTCCAGGCCGTCGATGCCCTCCATGCCTTAATTCAAAAAGGCTTGATCGTTAAGCAAGACCGCACCTATCTCGCGAAAGAGGAAGCGCTTCTGTGAATACCGTCCTACAAGCCCGCCCCCGGAACTTTGTTTCGACCCCCACCCTAGAACGAACCGCCTTTCGCACCCTGCGCTACCTCAAGTCGGGGTATTCCGTCCACCTCAAGGGGCCAGCCGGAACGGGTAAAACCACCCTGGCCCTGCACCTGGCCGATCTCCTCGGTCGGCCCATCATGCTGCTGTTTGGCGATGACGAGTTCAAAACCTCCGACCTGATCGGCAGTCAATCGGGCTACACCCGCAAAAAGGTGGTGGACAACTACATCCACAGCGTCATGAAGGTGGAGGACGAGCTGCGCCACAACTGGATTGATTCGCGCCTGACCCTGGCCTGCCGGGAGGGTTTCACCCTGGTCTACGACGAGTTCAACCGTTCGCGCCCAGAGGTGAATAACGTGCTGCTGTCGGCCCTGGAGGAGAAACTTCTGGTGCTGCCTCCCACCCAAAACCGCTCGGAATATATTCGGGTCAGCCCCCACTTTCGGGCGATTTTTACCTCCAACCCTGAGGAATACTGCGGCGTCCACGGCACCCAGGATGCCCTCCAGGATCGGCTGATTACCATCAACATGCCGGAGCCGGACGAACTGGCCCAGCAGCAAATTTTGACACAAAAAGTGGGACTCGATCCCCTCGCCGCCCAGCAAATTGTGCGGATTGTCAGGATGTTTCAGGCCGATGCTGCGCCGGATATGGTCTCCAGCCTGCGACCCAGTTTGATGATCGCCACCATTTGTAACGACCACGGCATCATTCCCCTGGCGGAAAACTCCGACTTCCGCGATGTGTGCAGCGATATTTTGCTCACCCGCTCCAAGCACCCCCTCCCCGAAGCCACCCGCCGCCTGTGGGACTTGTTCAACCAGTTTGTGGCCTCCCAGGTGGGCGTAGCGGAACAGTTGCAGGGCAGTCAGTCCCAGCGGGCCGTCCGCCTCCACGGCGAAGAGGACGATGGCGAGGATGCCCCCGCTCCCCCACCAGATCCCGTCGTGGTGGACGCCGCCCCAGCGGATGATGCGCTCGTCAACGACGTAACAACCGAAGAACCGCCTGTGATGGAGGCGGCATCCGTCGAAGCACCTGCCCTAGAAGCACCTGTTCTGGAAGACGTTGCCGTCGAGGAAACTGCCGTCGAAGAAGCTACCGTCGAAGCGCTGGTTCAAGAGGAGGCTGTTCTGGAAGAATCCGTTTCAGACGCTATCTCTCCCATGGAAGAGGCTGCTGTAGAAACGGCGGCCCCTGTTCTCGAAGAAGCAATAATCGAAGCTGAAAACGCGACGGAAGAAACGGCGGATGTTGAGGCTATCGCCCTTCCTATTGACCCTGTTCAGGAAACACCTGCCTTTGAGGAAACGGTTGCTGAAGCAGTTGCCCTTGAAGAAACCGTCCCTGAAGCAGCCGTCCCTGAAGCAGTTGTCCTTGAAGAAACCGTCCCAGAAACACCTGCTTCTGAAGAACTTGCGACTGAACCCTCTGATTTGACGGAACCCGTTGTAGAGGAACTGACCCTAGAGGAAGCGGAGCCTGTCGTCGCGGAATCGGCCCTGGAGGAAGTTGCTGTTGAAGAAACCGCTGTTTTCGAGGCGTCGATTCCCCAGGAAGAGGTGTTTTGGGATGAATCTTCCCAGGAAGCGGTGTTTCTAGAGGATGAGCCGTTTTTAGAGGACTCCACCCAGGAAGCACCCGCCTTTGAGGAACAACCCTTCCCAGAGGATGACACTGAGGAAAATCTGACCTTTACCGAAGCCGCGTTTTTAGACGAATCCGCCGCCGTGGATGAAATCATTGCTCCTCAGACCATGGAGGATGAGGCCACGGATGAATCCATTACCGCAGTGGATGCTGTTAGCCCAGCGGAACCCGCTGTCGAGACGATTCCCCTTGCCGCCCCAGAGCCGATGATTTCGGTGCCTGTCGCCGCCGTTGCCAATGCTAACTCAGACGCCTTTGCCCCGGTGATGGTGGATAGTCCGACGAATGGAAATGGCCTGACGAATGGGAATGGCGTTGTAACCCAACCCTCGCCCCAAACCGAGAGCCCGATTGAAGAGCGAATTTTCAACTTTTTAGATACCGTAGGGTCAGCGTCCTTTTCTCGCATTGAAACCGACCTGGGCCTCACCCGCTTTCAGGTGGTCAATGCCCTCAAATCCATGTTGGATCAAGGGCTAATCGAGAAGGGGGCGGATGGTCAACGGCCATCGGTCTACCAAATTCGCGCTGAGTATCAGGAACTTCTGTGACTACCCCTGCCCCTCGTCCCCAAGCCGCCCGCATCACCACTGCCACCCAAAGCTCGTCCCTCGTGGATGTGTTGGAGCGGGTGCTGGACAAGGGCATCGTCATCGCGGGCGATATTTCGATTTCAGTCGGTTCTACGGAACTCCTGAGCATCCGCATTCGTCTGCTGATTTCCTCGGTGGATAAGGCCCGCGAAATTGGCATCAACTGGTGGGAAACCGACCCCTACCTCAGCAGCCGTGCCCAGGAGATGATGGAAACCAATCAACAACTGCTCCAGCGCATTGAGGGGTTGGAATCGGAATTACGCGCCCTCCGATCTGCCGCCCCCGCCACCCAGCCCGAATCGCCCTCGGCCTAGCCGTACCCGCTGGAAACAACTCCCAAGGGCACCGATACCACTAGGGAGTGGTCGCTTGGTAGTCGCCGGATTTGCCCCCGGTTTTGCGGAGCAGCCGTACCGACTGAATCTCCATGAATTTCTCTAGGGCTTTGGCCATATCGTAGAGGGTCAACGCCGCCACCGAGGCCGCTGTCAGCGCTTCCATTTCCACCCCCGTTTCCGCCTTCACCTTCACCGTGGCCTGAATGCGATAGCCCGGTAAATGAGTATCTGGAGTGATCACGACCTCCACCTTATGAATGGGCAGGGGGTGGCAGAGGGGGATCAGGTTGGCGGTTTGCTTTGCCGCCATGATGCCCGCCAGCCGTGCGGTACCCAAGACATCGCCTTTGGGGGCATTCCCGGCTTCAATGGTGGCTAGGGTTTGGGGCTGCATCGTGACAACGGCCTCTGCCACGGCCTCGCGCACGGTGGTGGCCTTAGCGCTCACATCTACCATTTGGGCTTGGCCCTGGGCGTCGAGGTGCGTCAGGGGCGTTGGGGCAGACTGCGGTTCGGAGGGATGGGCCATGGGTTTGTCTCAAAAATTTTTCAAATACTCTTCAAATCTAGTTTCCAAATTACCAAAAGACTGTGATAGGATAAAAAGCCTGACAGGGGCGTGTAGCTCAGTGGACTAGAGCACGTGGCTACGGACCACGGTGTCGGGGGTTCGAATCCCTCCTCGCCCGTTAAGCAACATAAGCAAGAGCCTCTAAATCGGAGGCTCTTGCTTACTGTTTTTATTGTGCGGATATTACTCTATCCCCAATCCGAATTGAGCCATCCCCAATTCTCAACTCGATACACCGTAGGCATGGGAGTTCTGCGCCCGCTGATACCGGGGGCAGTCGGGTTTTAGGATGCTCCCACTTGATCTAGAAGACGTTTTCAACGGCAGGTTGAGTGCCGGAGGCAGGCAACTCTAGGCAGTAGCCTGCGCCGTAGACGGTTTTGATGTATTTGGGATGGCGGGGATCTGGCTCTAGCTTAGTGCGGAGATGGCGAACGTGGACGCGGATAGTTTCGATGTCGTCGTTGGGTTCGTAGCCCCACACTTCCTGCAAAATTTGGCTGGGGGAGACGGTTTGGCCGTGGCGCTGAAGCAGACAGTGTAGTAACTCAAACTCCAGGTGGGTGAGCTTGACAGTTTTATCAAACCAGATGGCTTCGTAGCGTTCGGGGATGAGGGTGAGGGGGCCGTAGTTGAGGATTTCGCTGTGCTTGGCGGCCTGGGGAATGCGATCCGTGCGCCGCAGCAAGGCCCGCACCCTGGCCAGCATTTCGTCTAGCTCGAAGGGTTTGGTGAGGTAGTCATCGGCCCCGGCATTGAAGCCGTCTACCTTGTCTTGGGTTTGGCTGAGGGCGGTGAGCATCAACACCGGGATATCTGCCGTACGCCGATCTCGACGCAGCCGCTGGCAGACCGTGAGGCCATCTACCTTGGGCAACATTAGATCCAGCATAATCAAATCGGGCATAAGCTGTACGGCCAGCGCCTGCCCCTTCACACCGTCACCAGCTTGATTCACATCATAGCCAGCCATTTCTAGGTTGACAGAAACGAGTTCTGCAATGGCGGGATCATCATCAATGACGAGTATACGAGGCATCATGTATCAAAGGTAACGACTGGCCGACCACATCACTATGACGAGGGACTCCGCTGGCTAAGCGCAATGCCGAGGGCCAAGTTTGAGATGACTAGCCATAAAGCCTAGCATCTCTTTGTAAAGAGCAATGTCGGAATAATACAATTCCTAGATAAATTATAAGCAACGCCCCGACTTTTCTTAAGGTAATTGGGGAAACAGGGGCTATGGCCTGGATCGTGGTTGGTAACGAGATGGCCTCCTGCTAACCGTATCCGTCTTTCCCCCCTGCGAGCCATTCTGGGCAAAGTAGGCCCGGTTGAGGCGGCCAGGAATAGAAGAGTCTGACACAATACTAAAGAGACCCCAGACGCTCTACCCTTGCTCTACCTAGATCCATGGACTTAACCGCCGCTCTGCCCACCTTTGTCATTACCCTGCGCGAGGGGGTGGAAGCCGCCCTCGTCGTGGGCATTGTGCTGGCCTGCCTCGCCAAGGCCCAACGTCAGGCGCTTAACCGCTGGGTTTACCTGGGCGTGGTAGCGGGGCTGGTGGGCAGTGTGATGATCGGGGTGGCGTTGGGGTCTGGCTTGCAGCAACTTCAACAGGTGTTGCCCAACCTGCAAAGCATCATCAAACCCTTGCTGAATGTGTTGTTTGGGGCAGTGGCCATCATCATGCTGAGCTGGATGTTGTTGTGGATGACCCGCCAAGCCCGCAGCCTGAAGGGGGAAATCGAAGGCACCGTCCAATCGGCCCTGCAAGATAACCAAACCGCCGGATGGAGCCTGTTTAGCCTGATCTGCATTGCGGTGCTGCGGGAGGGCTTTGAAACGGTGCTGTTTGTGTTTACCAACGTGGAGGCCAGTGCCGCTGCCGCTGCGGGAGCCTTCGCCGGACTGCTGGGAGCCGCCCTAATTGGCCTCGCCCTCTTTCGCTGGGGGGTGCGGATTAACCTCAAGCAGTTTTTCCAGGTCATGGGTCTGCTGCTGCTGTTAATTGTGGGTGGTCTGGTGGTGTCGGTGTTCAAAAACCTCGATGCCGCCCTCGCCGCCATCAGCCAGCTCGATACCCAAACCCTTGACCTCTGCTTCTCCCAAACCTCCTGCGTCCTCGGCCCCCTGGTGTGGGATACCAGCGCAAGGTTGCCAGAGCGGCAATTCCCCGGCCTGATCCTCAAAACCCTGCTGGGCTATCGGGATCATCTCTACCTGGTGCAACTGCTGGCCTATGTCGGCTTTTGGATGATCGTGGGGGGGCGCTATTTCCGCAGCCTCAACCCCCTGCCCCCCGCCAAAGCCGCCCCCAGCAAGCCCTAAATCCTGAGCAGGCTTTTCCCCAAGACTTTTTCCGTTTTCGGTGTTTGTGATTAAGACCTGTGTTATTCTAGTTGAGCACAATTAATCCGTGCGATATCGGGGCGTAGCGCAGCTTGGTAGCGCACTACTTTGGGGTAGTAGGGGTCGTGGGTTCAAATCCCGCCGCTCCGATAGACAAAAACCTCGCCGTTTGGCGGGGTTTTTGCATTTTGAAAAGCATCACGTTGGAAAGCATCACGTTGGAAAGCATCACGTTGGAAAGCATCACGTTGAAAGGCATCAGCTTGAAAAGCAGCATGATCACGATTCTTCGGGCTGTTAGCTTCCTACAACCCTAGGTTTGGCATCGAGCCACCTCACCAAGGCTCGGAAAGCTTTTCAATCACATCCTGACGGGATAAGACCTCAGAACACAGCTCCCAGCGGTTTTGGTCGGGTTCGAGGGTGGTTTCGTAGCGCAGCTCGAATTGATCGCGGGCTTGCTGGCGCAGGTGCATGTATTCATCCATCCTGTGTTCGAGGTTTTCGATGTCCTCAATCCAGTCGTCTTCGATGGTGTCGGGGAGGCCACCAAAGAGGTCGTAGCGGTCTTTCATGCGGCGAGAGAGGGCTTGGTAGACCTTGGCATCTTGGGTGTCGTGGTAGACCAGGTTGAGCATGTCCACGGTGGGACGGGCTTGGCCATAGCGTTTGATGCGGCCCAAGCGCTGCTCTAGACGGGCGGGGTTCCAGGGCAGGTCAACGTTGATTAGGGTGCCTAGGGTTTGCAGGTTTAGCCCTTCACAGGCCGCATCGGTGGCCACCATCAGGCGGATTTCGCGATCTGCGACCCGCGCCTTAAGTTTGTCCCGTTCGGTCGCAACGAACTCATGGCCCTTGAATAGGCCGCTCTTGCCCGTGCCTGCATAGACGCCGATGGGTTCTTGGGGCATGAGTTTGGCGAGTTCTGCCCCAATGAAGTAGGCGGTGTCGTAGTACTGGCTAAAGATGATGCAGCCATGCTCTAGCCAGGTCTTGCCTTCCGTGCGGTGCTGGGTGAGGAAATAGCGCACCGCCGCCAGCTTTGGGTCACGGGCTTCGGAGCGGGATAGCTCATCCACAATGGTCTGGAGGTGATGGATTTCCTCCTCCTCTAGGTCGTTCAGGATGCTGTTGATCAGGGGCAGTTGTTCCTCCTCTTCGGGGGCTTGGCGGTCGAGCATCTTTTGAGCTGTCTTTTGCCCGGAGGCAAAGCTGGAGCAAATGCGTTGCAGCAGGAGGGATTTCATCAGCCCAGCGGCTTTCGTGCGTTTGCGAAGGGCCGTGGTAAAGGCTTCGGCAGCTTCGTAGGCCAAGCTGAAGGGCAAATTGGTCATCAGCCCTAGCCCACTGAAATCCAGGCCGGGATACGCCTGGTGGGAAGCGTCGGGGTCGGGGTGAATCTTGACCGCTATTTTTTCTAAAAGTCCGGCCTCTTCTAAGGTTTGGCGGCGACGTAGGACGGTGTGGCGCAGGATGGGGTTGTGGGTTTTGAAGAACTCTGGATCTAGGGCTTGCCCTAGCGCCTGCTGATCTAAGAAGCCCAGGGAACCAAACCCCCGATCTGTGAAAAAGCTTTGCTCCGGTAGATCCAGGGAGAGGCGTAGGCTCAGAAACAGCGCATCTTCGCTGGCGGGGGGAAAGGGGGTTTTGATCCAATCCCAGGCTTGGTGTTCGGTGCTGGGCCGCTCGTCGCCTTTGACGATGGGCAGCGCTTTTTGACAATCCACCCAACGGCTAACGTACTCGCGTCCCAACACAAAATCGACGCCACCGTTGAGAATTTTGAGCAGATCCCAGAGTTCTTCAACATCGGTTTGGATGGGTGTGGCGGTGCCCAACAGCAGGTTGCGGGTGCGGGGGGCCACCTTCAGCATGAAGTCGAGCAGGTTGTTGCAGTCTCGCTGCTTTGCCCCCAAACCACCCCGGCGGCGGGCCTTGTGGGCTTCATCTAGCACAAGGGTGCCGTAGCGACGCTCTAGCAGGCGTTGGCGTTCTGCCGAGTCTTGGAAAATTAGCCCGGTGGAGACAATCGCAATCCGGAACGGACAACGGGCGATGTCTTCCGGCCCACGGGTTTTGATGATGTGCCCCTTGGGGTCGATCCACACTTTTTTGTTGGATGACCACACAGCGCTGGGGATGCCCAGCTTATCCGCCAGTTCTACCTGCCATTGCAGGGTGAGGGTAGAGGGGCAGAGGATCAGCACTGGCCCATCGTCGAGTAGGGCGGAGGTCATGGCGCTGGCGGCCAGGGAGAGGGTTTTGCCCACGCCCACTTCATCGGCCAGCAGTAGGCGAGCTTTGCCGTAGGTTTCTCGATGCTGCAAGAATAGGGTGACAAAGGAACGCTGCCAGGGCTGGAGCTGTTCGCCGCCCCGATAGATGGGGCTTTCGGCTAGGGCCGCAGCGGGCAGGTCGGTGGGGGCCACCTCAGGGAAGCGAATTTCCCGCCGTTGGGCAATCCGTTTGACCTCTTCAACAATGGCATCGGGCAGGGGGTAGGCATCGGGCCAGAGGGCATCAAATTCCTCCTCCACCCAGGCCACACCCTCTGGGGAGGGATCTTCCCAGAGAATTTCGTAGTTGTGGGCAAAGGCACTGCGGGTTTCGTTAGTGGAGCCGAGGAAGCTGGTCTTGGTGCCATCGGCGGCTTCGATCACCCCAGCTTTGCCGTGGATGAAGACCCGATCTTTGGGCACCACCCGAATCTCAATGCTGCCGCTGGTGAGCAGGTCGTACAGGTAGCGATAGCGGTCTCGGTGGAGCAATGCTTCCATTTCGCAGTCCACTTGGTTCCAGCGCTCTTTAAGGAACCTATCGCGGGCGTATTTTGAAACGGTGACATCGCCAATATCTAGCTCGCTGTTGCAGATAATCTGCACCCTGGGAATGCCGATCACCGCTTCCCCCACCAGCTCGAAGATGGAGCTGCGGAAGTAACCCGCAATGCGTTTATAAGACTTAGCCCCCTGGAGCCGATCTCTCAGAAAGGCATGGTCGAGGCGCTGGCGGCGGGAGGAAAAGCGGTTGATGGTGCTCATGGCCTTAGGCTGGCAGGGTTAACCAGGCAAACACATCGGCGGCGGCGAGGGCCAAGGTCACCTCAGGCAGCACGGGCAATGGCTCTGGGCCTTGGTAGAGTTTCACTCGTGATTCTGGAAAAACCACCAAAATGCTCTCGGTGGCTGGATCGACCAGCCAGCCCAGTTCGGTGCCGTGCTCTGCGCTGTGCAGGAGCTTGGCCAGTACCAGGGTTTGGGGCTGTTCTGGCGACAAAATTTCAATCGCCCAGTCGGGATGAAGGTCAAAGCGGTTGGCTACACGCCCCGATGGCTGGCGGGGGATGCGCGACCACCGAAACACCGCTACATCTGGCACAACGGTGGCCCCACCATAGACACAGCGCAATTCTGGAAAGGCGTAGGCAACCTGAGCGGACTGGGCGACGGCATTAATCACCTTCAACAGTTCGCCTTGGAGAATGCTGTGTTCGCCTTGGGGCATGGGCTTTTGAATCATTTGACCGTTGATCAATTCGCTGGCGGGTTTGGTTTCGGGCTGTAGTAGAAAATCTTCCAGCGTTAACGGTTGCAAGGGTATTTGTACCATCATGCTTCCCAAAAATACACCGAGAGCTTACACAGAGAGCGCAGCAAAATTAGTTGACTTTTGGAGAAAGGGGCGGTGCTAAACGTTCATTAATCGCCATAGGCAATTTCTAGAATTCTAGGTGCAAAGTAGATTCTCGGACGTTCTAAAATATCAGACTCAACCACAATTTGAGCATTGACTAAGCGATCTACATCGGAACGGGCTGTATTGTAATGAACATTACAGATAGAGGCCACTTGGGGCACACTGATAGCCGGGGATTCAAACAAGTGATCGATCAGTTTATTCAAGCGCACGTTGCCACCAGCCTGGGAGAGGCTTTCCATATACTGGCTCCGTAAGGTCAAAAGCTGCTCAAATCGATAGAGTGCATCTTTAGACTGTTCGATGGTGCCCCGGAGACAGAACGTAATCCAATTCAACCAGTCATTACGGGTGCTGACCCGATACAGTCCTTCAATGTACTCATCTTTATATTTGTCGAAGAATGAGCTGAGGTAAATCCAGGGTTTATTCAGCTTACAGTTTTGGTAAATCATCAGCGATAGCAAAAGTCGTCCGACTCGACCATTGCCATCCAGAAAAGGATGGATAGTTTCAAATTGATAATGCACCATAAAGCAAAAGATCAACGGATCAATCTCATGCTCTTGATGAATGAATTTCTCTAGCCAGTCGAGACAAGGCATGACCTGATGGGGAGGGGGTGGAATAAAACGTCGATCTGAGCCAATGTGAACCTGGGAACGGCGGAAATTACCCGGATCTCGTTGCGCTCCTCGTACCCCTGAGAGCAGCGTCCTGTGCATATCTCGGATGAAATTGAGGCTAATGGGTCTAGACTCCAAAGCCTGAATAGCGGATTCTAACGCCGTACTGTAGTTCAACACTTCACGCCAAGCATTCACCGGATCGTGGGCAGACTTAGGCTCCCTAGGCTCTATTTCAAACAATAGGAGCTGTTGAGGGGTGGCGTAGGTTCCTTCCAAACTGGAAGACCGTAGAGCTTCCCGGCGTTGGAGTGGACGCAGGAGGAGGTTGTAATTCGGCATAAATCGACCCACGCCGTCCAGCCGAGCGAGGGCTTCCCGTGCCTCGACCAAGAGAGGCCACAGTGGATCCGGTACCTGCCAGCGATTCGGCAAAGGGGCTGGTATGAAGGCCCAGTCCTCGTCATCCCGAACGGTGATGGCCCACAGTTCACCGGGGGCATTATCTGTGAAAGCAGACCGATTCAAGATTGATTTATCCCCTCAATATTGCAATTACCCAGCTTGAATTTCAATTTTACACCCATTTTTGAAATTCAGCATCCGCGAATTGCAATGGGTTGCCCTCGCCAGCGCAGGAGGGCACAGCCGATGGTTATCATCCTAGGCGCTGGTTTTGGATGAGGTCGCGCAGCACACGGGCGGCACTCGCTTCATCGGGACGATGCTCATCCAGGCGTTTGGCCAGGTAGTCGGCGAGTTCTACGGCGAGTTGGCGCTGGGTGGTGTCGCCGTAGTAGTTGGGGATGTTGAGGCTGAGGTGGGCCAATACCGCATCGCTGTCGAGGTCGTTCACCAGTTCCATCAGGGCATAGAGGACGGCCCGTAGGACGGTTTGATGCAACTGGGAGCCTTCGCCCATTTCGGCGCGGCCAAATTCTAGGGCGGTTTTGAGGCGGGCGTGGTTGGCCCGTTGGTCGCCCATCAGTACCTTAAAGTCTTTGACCTTAAAGGCTTTGGCAAAGTTTTGGTAGTTGTCTAGCTTTTGGTTGCCACGGGCCTCTAGGTCTACCATTTTGAGGTAAAAGCGCTCGGCCCCACTGAGTTTGTGCCAGTGGCCTTTGTCGATGCCCTGGGGAACAAGGCATTGGTTGGCGGTATCCACCGCAAATTTAATTAGGTCATCCACAAAGGTGACTTTGCCTTTGACTCTGGGGCGAATGGCTTCGGTGGTCATGTCGCGTCCGTCGATGGTGGCATAGCGGGTGAGCACGCGCAGGGCCGCAGCATAGCCCGCCATTTGAATATCCGCATCTTCAAACACGTTTTCGTCGCGGTATAGTCCTTTGGCCTGCTGGTTTAGGCCCGTTAGGGTTTCTACCTGATTCTCGACTTCTTCTTGTAAGTCCCAGGCCAGATCATCGCGGGTTGTTTTTTCTTGCCCAAGTCGTTTGCGGCATATCAATAAAACCGTACCCTTGACATGGCTACCATCTCGAATCGCACTATCTGTTTCTGTTGCGACGTACCAAGCAGCAGTAACTTGCAGACCAGAGGCCCATACAATATTGGCCATGTCAGCCCAAATAGCCTCAGCGTTGTGAGTAAACATAATGACCTGTATGCCATTTTCGGCCATACACTCAGTCATTCGCTTGTAAGCAGCAACCATATCTTGACGGAAGTTCTCATCTTGCCCCTGAATTGCCAGAGAACGCCGCCCATCCCATACCCAGGTTGAAAAGCCAGGGGGAGGATCCTTACGCAGCCAAGCAACAAAATAATCAAGAATTTCTTCATATTTTACGGCATCACCATAGGGTGGATCAGTAATAAAAATATCACTCTGAACCTGAATCTTGTCTGCACTGGAAGAATCTACCTTTGAAGTGCCAGATATAGGAGAATGCTTAATTTTTTTATCCAGAACTGATAGTAGATCTCCAGTAGAACGAACACCAAAGTTGTATAGAGTATTTAGCGCTTGATTATAAAACACATTTGAAGTGCTATTACTTGCACCTCCTATTTGTTTGCCTTTGCCATCTTTTGAAATTCTCGCTGAGGAGGTAGTCCATCTACTTAGCTTGCTCCCAAAATCTAATATGCCTGCAAATTTTACTGCCAGGGCTTCATCATGCAGATGACTTTTAATAATTGCAAGTGTCAATAGATGTCTTGGCACAAATAAATGGTGCCAATAAGTCCATCCACGAGATCTAATCAAATCCTGACCCTGATATCGGGGAGGCCCACCAATCTCAATTCGCATATCTGGTATCCAGCCTGAAGACTGCCAATCCCTAAGGTGTTTAGCAACATAATCTTTGACTTTCTTCTCTCGATTTAAGTCTTCTCTCGAAATTGAGCGAAATTCATAAATATCCCTTTTAGTGGAATCTCTTGACTTCACCCATTGAATACAATACAAGCGTTCATGTAGCAAGTCATCTGGGTGAGGCACGAAATCATGCTTATCCCACTTTCTTAGTTGATTTTCAGTTGTTCCGTCAGAAGTTCGATAGTCGCCTCGAAGCGTTGATAGCTTTGTCTTATAAGTTATGCCATCAACCTTATGGACAAGATTCGCTTCTTCATACTTGCTATCTCTGCCAATTGTCCCTGTCTCAGCCGCTTTCATAGCTTCAGGACTGACATCACTTAAAATTTCTATGTCATAGCGCTTGTTGACTGGATCAGGTACTAATTTAGCGATAACCCTATAGCCCTTGCTGATGACTAAACTTGGTAATAAAGGCACCATCCATCCCGTTTGCGGACAGCGCACCTCCACACAATATAAAAACACCTTAGCCCGCCACCCATTACCATCCGTTTCCACGCCCAAACGGTCAATTTCTGCCTGAACTTTTTCCACTAATGCCTTTTGCTCTTGGGCCAGCTTTTCTCGGCTTTCTGCCGAACCACCCACAATGTTAAACGCGCCCCACGTCAACATACAGGCAATCGGGTTTAGGTCAGAGGCATACACATCGCACCCCAACCGCGCCGCCTCAAACGGTATTTGGCCCGACCCACAAAAGGTATCCGCCACCTTGGGCCGATGGCCAAAGCGCATAATTCCCAACTGCTCCACCAGTTCAGGAAACGAGTGGGCCGCTGTGCCCAAATGCTCGTTCACCGCCTCCCAAATATGGTCATGCACCCTGTCCATCACTTCTTCAGGACGGTAGGCTTTATCTACCCAATCCCGATAGGAAGCCGTTGGCAACAGTTGCACCTCCAGCCGCCGTTTATCCAGTTCGCTAAGGTCGGCTCGCCAGGTTACTTTAATACCCTTATAGGCCGGATCACTCCAATCTATCGGGCTAGATCGGGGCAACATCCCCGCCGGGGAAGCCTCAAAATAATCCTCAATATTGGCAATAGCCAGCGTTTCTAAAATTTCCTTGGGCTTGGGCCGACGCTTCCACCGCACCGCAAAGGATTCGGCATCCATCGCCATCAGTTTTTCAAAAATTTCTAGATCGCGGCTGGGGTTATCCGTCGCAGGCAGCAAACAGCCCAAAATACACGCCTTATTCAAAATCAACGGCTTGCGGCCCTTCCAATAGCTACCCAGTGCCGTCAGCGTTTTGCCAGACCCCGCCATCTGTTCCTTATAGGCTTCCGCCGACAGCTTTTGCACAGGCAATAATTTTTCAATCAAAGCCGGGGCATCTTTCAACGAAAACGGCGTAACAGAATTAGGCATGGGTACAGTGCTCAAGAGTTATCCTTATAAATTTCTCTGCGATGCTTACATTGCAGTATTTCTATTCTTAAGTCCGCATCAAAAATTTCATATCTAATGCGATAGTTTCCGACTCTAAGCCGATATTGAAAATCATACCCTTTTAGCTTAACCACCCCGACAGGCCGAGGCTCTGACTTAAGCAGTACGATTTTTTCTATAACCTTGGCTTTTATCGTGGTGGGCAATCGGTTAATTTGTTTTTGCACAGACTTGGCAATAAAGACAGAGTAAGGCATTGTCAAAACCCATGCTCAATTCACTTGAGATTGAATAAAATCATCAATCGTCATCGCGTCTCCCTGTTGGTATTCCAGCTTGACAGATTCTATCTCTGCCTTCGTTTCAGAATCTTCTACGTAGTCTTCTTCCTGTGCCTCAAAGATCTGTTGTTCAATAACTTCAATCAAATGTCTTTTGGCTCCCAAATCAAGGGAGGCTACCGCTTGAATCAGCGACTCTAGCGAGATTTCTAAGCTGATGGTTGTAGTCATAGTTTCTGTTCAATAAAATGATTAAGAGTTTTGTTGGGTCCCGCTTCGTTGCACTCAACCTACAAGATTAAGCAACGCTACTTAATTGAGCCACCAAAGGATGATCTTGGGGCAGATGGCTAACATTCAAAATCGAAAATCCAATCACATTACCATCCATATCCACCCGTTCCATCACAGAGTCATGATCAGTCTCGCGCATATAGCCCATCCCATCCGCAAACGTTACCTCTAAAAAATCTGCCTCCCGATCAAACCAAACCTTTACATACTGGGCCATAGCTCCACTCCTTGCTTTACCTTGTCTATTAGAGTGAGATGCACAGTTGCTAGGTTCTAGATCCCCCCAGTGCCTAGCGGGCTAAGGTTCACTCTTTACCCCCCTTATCAAGGGGGGCAGGGGGGATCATTGCAATGTACTTCAGTCGTTCTCTCCCTGGGATTGGAGCCAAGTGGTCAATTCGGCTAGGGTGGTCAGGTCTAGGAGCGCCTCGCCCAAATTCTCCAACTGGGGCAACCCCAGCGCCTGCACCTGGGCCATCACCCCATCGGGCACCTCCCCCAACCGCCGCCGCAACAACCGCTGCACCAACCGCACCGCCTCCGCCTGCGAACCTTCCTGCAAGCCTTCCTGCAAGCCTTCCTGCAAGCCTTCCTGCAAGCCTTCTTGTCTACCTTCCTGTCTGCCTGTTTGGATCCCATCCTCCTTGGCTTCTTGGTAGAAGCGGGTGTCTTGAATATTGACGGCAAAGCGGGCTTCGATTTCCTCGGGGCTGAGGTCTACAACTTCCCGTCCGCCATCTTCCTTAGCTTCTTGGTAGAAGCGGGTGTCTTGGATATTGACGGCAAAGCGGGCTTCGATTTCCTCAGGGCTGAG
>NZ_JACJRS010000060.1 GCF_014697375.1 Phormidium sp. FACHB-1136
AGCACTCGATGATAACGCTGAAATTGGGGGTCATTGGCTAGCCCCATCACCCGCAGCACTTGGCTCACCGTGCGTTTCCCAGGAGCCAACAGCGCTCCCATCACCAGCGTTAGCGCTTGAGGCCACACCCGCTGTGAAAACAAGGGCGCAAACGCTATCATCATCGACATAAATTCCATCGCAGCAAGTTCCTCAGACCCTCATCTGAATTCTGCTTGCTGCTTTCCTTTTTGGATCAAATGGATAAAGTCGAGCTGAGTGAAGGCCGTTTTGGAATGGTCGCGCAGTGGTTGGATATCTCAAATAGCCGTTCCCCTTCATTCTAGAATTGGCGCTTTCCACAATTCGCAAGCAGGACTTCCTCTAGACGTAAAAATTAAACTCCCCAAACCATTACTTACCCTAGCGGTGATTTACTCTGTTGAAACACTAGCCTACGGCGACCTAGGGCTTCCGTCAGCGGCAAGTGTTAACTTAGATGAAGTATGCTGAGGGCGTCATGGTGACTGCGGCACGGGCCAATCCTGAAACCAAAACCTGGCAATGGCAGGGGTTTTCCATTCGCTACCAGCAGGTGGGTAACGAGGGTGTGCCCATCCTTTGTATCCATGGCTTTGGGGCCTCTAGCGACCACTGGCGCAAGAATTTGCCCACCTATGGGCAACCGCACCAAGGCCAGTCTTACCGAGCCTACGCCATTGACCTGATCGGCTTTGGCCTTTCTGACAAGCCCACCCCCGGCCAGCCCCTCACCTACAGCTTTGAAACCTGGGGCCAGCAAATCATCGGCTTTTGCCGCGAGGTGATCGGTCAGCCCGCCTACCTAGTGGCCAACTCCATCGGCTGCGTGGTGGCCATGCAGGCAGCAGTGGATGCCCCCGCCGAGGTGCTTGGCCTTGTGATGATGGACTGTTCCCTGCGGCTCTTGCACGAACGGCGACGCGATCAAATTCCCTGGCACCAGCGGGTGAGCACGCCCCTGGTTCAACAACTGCTGGGCTATCCAGCGGTGGGACGCTTTTTCTTTAGCCGCATCGCCCGCCCCTCGGTGATTCGCAATCTACTAAAGCAGGCTTACCACGATCACACCGCCGTCACAGACGAGTTGGTAACCGCGATTCTCACCCCCGCCCAAACCCCCGGAGCCGCCGATGTGTTTTTGGCCTTCGTGCGCTATTCCCAAGGGCCGTTACCAGAGGATTTGCTGCCGCACCTCTCCTGCCCCGCCTGGCTGATCTGGGGACAGGCCGATCCCTGGGAGCCCGTGGCCCTGGGCCGCACCCTGGCCGAATATCCCGCCGTAAAAGCCATGGTGGAACTGCCCAACGTGGGCCATTGTCCCCAGGATGAAGCTCCTGGCCAAGTGAACCCCCTGGTCATGGACTGGATCACCTCGGATCTAGCCGCATCCAATCCTACTGGAGTCCCATCGCCCCCAACTTCAATCGGCCTACCTCAATCTGACCAACCGTAGGGGGGAGGTTCTCTCGCCCTCTCGATCTATCAAAAGGCTACGGGCTGAAAGTCGTCGGGTACTGTGAGTTCAAACACCTCGTCTTGGATGCGGGCAACATAAAGCCCCTCCTGCATCGCCTGCTCCCGTAGGGCATCCGACATATCAACGGCGGCTAAAATGCCAAAGACTTGCTTATCCCGGTGTTCAGGGAAGAATTCCCGAAAGCGCTGTAGCTGGGTTTTGAGCTGTCCCAAGGATGATTCGCGGGCATGGCTTTTGACTTCCACAATGTAAGCCTGATTGATCGGCCCATTGGCATAGGCGAGAACGTCTAATTCCATATGTTGCCCCACCTTGCTGACCCGCACGCTGGGGCTAATGACCTCCATACCAAACCGATGCCGCAGGATGGTTTCCATGGACGGTAGCGCCAAACCTTCGGTGAAGCTGCCGAATTTAGCGCCTAACCCACCAATCTGTTTACCGAGTTCTTTAATCTGACGGTCGGTTTCCTGCATCCGACGGTCGGTTTCCTGCATCCGACGGTCGGTTTCCTGCATCCGACGGTCGGTTTCTTTGAACTGAAGGGCAGTTTCTTGAAACTTGCGATCCGTTTCTTGGAAGAGGCGAAGAATATCGTCGTAGGTGGGCTGTGGGGTGGCCATGGGGGATTGGGAGGGTAGGGGTTGGTTATTGGCTATTGGGTTACCAGGTCTTGGGGGTAAAGGTGGAGTCGTTGAGGAGGGTGACGCTGTCGCCAGATTGGGCCATGACGAAGAGACCTTGGCGGTAGGCATAACGGTCGGCCCCGGACTCGATGCCGATACCTGCCACGGCTCCGTAGAGTTGCATAGCGGCGTATTCGGGAAAAAAGACGGAAAACCGCTCTAGGTCAACGATGAAATCCTTGACATCGGGGACGCTGAGACTACTTTTCACTTCTACGGCCAAGACATGACCTTGGTTCACCACCAGAACATCAATTTCCAACGTATCCCCTTGCCGTCGCCGCTTCACCCGCTGGCTCACTTGGTCAACCGGAATGCCTCGATCTAAGAAAATCCGTTCACAGGCCGGGGCTACCAGATCTTCGACAAAACGCCCCCAAGCACCACCCAATTCACCGATTTGCTTGCTGACCTGTTGGTTGATGCGGCGGTTTTCCTGAATAGCGGCATGGAGCTTACGATCCGTTTCTTTCAACTGAAGATCGGTCTCCTGAAACCTACGGTCAGTCTCTTGGAACTTACGGTCAGTCTCTTGGAACTTACGGTCAGTTTCTTGGAACTTACGGTCAGTTTCTTGGAACTTACGGTCAGTTTCTTGAAAAAGCCGCAGGATGTCTTCATAGGTGGGTTGCGGGGTGGCCATGGTGGGCAGAAGGCGTCATGAAAAGTAGTTTATGTGTATTGTAGCAGGGGCAACGCGGATGGATTCACTGGCCGTCCAGCCTGACTTATCCCTCGGTCGCTAGGTGGGGGGAGACTCCTAGGCTGTGTAAGGCCCAAGCTAGCCCTAGGCCAGCTAGGGCTAGTAGCGTCATACAGAACCAGGTCTTGCGGGTAGAAAAGTTGGCAATTAGCATGTCAACGCGGGTAAGCAGAGTGACGGCCACCAGCAGCGACAGGTAGGAAAACATTCGAAATCGAGTGACCGCCGCCACCGCTAGGGAGGCTGTGACCAAGGCCATCACCACATAGCCGAGGTCGGACTGAAACCCCGTTAACAGAAGGCGACGGCAGGTTTTCCAGCAAACGGTACACAGAGCGGCAAAAATTACCGCAAAACCGACACTCCAGCCCCAGGCCCACAGGGATGCCTGAATGCTGTGTAAAAATCCGCCGTAGGTCATGTAGGCCGCCATCAGCAGCACCGACGACAGCCAGGGATTTTCTAGTCGCTGCCCTGCCTGTCCACGGATCGGTTGCTTGCTAACCGACGGCTTTGCCATGGTTCTTACCCTGCCCTTACCAGCAGTCTACACCACAACTCTAAGGGACAAAGAACCCTAAACGATGAAGCCCGCCCCCTCAACGGGAAGCGGGCTATTCAACACCACAGGGAACAACCAACGAATCAGGGCTGACCTGACATCCAGGGTTGCAGGGGGAAAGATTACCATGGGATCGAAATCCAGCAACCGGATCGGCCCCCAAGCTTTTGGGATAGAAACTAGCCCACAAAGGCCAGACGAGGCTCGGACACGCCAGCGGACTCGGTTCCCTTCAGGTAGGCCAGCATGGTGTCTGCGTCGGACACTTCAAAGGGGTCGATGGGGCAGTTATCGCCGAAGTCGGGCTCTACGAAGATCTTCTCGATGTTGCCATCGTTGACCAGCATGGAGTAGCGCCAGGAGCGCAGACCAAAGCCCAGGTTGGACTTGTCCACCAGCATCCCCATCTTGCGGGTGAATTCGCCGTTGCCATCGGGCAGCAGGAAGACGTTCTTCGCGCCGATTTTCAGACCCCACTGGAACATGACGAAGGCATCGTTCACAGACACGCAGATGATGGTGTCCACGCCTTGGGCCTTGAACTCTTCGTAGAGTTCTTCGTAGCGGGGCAGATGGTTGGAGGAGCAGGTAGGGGTGAAGGCACCGGGTAGGGAGAACACCACCACTTTCTTACCACCGAAGATTTCCTGGGTGGTCAGATCTTGCCAGCGGTAGGGGTTAGACCCACCCACGGACTCGTCCCGCACACGGGTCTTGAACACCACATCAGGCACACGTTCGATAACGCCCATAATTACCTCTTGAACAATACTGAACTGCGTTTCCAGCCCTCGGCTGTACTTGAGACCTAGCCGCCCCTCTTCCTGATGCCTTGCCCTTTGAGCAGACACTATAGGGAGGTCAACTAAGCCCTAAATCAGAATAGTTCTGATTTAAGAATTTTTCAATAAGCATAATCACTTATTAAACTGATCGTATCTTAGACCACGGTCGCTCCTAAGTAAACGTGTTACTGTATGAAACGTAGTCGTATGCACCAGAGGTATAAGGGGAAGTTCTCCCTTCAGACAAGCGCCTGGGCTGGAGATAGGTAGCAATGCAGCAACACAGTGAGGATATTGTTCAAACCCTGAAGGCTAGGGGGCTACGTGTGACACCCCAGCGCTTTGCGGTGTATGCCAACCTGCTCCATCGCTACGACCACCCCACCGCCGAAGACATCCTTAACGACCTCAATCAAGACGCCCCCACCTCCTCCCAGGCCACGGTCTACAGTTCCCTGCAAGCTCTGCGCGAGGTCAATCTAGTGCGCGAGGTGCTGCTGGAGGAAGGCGTCCGCCGCTACGATGCCAACGTTGAACCTCACCATCACTTTCGCTGTAAAACCTGTGGATCCATTGCCGATATTCCCTGGGAATCCCTATCCCACATCGATCTCAGCCGCCTTAGCTCCCGCTGGAAAGTGGAGGGCTATGAGGTGACGGTGCATGGTGTGTGTGATTGCTGCCAAATTGAAGCAGATTAGCTCGGCAACCTTGTTCACAAGAAAGTTAACCTTGTCCATAAGAAAAAGGAGCAGTGGTCGGGCCACTACTCCTTTTTTACGACGATATTTAACCCAAGATCCCCATGCCTCACCCGGTTGGGGAGGGCCAGGAAATCCCGCCCCTACGTTTGACGGATTGGGAATCGGTGAGAGATCAGGTGGGGATGTAGTTATGAATTACCCGCCCAAGGCGACTACTTCTTTTTCTTTTTCTTGGCGGTACCCGATGCACTGGACTCTGGTTTAGCCTCGGCTTCTTCTACTGACACCGTAACATTGCCGACTCGAATAACGGCCGAGACACCGGACTCTGGTTTAGCCTCGGCTTCGGCGGGGGATTCCTCGTCGGGAGTAGGATTATTCCGGCCAGCTTGGGCGGCCACTTCAGCGGCAAAGTCAACCTCTTGCTTCTCGATGCCTTCGCCCAGCACAAAGCGCACAAAGCGACGCACCTGAATGTTCTCGCCCAGTTGAGAAATGGTTTGCTTCACTAACTCTTCAACGGAGATATTTTGATCTTTGATGTAGGGTTGATCCATCAAAGACAACTCCTTCAGGCGCTTTTGAATACGGCCCTCTGCGATTTTCTCGCGCATGGCTTCGGGCTTGTTAGCCAGGTCATCGCGGCCCATTTCGATGGACTTTTCCTTGGCAATAATATCTGCCGGAATTTCATCCGACTTCACGTATTCCACATTGGGGCAGGCGGCGATTTGCATAGCAATGTCACGAACCAGGGCTTTGAACTCATCCCGACGGGCGACAAAGTCGGTTTCGCAGTTCACTTCTACGAGCACACCAATGCGATCCCCGGTGTGAATGTATTGACCAATAATGCCCTCGGCGGCTACTCGACCCTCTTTTTTAGAGGCCGAGGCGATGCCCTTTTGCCGTAGCCACTCAATGGATTTTTCGATGTCGCCATCGTTTTCCTTGAGGGCTTTTTTGCAGTCCATCATCCCTGCGCCGGTTTTATCGCGCAGGTCTTTCACAAGCTTCGCAGAAATTTCTGCCATGGGTTTCTAACGTCCTAACGCGCTCATCAAAAAACAACACACCTAAAGTCCCCTAGGGGACTACGGAGAAGGGCAGCACCGCAAAAGCCTGCCCTTACCCAGCTTAAACCGCTAGGGCCACCTTACTCGTCATCGCCATCGGCGGCGGGCGCATCATACTCGTCGTCATCGTAGCCTTCGTACATATCGTCGTCGTCACTGCTGACGGACTGGCCACCGTGGGAGCCTTCGTAGATGGCGTCGGCCAGTTTGCCCAGGATCAGCTTGATGGAACGAATCGCGTCGTCGTTACCGGGGATGGGTACATCGACGAGGTCGGGATCGCAATTGGTGTCTAGCAGGGAGATGATGGGGATGCCCAGCTTGTGGCACTCGGAAACGGCGTTGTATTCCCGCTTGATGTCTACGATGATGGCCACATCGGGGACCCGACGCATGGTTTTAATCCCGCCTAGGTACTTTTGCAGCTTCTCTAGTTCCCGACGCAGCACCGCCGCTTCTTTCTTGGGGCGTAGCTCGATGGCTCCGGTTTCCTCCATGCGCTCTAGCTCTTTCAGACGGTCGGCGCGGGATTTGATTGTGGCCCAGTTGGTGAGCATTCCGCCCAGCCAGCGCTGGTTGACATAGTGGGATCCGCAGCGGGTGGCCTCTTGGGCAACGATGCCAGCGGCTTGGCGCTTGGTGCCGATGAACAGAAACTTCTGGCCCTTTTCGGCGGCGGAACGGGTGAAGGCGTAGGCTTCTTCGATGAGCTGGGCGGTTTGCACCAGGTCAATAATGTGAACGCCGTTGCGGGAGGTGAAGATGTATTGATCCATCTTCGGGTTCCAGCGGCGGGTCTGGTGCCCAAAATGGACGCCAGATTCTAGTAGCTCAGGGAGCGTAATCACGGGCATGAATGGTTCTCCTTTCGGGTTTAGCCACCATCCGAATCTGCTTCCAACCTGGGAAGACCCGAAATTTCGGATGTGCGATTTTGACAACTTTTCTAGGGTAGCACAGTAGAGGACACAAAAACGGTTACCCTCGTTTAGCACGGGTGCCGCGATGGCGTTTGAAGCTCAGGTTGACTACCAGATTGAGCCCTCGGCGTAGGTAGGGCAGGTACCCGATCCACCGTTGAAAGGTGGTGTACTGGTGGCGCAGGTGTTGTAGTTTCTGGCGGGGTAGATCCAGATCGGTTGCAGTCATTTTGGATAGGGTCTGGGATAGTTCCTGCTCCCAGAGGGCGAGGGCGTCGGCTAGGGTAGCCCAGGATTGCCGCCAGCGCCACAGGCGTAGAGATAGATACAGCCCGCCCAGGGCAATGCTGCCATTGACTGCCACCACCGCTACCACAAGACGGTTCACAACTACGTTCTCACCGTAAGATGAATGGCTAAATGATAGCGGTATTTGGCGGGGCGATCTGGGGTAAGTTCTGGCTGGATCGGCCCTGGCTGCTAGACGGCAAAAAAGGGGAAAGCCATGGTGCAGACGATGTCAAAGACCCTAGAGGTGGATCCCCAGCGGGGCATTGATCAGCCTTCGGGGCGACCCCATCTACCCTACAGAACCCTAACGGCGGCGCTGGTGGCGGCCCAGGGCAATGCCTTGATTAAGCTGGCTCCGGGAACTTACAGCGCCGAATCTGGGGAGCGCTTTCCGCTACTGATTGGGGATCGAGTGGTGATAATGGGGCAGGAAACCACCCAGGGGGACGGCATTGTCATCACTGGGGGTGGAGCGGTGCCGGGGGATGGGGCAATCTCGGCGGCGCTGGTAGTGGAGGACCAGGCCCAGGTGCGGGGGGTGACGATCCAGAATCCTCAGGGGGTGGGGGTTTTGGTGCGGAGTGGGGTGCCCCTGGTGCGGGCCTGTCGGCTGAGCCAGTGTGGGCAGGCGGGGGTGCAGGTGATGGGCATGGCCAGTCCATTAATTCTACAGGTACGCGGCGATCAGATGGCCGGGGTGGGTCTGCTGCTGCTGGAGCAGGCGAAGGGTGAGATCCGCGATTGCACCCTGCAACGCTGCAATATGGGTATTCATATCCTGGGGGCCGCTGCGCCCCTGCTGACGGATAACCACTGTGCCAACAACCAAACCGGGATGCGGGTGGCCGGAACCGCCAGCCCAGTCCTGAGGCAGAACCGACTGGTGCAAAACCAGCAGTGGGGGCTATTGGTGCAGGAGCGGGGCCAACCCGACCTCGGTCAACCCGGCGAAGCCGCCAACAATACCCTGCGCCACAACCGCCAGGGCGACCTTCGCAACGACACGGGCCAAACCCTGGTGACGGTGGGGAATGACCTATTACCCCAGGCTCTGGTTGGCCCGGTGACCCTAGCCCCCAGCCAGGTTCCCGACCCCGCCGCCGTACCGCCGCTACTGTTAGATCGGGCCGAAACAGCGCCCGTGATTGCCCCGTCTGCGCCCCCAGAACCGCCTGCTCCGCCCCCGGTGGTGAGTCGGTTTGTGGATCTTCAGGGCCATTGGGCGGCGGCCTACATTGAGGCTCTGGCCGACCGCAACTTGGCCAAGGGCTTTACCGATGGCACCTATCGCCCCAACGACATCATCACCCGATCCCAGTTTGCCGCCCTGGTGGCGAGTTGCTATGGCAGTCGCCCCTTTGTGCGCAATACCAGCGAATTTCTGGATGTCCCCCGTAGTTTCTGGGCCTACCGTGCCATTGATATGGCCCAGCGCCAGGGGTTTGTCAGCGGCTACCCCGACCAAACCTATCGCCCCAGCCAGCCCATGACCCGCGTGCAGGCGATAGTGGCGGTGGTCAATGGTCTGGGTCTGCCCGATGCCCCCGCCAGCGCCCTAGGCCGCTATGCCGACCGGGCTCAAATTCCCAGCTACGCCATGTCGCCCCTCAGTGCTGCGACCCAGGCCGGATTGATCATCAACTATCCCGACGCCGACCAACTCCGACCCCAGGATCCCATGACCCGCGCCGAGGTGTCGGTGCTGATCTACCAGGGTCTCGTGGCCCTGGGCCACGCCCCTCGGCTCACCGGGGCCGACCCTACGCCCCCACCCCCGCCCCTCGTCCAGGGATCCTTCGCCGACATTCAGAGCCACTGGGCGCAGGACTTTATCCAAGGCTTGCTCAATTTAGACTTGGTGCGGGGCCAAAGCGATGGCCAGTTCTACCCCGATCAAGCCATGACCCGCGCCCAGTTTGCTGCCCTAGTGACAGCGGCCTTCCAGCCAGCCCCACGATTGAATGCCCAGCCCTTTTCCGATGTGCCCGCCCACCACTGGGCCGCCAACGCCATCCAAATGGCCTGCCGAGGGGGCTTCTTGGCCGGGTTCCCAGACGGCACCTTTGCCCCTAACCACGCCGTACTACGGCTCCAGGTCTGGCTGGCCCTGGTCAATGGTCTGGCCCTGGTCAACGATCATGCCGTCAAGCTCTATGTCGTCAACCACTATCAAGATCGGGGCATGATTCCTGGGTATGCCCTGGAAGCGGTAGCCTTGGCCACCCAGTTGGGCCTCGTAGTGAACATGCCCGACCTAACTCAACTTAACCCCCACCGCGCCGCTAGTCGGGCGGATATTGCCGCTGCCGTGTACCAAACCCTGGTCTACCAGCGGCGAATCCCTCCCCTAGACCATCCCTACATTGTGCGGATTTAAGCGTGGACAATAAACGATAAAAGCAAATTCTATAGCGGTTCTCGATAGAGTGGGATACACCGTTGCCGGGTTCTAGATCCCCCCAGTGCCTAGCGGTCTAAGGCTCACTCTGTACCCCCCTTGAGAAGGGGGCAGGGGGGGGATCATCGCAGTGTACTTCAACCGAGTGAAATCCACTATAAATGGGCATTTTCTGGCATCAAAAAGCGATTTTCAAAAATGAATAAAAAATGAATTATTCCCGACTTAATATCCCACATGATGCAGAAATGGCGGCTGAAATCTAAGTCTAAAAAACATGGTATTCTAACTCCTAGAGGAGAAGACCATGAACCCACTGACTGGATTTACCGCCGCTCTACTGCTGATTACCCTGTCAGAAATTGGGGATAAAACTTTTTTTATCGGCATGATTTTAGCCACCCGTCACCCCCGTCGCTGGGTGTTTCTGGGGGTAACAATGGCCCTATTCTTGATGACCGTTTTGTCGGTGGCCATTGGGCAAGTGGCAACGCTTTTCCCTCCGGTGGTGGTGAATGGGTTGACCGTGGCTCTGTTTTTGGGGTTTGGCCTGAAGCTGCTCTACGATGCCCTGCAAATGAAGGGGCCAGGTAGCCTTGAAGATGAGCAGGTTGAAGCCCTAGAGGCGGTCGAAAAGCGGGAACAGGCGGTGGCGGTGAACACCAATCGAGCCGTGGTGATCGAAGCGTTTGCCCTGACCTTTGTGGCGGAATGGGGGGATCGTACCCAACTGGCCACCATTGCCCTGGCGGCGGCTCAGCATCCTGTGGGGGTCGTGCTGGGAGCGACCCTCGGCCATGCCATTTGCGCGGCCATTGCGGTGGTCTGCGGCAAACTGGTGGCGGGGCGCATTTCAGAACGCTGGCTCACTTTAATCGGCGGTCTGCTCTTTATCCTGTTTGGCATCATCGCCGCCATTGAACGGTTTGGCCCCTAGGACAACTCCCATTTGTTGCCCCCCGATATGAACGGACGGGGAGACCCCGCCCCTACGGTTGGTTGGGCTGGGAAGCGGGGTTTTCTGATTCAGAGGTGGGGTCAGAGGTGGCTGGTGCCCAGTCTTTAATCGCCCAGGTGCTGGCATCCCAGGGGGTGAAATCAACCCCATCCAGGCGGTCGGCCACGGCATTGGCCATAGCCCGATGTACCACGGGAATCACCGCCACATCGGTGGAGAGCAGGCGGTTCATACGCTGAAACAGTTCGGTGCGTTTTTCGGGATCCAGTTCAGTTTTGGCTTGATCCAGCAGGCGGTCGTATTCGGGGTTGCAGTAGCGGGCGTTGTTGGGTTTCTGCCACTGATTGGCCTGGGAGGCGATTTTGTCGCAGCTCCACCAGCCCATATAGGTGCTGGGGTCGGGGCTTTCGTTGCCGATGGCGTAGATCTGCATATCGGCATAGAAGTGATTGAGGCTATTGATATCCTCAGGGTTGGCGGAGAAAAACTCATCCACCCGCACGCGGGATACCTGCACGTCCAACCCCAGTTGCTTCAGGCTCTCGGCCACAATGGCTTGGGTTTGTTGGCGCACGGGGTTCACCGAGGCCTGAAACAGCACTTCTAGGGGCACCCCATCCCGGTCGCGGATACTGTCGCCGTCGGTATCGACCCAGCCCGCCTGTTCGAGCAAGAGTTTTGCTTTCACAAGATTGTATTCGTAGGCCAGGTCTGGGGTTTGGTAGATCGCTGGGGCCACCAAAAGCTGGGCCGTGGGTTGGCCCGCTGGCCCATAGAGCTGTTCGGCAATGGTGTCTCGGTCGATGGCTAGGTTGATGGCCTGCCGCACCCGCCAATCGCTGAAGTAGGGGTGGGGCACCTGGGCGCTGGCCCGCTCCCCCGATTCAGTGCGCACGAAGGGGTTGGCGAAGTTCACCATAATCCGCTCCACCTGTGCCCCAAACAGGTAGGAGATTTGGCCCAGGGCAACCTCGGTTTTGAGGGCGGCGAGGGCGTCGGCTTCCACCTGGAGGTTATGGGCAAAGTCGGCGCTGCCCCGTTGCAGAACTTCCCTGGCGGCGGCGTAGGGCGCAATCCCCCCCTGAAGTTCCACCCGTTTAAATGCGGGTGTTCCGTCCCAGTAGTTGGCATTGGCTGTGTAGATTACCGTCCCCGGATCAAACCCGATGGCTTGATAGGGGCCAGTGCCCACGGGCTGAAGGTTAGTGGGGGCTTCGCGGGCATTGAGGCCGTTGTAGTCGGCATAGCGATGCTGGGGCAAAATCATCCCCGTCTGTCCGGTGAAGGGAACCGACCAGGCCGGAGTGGGGGCTTTGAAGGTGATTTTGACCCGATGGTCGTCCAAGGCTTCCACCGATTCCACGGTTTCGTAGTACTGGGCTGTGGCCGCAGCGACCTCCGGGTTGCGAATGAACTCGAAGGTAAACACCACATCCTCGGCGGTGAAGGGCTCCCCATCGGCCCAGGTCACGTCCCGGCGCAGCGTCCAGATGACGCTGGTGCCGTCCTCCGCCAGCCCCCCGTTGGCTTCCGTTGGAATGTCCGCCGCCAAAAAGGGTACGAGTTCGCCCGCCTGGTTATAGCTGGCTAGGGGTTCGTAGCTGAGGCGGGCCGCTTCAAAGTCTTGGTAGCCTGTGGCCAAGTGGGGGTTGAGGGTGATGACGGATCGCCCATAGAGCAACCGCAGGGTGTCGGGATCGCGTTGGGCGGCGGCGAGGCTGGCCTCGGTTTCAGATCCGGTAGATCCATCCTCCATCGCCGCAGGGCTACAGGCCACCGCCCCCAACAACGACAGGCTGGCGGCCACAGTAACCGCAATACGGACTCCAGATTTCAACATAACCGCGCCAAATCGATACCAAATATACAGAATACAGATCAGCGTAGAGCAATCAAGCCAAGTAGACGGCCAACCCAATCGCCAACCCAGCCGCTCAATGTCCCTCGGACGTAGACCAGAAGGGGCAAGTTCCCCAGACCGATCCCATTCCCTCATCCAGCCCAATACCAACCCATGATCCCAACAATCCACGGCCATGCATTCATGCACAGGAGAGAGAACCATCAGACTCCGTCATCGCGATGAGAAGAGCGTCAAGCCCATTTGAGATGACCTGTCTTACCCGTAGGTCTGAAGTTGGAAAAACAAGGTGACTCTGTTTTTACCTCTGCCCCGCACAACAATGCACTCCTATAAAGTGCTGTGGTAGGCCCACCGAGGCGGTTCCCTAATCGTCTGGAACCCTAATCGTCTGGAAACTGCCAGCAGGGAATGTGCTCCACCCGAAGGCTACCACAGGCACAGGATCCTTCGTCGTCGGAGGCCATCCAGGTGGCATCGCAGTCCCGACAGTGGCAGAGCACATTGTTCAAATTCGCTTGGGCTAAACCAAACCGCCAGCGTTCCAGTTCTTCGGGGGTAAAGTGGGTCGGAGGATCGGCCATGGTTCAACGAAGTTTAGAGGGACATCCCTACCATGGGATCGTCCGTGGGATCGGACTCTGGCGACGATGATCTGACCTGGGGAACAATGCCCAGACTGTCGCGGCTATTGGTTAGCACCTCTACAGCCCGCTTTAACTTGGCTTCTAGATAGCGCTTTTGATCCACCAACTGACGCAGTTTTTGATGGCGGGCAATGGCCAAACTGAGGGTAGACACCTGCTCTGGGGGGCAGGGTATACATTGCAAGTGGCCATCGGCATTGAGGCTACACAACCGATAGCTAGGGGCCACTGCCGATGCCTCTGGGGAGGCCGAAGCCGGAACCTCGTGGCCCAGGGACTCGCAAAGCTGATCCACATAGCCGGAAAGGGCTTGGGGGTCAGCGTGGCGCAGTAGCGCAGCGGCATCCTGGGTCTGGGCTGGGGGCGCACTGTCCATGGTTTCCAACCAGCCATCGACAATGGGCCCTTCCAGGTACAAATCCTGGATCATCTGCACCGTTTGCCGCAGCTCGCTGTGCCAGCTTTCTACCGCCCCATGAACATCCTGAAGCACCTTGAGGGCCAGGGCTGGATTGGCATCGTGGCGATGACGGCTAAAAATAGGACGTTTGCTTTTGATTTCAGGAGAAATCAGCGTTGGATCGCCGAGGGGTAAAGACAACCCTTGACTCCCCCTTTCCCCTGAGTACTGGGGATTGGCGGTTGCCCTAGACCGGAGATCGAAGGAAACCGGCTTTTGAAGTGGACGCAGCGGCAGAGGGCCAACGGCTTCGGGGGCAGTGGGCCGGGAGGGCTCAAGATTGGGCAAACTGGCCATGGCAATAGGAAATAATGAGGCCGGAAGAACAAGACCGAAAACGGTAGTACCGGAGCAAAAATGACCCTTGGTGGTAGGCACCACCTAGAAGCCAAACCCTATGAACAATTTATACCTGAATTCATCGGTTCCGCGCCACTCAATCCCAAGGGGCACCCCATAAAAAAATAGGTACAAGCGATCTATATTTTGGCCCCATTGCCCATGACTTCGGCCTACATCAAGTGGTCAATAATTACCGCAGAGATCGCTGAAAAGAGCGTAATGCCGAGACCCACAAAGGGATTTTGTCCCTGGCTGACGGCTAAGGTGGTAATCACACCTGCCCCCAGGGCGGCGATGGCAATGGCGCTAATCCAGTCTTTTTGTACGTTATGCATGGGTGTTATTGGCGAGTAATGATAGCAGGGAGTTAATAACGCGAAAAACCCATAGGAATCTGGGGATGGGGAACGAGATCCAACCAATCGATAGGCCCAATCCCAACCTTCCCCCAATTCGCCTAGGGCGTTCCAGTTTTTGAGACCCCGAATCTATCACTCTGGCCAGCGCAAAATCGCCCGTCGGCCAAAAAACGCAACCAAGCTTTAGGGTTAGTCAAAATAGTTAACATTTCCCCAGGAAAAATTTGGGCCTCTGCCCGCCATCGTTGGGCCACCCATAATTGGCATCGACGCCATCTTGCCCATCCCATTCCTGGCATCCCGCAAACCGGGCACATCCCAGATCGGCAAGATCCCCTTCCTCAGGGGGCACAATCAAATCCTGGATACAAAATCCTTGATACAATGGGATCTGAGTTTTTCTAGGTAAGGGTTCTCCATGCTCAAGCGCTCCCACTTCGACAGTACGCAAATTATGCGCCGCAGCGAGGAACTCATCCGGGCCGCGTCCAATCGCTATCGAATTACGGTACAGGTGGCCAATCGTGCCCAGCGTCGTCGGTTTGAGGATTTCGAGAACTACGAAGACCCCAAAATGAAACCCGTCCTCCGCGCCATCATCGAAATGTCTGACGAGCTGACCCAGCCGGAAATCATCGGCGAGTAGATCATCGACAGCCCCTAGCCGGAACTCATCACCCATGGGACAACGGGCCATGCAAGAAGGGGAAGGCTGGCGAATCGGCTGGGATGGTGAGGCAACCCACTATCCAGGTTTGCTAGGGGGTGCCCATTGGGCAATGGAGTTAACCGCTCCAGAGTTCCAGGAGATCTGTCGTCTAGCACAGCAGTTGGCCCAGCAAATGCAGGCCATGGCCGATGTGCTAATGGATGAAGAGAGCCTGACCTGCGATGCCGAGTCTGACCTTGCTTGGGTGGAGGTGAACGGGTTCCCCAACGCCTTTACGCTGCGGTTTATTCTGCAATCCGGGCGGCGCTGTGAGGGGGCTTGGGATATTGCCGCCACAGGCCCACTGCTGCGGGCCATGGATACGGTGTTCACGCAGCCTTTTTAGGGATTCCATGCAGCCCTTTTGGATGAACGGTATGACTCTCCAGGGTGGAGCGGGTTATTGAGGAGAACGGTAAATGGCCTACGAATTGGAAAAACAGGTAGCGGTGGCAGCGGTGCGGCAGGCGGCGCAGTTGTGCGAGACCGTGCGCCAAACCCTGGTGCCCGAAGCCATCGAAAAAAATGACAAAAGCCCGGTGACCGTGGCCGACTTCGGTGCCCAGGCGATCATCTGTCGGGCCTTGGCCGAAGCGTTTCCCCAGGATGCGGTCGTAGGAGAAGAGGACGCCGCCGCCCTGCGCCAACCGGAGATGGCTGGCCCCCTAGCGACGGTGACCGCTCAAGTGCAGCAACACCTTGCCACCGCCACCGCCGAGGACGTGCTGACCTGGATTGACCACGGCAACGGCACGGTTTCTTCCCGCTATTGGACGTTGGATCCCATTGATGGCACCAAGGGCTTTTTGCGCGGCGACCAGTACGCCATTGCCCTAGCCCTGGTGGAAAATGGCGACCTCAAAGTAGGGGTGCTGGGTTGTCCCTATTTAAGTTTCGACGGCGGCGACCGAGGACTGCTATTCGTGGCGGTTCGCGGCGAGGGGGCGATGATGATGCCCCTAGCTGGGGGAGATCCCCAACCCTTGCAGGTGGTGCAAGATCCCCAGTCGGATCGGTTCCGGTTTGTGGAAAGCGTGGAATCTGGTCATGGCAACCAAAGCCAGCAAAATGCCATGGCCCAGGCGGTGGGGATTCAGTCCCCCTCCATGGGGATGGATAGCCAAGCCAAGTATGCTGCTGTGGCCGCTGGGCAGGCCGCGCTATACCTGCGTTTGCCCTCCCCCAAAACCCCCGACTACCGAGAAAAAATTTGGGATCATGCCGCTGGAACCCTTGTGGTGCAAGAGGCTGGGGGCTGCGTGACGGATATGCACGGCAAACCCCTAGACTTTAGCCAATCCGCTCGGCTTGAGGACAATCGCGGCGTTGTGGTGAGTAATGGCACTATCCATGCCGAGGTGCTAGCGGCTTTGGCGACCCATCCCACCGAGTCCTAGGCCGACAAACCGTAGGGGCGAGGTCTCCTCGCCCGCTGATACCGTGGGTAAGTAAGCCAGATTTAGTATGAATCAACTACATCAAGCCCCCTATTTTGGGGTTTAACGTCTTAATTAAAACCCCTCTTCCAACCGAGGGAGAGGGGCTGAGGGTACGGACTGGTGGCCGTTTTGATTGGCTGAGCTTACGCGAATTAGATCGTCGAGGCCACTGCGGTGGCAAGTTCCTGGTTGCGGTCTTCGATCACCTTGTCGATCAGGCCGTAGGCGGCGGCTTCTTCGGCGGACATGAAGTAGTCGCGGTCGGTGTCTTTTTCAATTTGTTCGATGGGTTTCCCGGTGTGGCGGGCCATCATTTCGTTCAGTTCCTGGCGCACCCGCAGGATTTCCTTGGCCTCAATGGCAATGTCGCTGGCCTGGAGGCGTTGCCGTCCGGTGCCGCCCATGGGTTGGTGGATCATAATCCGGGAGTGGGGCAGGGCCAACCGTTTACCGGGGCTACCCGCCGCCAGGAGGAAGGCTCCCATGGACGCCGCCAAACCGAGGCAGATCGTCACCACATCAGACTTGATGTACTGCATGGTGTCGTAGATGGCCATGCCCGCTGTTACCGAGCCACCGGGGGAGTTGATATAGAGGTAGATGGGCTTACTGTTATCGTCGGAGTCGAGGTACAGCATGGCCGCCACAATGGAATTGGCCAGGGTATCGGTGACTTCCTGACCCAGGAAGATGATGCGCTCCTGGTTGAGGCGGGTGTAGATGTCTACCCACTGGCTGTATTGGCTACCGGGCAGACGATAGGGAACCTTGGGAGTACCGATGGGCATAGCGTTTTTGCAACCTTAAAACGAGAAACAACGTAGGTTTTGAAAAATTCCGACAATTCGGTTTCTGTAGGAGGGGTTAGCGCAGCGTAACCCATTCTGAATCGTTTCTTAATGCGGTACGGCTGGGCCTCACGCATCCTACAGCAGCTAAAAAAGCCACGATCTAGGCGACTCCAGCGGCCATTTTGGGCAGCTCTTTCCGGCTTTCTAACACCCGGTCAATAATGCCGTATTCCTTGGCTTCTTGGGGGTTCATGTAGAACATGCGGTCAGAGTCGTGCATCACTTGGTCGAGGGTTTTGCCCGTACTCTTGGCCAAAATCCCCATCATGGATCGCTTGTTGTCGATCACTTCCTTGGCCCGAATTTCGATGTCGGTGGCTTGGCCTTGGGCACCGCTGCGGGGCTGGTTGAGCACAATCCGCGCATGGGGCAAGCTGGCCCGATAACCCTTGGTGCCTGCGGCCAAAATTACCGCCGCCGACCCCATGGCCTGACCAATGCAGATGGTGTGGACGGGGGGCTTGATGTAGTTCATGGTGTCGCAGATGGCAAAGGCTTCGGTGTCGTAGCCGATCATGTTGCCGTCGTACCAAGAGGTGCCCGTGGAGTTGATGTAGAAGAAGATGGGCTTATCGGGGTCGTCAAACTGAAGGTAGAGCAACTGGGCGATGATCAGTTCGGTCACGTCAATGCCCACCTGTTGCTTGATGTCGTCGCCCGAAAACAGGGGCAGACCCAGGTACACAATCCGCTCCTTTAGCAGTAGGGAGGGCAAATCTGGGGGCGGCGTGCGATACATGGCATCGCCATAGTAGGGGGCTTGCACAGCTTTAATTTCCATACTCATAGACCAAACCTGCCCAAATACGGGTTTTTAACAGTGTAACGCGCTGGCGAACTGGGTTCTACCCCATCTCTAGCGGTCGGCCTTTAGCCCTTGCTGAACGGGGTCGAAGCCGGAGGGAAAGTGGGTCTCATCGGGATCGTAGTCGGCTTGGTGGAACTGGGCGGCAGTGATCGTGGCTGTGCGCAGGTCGGTGCCGATCAGCATGGCCCCCCGCAGGTCGGTGTTGGTCAGGTTGGCATCACCGAGGTTGGCATAGCTGAGGTCGGCTCCGCGCAGGTTGCAGCCGCTGAGGTTGGCCCCTCCGAAGTCGGCATAGCTAAAGTCGCAGCCCTTCAGATCGGCCCCCGTCAGGTCGGCCTCGGCCAATAGGACGTATTCAAAATTACGCTGGCCAGCCGCGTAAGCCTTCAGCAGATCCGCTGCCGTGGCAATTTGGGAAACAGGTACCAAGGGGGTCGTCATGGCAGATTCTCTCATTCGCCCCTCTAGCTTAGGCGGTCTGGGGCACCCTGTACCAGGCTCTTAACTATCCGTTGAGGGAGGGAATCCGGCGATCCGTTGGTGGGCAAGTTTTGTTACGTTATGAGACGACCCCTGGCTATTTCCCCCGCCCTTGGCTGTCTAGGGCGTCTGTCCCCGTCGCGATTCCCATGGCCCCTGCTTCGCCACCGCTCCTCGATGCTCCGCTTGCCCTGTCGCCCCTAGCCTTGGCCACCGGGCTGCTGCGCCTGTCTGGCGTGACAATGACCGTCACCGGGTACCGTCGCCTACCCACCACCCAGCCCATGGTGTTGGTGAGCAACCACCGCAGCATTATGGATGCTCTGCTGTTGATGCAGGCTGTGAACCGTCCGGTGCGATTTGCCTGCCATCACTACATGGGCCAAGTGCCCGGTTTACGCGAAGTGGTGCAAGCCCTGGGCTGTCTCCCCCTCGACCCACCCGAACGGGGCCAGCGAGCCTTCTTTCGTCGGGCCTGCCACACCCTCAGCCAAGGTGGGGCCGTGGGCATTTTCCCAGAGGGAGCGGCTCCCATGGTGCAACCCACCAGCCCCCAGCACCTCGGTAGCTTCCATCGGGGCTTTGCCCATTTAGCCCTACGCGCCCCCGTCGATCAACTCGCGATTGTGCCTGTGGCCATTGCCTCCCGCCAAGAGTGGAACAATGCCGCCATCCCCCTGCGCTGGTTGAGCTGGTTTGACGCCACCGAGCCCCTGTTCCAGCAATCGGGCTGGCACCCCGCCGTGGTGTATCGGTCGGTGGAGGTGCGCATTGGTCGCCCCATTCGCATGGATGCCGCCCTGCGCTCCCACTATCGGCGCAAGGGCAACGACGCCCTACTGAGCGATCTCACCCACGGTTGCCACGAGGAAATTGCCACCCTGCTACGGACTACGCCTTAAAGGCTCCATCCCGCCAGACTTCGCCCCGGTTCCACCTTTCCGTTGGGTTCTGCGTCATACCCCGAACCCAATACCCATGGGCGAGGAGACCTCGCCCCTACCCGACTCCCGATCCTCGATACCCATGGGCGAGGAGACCTCGCCCCTACCCGACTCCCGATTCCCTATGCCTACCGTCCTACAATTGTTAACCCCCACCGAAGCCCAGCCCCAGAAGCCGCTGTTGGTCTACCTTCCCGGTATGGATGGGTCGGGGCGGCTGTTTTCAACCCAGGTTCCCGCCCTGCATTCCCATTTTGAGGTGCGCTGTTTGGCCCTGCCTAGGGAAGATCGAAGTACGTGGGATCGCTTGGCTAACCAGACCATTGCCCTGATTACGACGGTTGCTGCCGGACGCCCAATTTACCTCTGTGGGGAGTCCTTTGGGGCTTGTTTGGCGCTTCAGGTGGTGGCCCAGGATCCCCAGTTGGCCCATCGTTTGATTTTGGTGAACCCAGCTTCGGCCTTCCATCGGCTACCCTGGCTGCACTGGCTGGGGCAGATCACGCCTTGGGTGCCGTCCTTGGCTTTTCCCTGGTCTACTCTGGGCAGTCTGCCCCTGTTGGCCAATCTCAGCCGCATGGCACCCACCCAGCGCGAACAATTGCTGGGGGCGGTGCGGGCGGTGCCCCAGACTACGGTGGCTTGGCGGATGGCATTGCTGGCCCAGTTTCAACCCGAAGCCCTTCCCCTGGCGGTGCAGACTCCACCGACGCTCATTGTCGCGGCCCTGGCGGATGGCTTGCTGCCTTCCTTAGAAGAGGCCCAACGCCTAACCCAGCGGTTGCCCCAGGCCCAGATTTACCCCCTACCCCACAGCGGCCATGCCTGTCTGCTAGAGCAAGAGGTTAACCTAGGTCAAATTCTGGCCAAAACGGGATTTCTGCCCCAATCCAGCCCGGTTTTGGCTTAATTCCAAGGCCAAGCTAGGAGGACTCGCCGCCGAGGTAGGGCTGGAGGTCGCCCTGGAGACGATGGCGGGCGCGGGCAATGCGAGATTTGACGGTGCCGAGGGACACCCCGGTGATATCGGCGATGTCTTCGTAGGCCAAGCCCTGAATTTCCCGTAGCACAATGGCGGTACGGAAGACCTCTGGCAGGTCGGCAATGGCTTGGTGTAGGTGGGTGTAGAACTCTTTGGTCATCAAGGTGTCCACCGGGCCGGGATCGGTGGAGGGAACATCCCACTCGATGGATCCGTCCTCTAGGTTAAGGGGCGCATCCAGGGATAGGGTGGTGCGGGTGCGCTTGCGACGGCGCAGTTCGTCGTAGAACAGATTGGTGGTGATGCGGCTCAGCCAACCCTTAAATTTGGCGGGTTCGTTGAGGCGGCGAATGTTGCGGTAAACCCGAATCCACACTTCCTGGGACAGATCGGCGCGGTCGGGCCAGTCGGGGGCGAGGTGGTAGAGTAACTTATCCACATGGCCCTGGTAGCGACGCAGCAATTCGGCAAAGATGGCTCGGTCGGGGCGCAACCGTTGCTGACAGAGGGCTACCAGTTCTGAGTTGGTGAGATCGCTAGGGCAAGCCGACGGCTTAGAACCGCTGAGGTGGACAGACCAAGTAGAGAACATAGGATGACTCATTCCTTCTACAGTGACGCCGTTCATTCAGCGCCGTTAATAAACAGCAGAGATCGGTATAGACCCGTTGCAACAACGGCGATGGCTCCTCATGGGCCTCTGGCAGGCTTGTCCGTATTCTGCCTGGGGTTCTCGCCGCCCAGAACGTCCCTTGTGCCTGTGCTTGGGTTGGCACAAGGAAAGCCGTCAGCCAGCCCTAGCCAACTCTGGCCAGATGGTGGCGGAGTTCGGTGTTTAGACCTGTCCGGTGACGGTTGCCGTCGTTAGGTTGTTGTGACAGCCCACGGTTGTTCAGGCGATTGTTAAGGATTGATGAGTTATCGAAACGGGGTTCTGACACTTTGGCTACGGTTTCTCCGACGACAGCGAGGGGCATCGTCCGGTGAAGCGATCCTTTGAGTACAAATCCTGGGGGTTTTGCCACATCCCTAGAATGGGGGCGCGGCCTTGGGGGTTGGGGGTTTGCCCTGAGTGCAGAATACTTGGCCCTAGGGGTAAAAATCCCCATTCCTAGGGGCCAAAATACCTGTCCCCTAGGCTATGCAGAACTTCAAAGACTGGGTAGGCCGTCGCTTGCGGGACTGAGTACCGGACTAATTATTTTAGTGAATTTGGATGGGGCAATCCCAAAATCGTGGCCTTTGGGGCGTTGCTATAAGCAGAGAAACCCACGCCGAGCCAGCCCAGCGCCATGTTTCTCCCCCTATCCCAGTCCTCCCGTCCGTCCCCACGGTCAAAGCCCAGTTCTCGCCTGCGTTTCTCCCTCCCGGAGGATGCCGCCATCATCTTTGAACGAGATCCCGCCGCGAAACATTGGCTGGAGGTGTTGTGCTGCTACCCCGGTTTGCACGCCCTTCTGGCCCACCGTTTGGCTCACGGGTTGCATCGTTGGGGTCTGCCCTTTTTCCCTCGGTTCATCGCCTACCTCAGCCGCTTTTTTACAGGCATCGATATTCACCCCGGTGCACGCCTTGGCCGGGGGGTGTTTATTGATCATGGCATCGGCGTGGTGATTGGCGAAACGGCCATTGTGGGAGATTTTTGCCTGATCTACCAGGGCGTTACCCTGGGCGGCACGGGCAAGGAAAGCGGCAAACGCCATCCCACCGTGGGCAACCATGTGGTGCTGGGGGCGGGGGCCAAGGTGTTAGGCAATATTACCCTGGGCGACTATGCCCGCATTGGGGCAGGGGCGGTGGTGCTGCGTTCTGTCCCCGCCCACTGCACTGCCGTTGGGGTGCCCAGTCGCCTAGTGCGCCACTGCAATACCGAAACAGCCCCCCTAGACCATGGCCAATTGCCCGATGCCGACGCCCTCACCCTTCACACCCTGCTGGATCGCATCGAAGCCCTCGAAGCCCAGGTGCGCCACCTCCAACCCCGCCCCTCTACCCCACGGACGCTCGTGCCATGATTGACATCAACGACACCACCCTTCGCGATGGCGAACAGGCCGCTGGCGTGGCCTTTGGCCTGGAGGAAAAAGTAGCCATTGCCAAGTTCCTCGATGCCATTGGTGTGCAGGAGCTAGAGGTGGGCATTCCTGCCATGGGCCAAGAGGAGGCCAAGGCCATTCGCACCATTGTCGATCTGGGCCTTAATGCTCACCTGCTGGGCTGGAATCGAGCCGTCCTGTCGGATATTCAAGCCTCGATCCACTGCGGCCTCAAGCGCGTTCATATTTCCATCCCGGTATCTGAGATTCAGATTCAGGTGAAGTTTCAGGGCCGCTGGCGAGCCATGCTAGAGCAGTTGCGCGACGCCATCACCTTTGCCCGCGACCATGGCCTAGCGGTGAGCCTTGGTGGGGAAGACGGATCTCGCGCCGATGAAAGCTTTTTGCTGGATGTGGCCCAGTATGCCCAGGAGTGGGGGGCGTTTCGGTTCCGCTTTTGCGATACTGTCGGCATCCTCGACCCCTTCACCACCCACGACAAAGTGGCCAAACTGGTGGCCGCCCTGACGATTCCGGTGGAAATGCACACCCACAACGATCTCGGTCTGGCCACCGCCAATGCCCTGGCCGGGGTGCGGGCCGGGGCCACCTCGGTGAACACCACCGTCAACGGTCTCGGCGAACGAGCAGGAAACGCCGCCCTAGAGGAAGTGGTGATGGCCATGAAGCACCTCTACGGCCTCAAAACGGGCCTCAAAACCCAGCATTTTCTGGAACTCTCCCGGTTGGTGGCCAAAACCGTCAACTGTGCCGTCCCCCCCTGGAAGGCCATCGTGGGCGATAACACCTTTGCCCATGAAGCGGGCATCCACGCCCACGGCGTGATGCAAAACCCCAGCACCTACGAACCCTTTGACCCCCAGGAAGTCGGTCGCCAGCGCAGTTTGGTGATCGGCAAACATTCCGGTCGCCACCTGATTGAGCAAGTCCTGTCTACCCAGGGCGTCCACCTTGATCACGAAAACAGCCAGTCCGTGCTGGATGAAGTTCGCCATCGCGCCGTAGCCCTCAAACGTAGCCTCACCGTTGATGAACTCCTCAGGGTTGCCGCTGGTCAAGGTTAGATCGGCCTAGGCCATGCCTGGAGGATCCCCCCTGCCCCCTTGGAAAGGGGGATCTGAAGCCGCCACTTCCCACTTCCCCCTGAATTATCCCGACTCCCGACTCCCGACTCCCGACTCCCGCTTCCCAATTCCCTACTCTCCCTCCCCTATGAAAGTCATGCTTCGCACCAATGCCGCTGGCCATCTCCTGGTTTATGTGGCCAAGAAAGATCTCGAAGAAGAGGTGGTTTCCCAAACCCAGGGAGACAATGCCCACATCCTCACCCTGGCGAATGGCTGGAAGCTAGAGGTAAAGGGACTGGGTGACCCGATTTCAATGCCCCGAACCGTGGATGCCCGCAAGCTGAACTGAGTTTGGCCAGGGACCCCCGCCCCTAGCCCCTCCCAGCAGGGAAATTGAGATGTTCTGAGAGTTCTGCCCACGACCGCCCCCCTACCAAGGAGAGATCCCATGGCCGCAACCACGCTCCCCCCCTGGATGTTCAACCTCGATGGCACCTTTCTCGGCTTTGTGGGCGATGACCCCGCTAAGGCTAAGGCCATTTATTTAGACGTGGAGGGCGAATGGCTAACCATCAAACTGCCCAAGGAGGTGCGAACGGTGCTGAGATCACGGCTACAACCGGGCGACTACCTGCGCTGCATTGGCCGTACCGAATTCGATGGCAGCACGATTAAACTCAAGGCCCACCAGGTGTTTGTGTTGCTTCCCCCTCGGCCCACACCATGCCCTCACCCCCCTCACCCTACGACGGATCTCTCACCCTCCGTGATCTCGTCTTCTGGGAAAAACTCGTCTTCTGCGGCACCCTCCGCTGGTCTCTCCGCTAGCCATCCCTCCCAGCGGCCCAATTCGCACCCCGCCGCCCATGCCATCAAAATCCAGGTCTGCCGCAAATCCGGTTGCCAAAGGCGAGGAGGCCGCCAGTTGGTTGAGGCGCTCAAACAGGCACTACGAGACCGTAATCTCCACTCCCAGGTGGAAATTCAATACACGGGATGCCAAAGCCACTGTTCCAAGGCTCCTACCTTCACCGTGATGCCGGGGGGACACCGCTACAGTCGGGTCAAACTATCGCGTCTGTCGGGGGTGCTTGATCGCCACTTTGCTCCGGCCAAGCCCGTTCCTCTCTAGCCGTCATGCACGGGGCAAGGGCGGGGGGAGCGGTGGCAGGGGCATCGTCGGCTAGGCCGAAGGAGATGTAAAGCAATGTTTCGCAAAGATGTTGTTTATTTACGAAGAAGCGCGGTTTAAAGACAAGGTCATCAATCTCTCATATTTGGCCTCAAAATGTCGTTGTTATCATTACTTAATTTATGCTCAAAACGTCCATTCTGAACGCATTTTTGGCAATAAGAAAGAGATCATTAAATCGTATCCGTCAGCATAAAAACTGGTGATTTAGGTTGTTATCCCTAGGAGGGTGAATCACTGGCGAAAGGGGGTACTCAATGGTCTACACCGTTAAGGAAGGCTGCACGGCCTGCGATAGCTGTCAACCAGAATGTCCCACCGGGGCCATTAAGGTGCAGCCCGATGGCGAGGGTTACTGGATTGATCCCACCCTGTGCAATAGCTGCGAGGACATCGATGTGCCCCGCTGTGTCGATGTCTGCGTCACCGGGGCACTGGCTCCCCTCCAGCCCAAAAAAGGCCGCAACAAAAGTACCCTGCTGCCCGTCGCCATTCCAAATATTTTTCTCAATGGGAAAACCACACCCTTTGCCTCCTGCATGGTGGTGTGGGAAGCCTGCAATGTGTTAGCCCAGCGTCAGTCCTTGCCCTGGCATGCCGATGATCAGGGCCGCTTGCGTTATTGCCACACCATCCACCGGGGCCGAGGGGAACTACGGTTTCGCCTTGCCGCCGATCCAGAGGATCCCAACCCCAGCGCCACGGCCTATGATGCCGGGATGGAGGCTCTGACCCAGTTTGATCTACGGGCCACCTGTCTACACCTGATTTTTGCCGCCCAGGCGACCACCGATGATCGCCCCTGGGAACAGCCTTTTGTGCTCAACGACCAGCACCTTGAACAATACCTAGGGTTGCACCGCCGCAAAGACCTGACCAAGCTGGAACGGCTGAAGCTCATCAAAACCCTCGTCTTTCAGGCTTGTCAGGTGTTGGTCTCCCTCGACTGGCCACGCCAGGGCAAGGTGCAGGGCTTTAGCCTGGAGGAACATGCCATCTGGCAACTCCTGCATACCCAGTACTACTTTGAGACTGATACCGAGGGATGCCAACACCTGATTGGGCTGAGTTTCACCCTCCAGGCTGGAGCTTGGGCCAAGCACTTTCTCAATCGACAAGACTACGGCAAGCAGACCGCCTTTTATCAGTACGGCACCCTACCCTGGCTGCTGCTGACCGGGGTGATGGCCAGTTGGCAACAGCACGAGGGGGCCATGCGTCTATTGCTGTGGCTGGTGTTTAAGCTGCGCCTAGGCAGCGACCACCGCATGACCGTGCGCACCCTATTGCGGATTGCCTACGGCGAAGATCGGCTGCGGGAAGCGATGACCGTGCGCGGTGCCCACAAGCGCCTACTCAAAACCTTTGAGAACGACCTAGAAACCCTCTACCACCACGGTCTTAAACCCCAGTTTGACCCCGATACTTATCCCCCAGAAATCCAGCCCCTATGGGCCAGGGTGGCGGAGATTCCTGACGATGCCGACGATGCCCTCGACTTTTGGGCCGACGACGCCCATCGTCCCCTCAGCCTGACGGATCGCGCCCCCCGCGATAAAGGGCAACGGCTGCTGAATGCCCGTCTGCTGGGGTTTGATCTATCCGAGGACTGGCAGCAGAGTGTTGGCAAAACCCGGCCCAAACGACGGCGATCTGCGAAATCTACCCCCACCGCCCCCCCCACCGCCCTGTCCGGCGATGCGATCAAGGCCGCCCGCCAGCGCCAAAACCTGAGTCAGCGGGCCTTGGCCCAGCGTCTCGGCAAAAGCCAAAGCTGGATTCGGGATGTGGAAAATGGACGCTTTAGCGTCGGGGCAGGGGATCTCACCCAACTGCAAACGGTGCTGGGGCTGGGCTAACCTAAGTTCGAGTTACGCCAAAGACTGCAAGGGTGAGGGCTTTCAGGGCATCAGGCTACGTCCTAGAACCGTTCAACCTGAGGAAAGGCATTGCCTTGGGGGCGGGCTGCTTCGCCACAGGTGCGGGGGGTGGGCAGGAGCTTGGTAGGGTTGGCCAAACCACTGGGGTTAAAGGCTTGGCGCACCCAGGCCATAGTTTCTAGGTCGGTTTCGGAGAACATATCGGGCATGTAGCAGCGTTTGTCGGCCCCGATGCCGTGCTCGCCGGAGATGCTGCCCCCCACCTTGATGCAGAGCTTGAGGATGTCGCCCCCCAGTTCCTCCACCTGTTCGAGCTGGCCAGGGATTGAATTGTTATACAGAATCAGCGGGTGCAGGTTGCCGTCGCCCGCATGGAACACATTGGCCACCCGATAGCCGTGGTGGGCACCGAGGGCGGCGATTTCCTTCAGCACGTAGGGCAGTTGGGTGCGAGGGATGACGCCATCCTGCACATAGTAGTCGGGGCTGAGTTTACCCATGGCGGCGAAGGCGGCTTTGCGTCCCTTCCACAGGCGCAGGCGTTCTTCGGGGTCGGTGGCAACGGTAATGCTGCGGGCACCCTTTTGGCGACAGAGGTGATCGATGCGCTCCCCGGTGGCCTTCACCTCGGCGGGCAGACCGTCGATTTCAATCAGCAAAATCGCCGCTGCATCCCTGGGGTAGCAGTTGGTGGCTACCACGTCCTCCACGGCATTGAGGCTAAAGTTGTCCATCATCTCCATCCCGGCAGGAATAATTCCGGCGCTGGTGATGGCCGACACCGCCTCGCCCGCCGCTTCCACGGAGGTAAAATCCGCCAACAACACCTGGATCGATTCCGGCGCTTTGAGGATCCGCAGGGTAATTTCTGTGGCGATGCCGAGGGTACCCTCGGAGCCGACGAATACCCCGGTGAGGTCGTATCCGGGCATCTCCGCCACCGGGCCACCCAAATCCACAATGTCGCCCTTGGGGGTCACTACTTTCAGCCCCAAGACGTGGTTGGTGGTCACGCCATACTTGAGGCAGTGGACGCCGCCAGAATTCTCGGCCACGTTGCCCCCCACCGAACACACCGACTGGCTAGAGGGATCCGGCGCATAGTAAAATCCGGCCCCGCTCACCGCCTGGGTCACCCAGTTGTTGATCACGCCCGGTTGCACCACGACCCGCTGGTTCTCTAGGTCAACGCCCAAAATGTTCCGCATGGTGGCCATGACGATGAGGACGGAATCCTCAATGGGCAGGGCTCCCCCCGATAGGCCCGTGCCCGCCCCCCGTGCCACAAAGGGCACCTGGAAGCGATCACAAATTTTCACCGCCGCCGCCACTTCCTCCGTGGAATTGGGCAGCACCACCACCGCCGGACGCTGACGGTAACTGGTCAGACCATCGCACTCGTACACCAACAACTCTTCCTTGCGCCGCACCACCTTGTCGGGGCCAAGCACATCGGTAAATGCCTCAATAATCGGTGTCCAGGATTGAACGCTGGGGGTCGTCGTTGCAGGGGCCATAGGGCAGAGGATGAGTGAACTATGCCTGATCCTAGCAAGACTCGACTCCCCCTCTGCATCCAAGACGGGTTGGAGTGATAGGTTGCGACGAACCATGGGCACTATAACGGTAATGGCTGGACGACGGATTCGCGCTGGCAAGGTTGCATGTAGAGTTGCATGAAAAACGAAAAGCAGACACGCCTTGATCTGATTGATGGCCTTTTGGCCCAAGCGGGTTGGAATATCCACGATCCGACCCAGGTGGTGGAGGAATTTGAGATTGCAACCTCGCCCTCTGGTCGGGCGGCGGAACCTGGAGCCGCCTACAACGGCCATCAGTTTAGCGACTATGTGCTGCTGGGCAAGGATGGCAAACCCTTGGCCGTGGTGGAGGCCAAAAAATCGAGCCGGGATGCCGCCATTGGCCGGGAGCAAGCCAAGCAGTATTGCTACAACATTCAGCGGCAACTCGGTGGAGAACTACCCTTTTGCTTTTATACCAACGGCCACGATATTTACTTTTGGGATTTGGACAACTACCCGCCTCGCCAGGTCGTGGGGTTTCCTACCCGTGATGATTTGGAGCGGTTTCAATACATCCGCCGCCACAAAAAGCCCCTCACCCAGGAACTCATCAACACCGACATTGCGGGCCGCGATTACCAAATTCGTGCCATTCGCACGGTGTTGGAGGGGATTGACCAGAAAAAGCGCGATTTTCTGCTGGTGATGGCGACGGGCACCGGAAAGACACGCACCTGCATTGCCCTGGTGGATGCCTTGATGCGGGCGGGCCATGCCGAAAAGGTGCTGTTTCTGGTGGATCGCATTGCGCTGCGAGATCAGGCCCTAGAGGCGTTCAAGGAACATCTACCCCACGAACCTCGCTGGCCTAGTCAGGAGGAAAAGCGCATCGCCAAGGATCGACGCATCTATGTGGCCACCTATCCCACCATGCTCAACATTATTCGGGATCAGGGACAGCCAATATCGCCCCATTTTTTCGATTTGATTGTGGTGGATGAAAGCCATCGCTCGATCTACAACACCTATAAAGAGGTGCTGGATTACTTCAAAACCATTACCCTGGGGCTAACGGCCACCCCTACGGATATCCTTGACCACAATACGTTTCAGCTTTTTCATTGCGAAGATGGCCTGCCCACCTTTGCCTACACCTTTGAGGAAGCGGTGAACCATGAGCCGCCCTATCTGTGCAATTTTCAGGTGATGAAAATTCAGACTAAGTTTCAGAACGAGGGCATCAGTAAGCGCACAATCTCCCTAGCGGATCAGAAAAAGCTGCTGCTGGAAGGGAAGGAGATCGAAGAGATCAATTTTGAAGGCACGGATCTAGAGAAAACCGTAACCAACAAGGGCACCAACGTCCTGATTGTGAAGGAATTTATGGAGGAATGCATCAAGGATGCTAACGGGGTCTTGCCCGGAAAGACGATCTTTTTCTGCTCCTCCAAAAAACATGCTCGGCGGATTGAGGAAGTTTTTGACCAGCTTTATCCCCAGTACAAGGGGGAACTGGCCAAGGTGTTGGTTTCCGATGACCCTCGCGTTTACGGCAAGAACGGGCTGCTGCATCAGTTTACCCACAACGATATGCCCCGTGTGGCGATTAGCGTGGATATGCTGGATACGGGCGTTGATGTGAGAGAAATTGTCAATCTAGTATTTGCCAAGCCGATTTATTCCTATACCAAGTTTTGGCAAATGATTGGGCGCGGCACCCGATTGCTAGAGAACCATAAACTCCAGCCCTGGTGTCTAGAAAAGAAAGGGTTCTTAATCCTAGATTGTTGGGACAATTTCGAGTATTTCAAGCTTCAGCCCCAAGGAAAAGAGCTTAAACCCCAGGTTCCCCTACCCGTGCAGGTGGTGGGGTTGCGCCTCAACAAAATTGAACAGGCCAGCGACCTAGGCCACCCTTCCATTGTGGAGCGGGAGGTGGCCAAGCTGCGCCAGCAGATCGCCGATCTGCCCCGTAGTTCTGTGGTCATTAAGGAAGCCGCCGCCACCTTGGCCCGATTGGAGGATGAGAATTTTTGGATCACCTTAGATCACGCCAAGCTGGAATTTCTACGGAATGCCATCAAACCGCTGTTTCGCACGGTGTCGGAGGTTGATTTTAAGGCCATGCGCTTTGAGCGGGATGTGTTGGACTATGCCCTCGCCCACCTGGGCCAGGAAACGGGTAAGGCCGAAGCGTTGCGGGATGGCCTGGTGGAACAAATTAGTGAACTGCCACTGACGGTCAATTTTGTCCAGGAAGAAGAGGCGCTAATTCGCGAGGCCCAAACCAACCGCTACTGGGTTCGGGCCGATGAAAACGAGCTAGACCTGGCCCTCGACAATCTCTGTACCCGCCTGGGCGGCCTGATGCGGTTCCGCGAACCGAGGATCAACCCCGGCCCGGTGGAGCTGGATTTGGTGGATGCCCTGCACCATAAGGACTGGGTGGAGTTTGGCCCCCAGCACGAATCGGTGTCGATCAGCCGCTATCGGGAGATGGTGGAGGCGTTGATTGCTGAGCTAACGGAGCACAACCCGGTGCTGATCAAGATCAAAAGCGGAGAGGCCATTACCCCAGCGGAGGCCCAGGATTTGGCCAATCTGCTCCACGCCGAGCACCCCCACATTACCGAAGACCTGCTGCGCCAGGTCTACCAAAACCGCAGGGCGCAGTTCCTCCAGTTCATTCGCCACATTCTGGGCATCGAAATCCTCAAAAGCTTTCCAGACACCGTCAGCGAGGCCTTTGACCAGTTCCTTCAGCAGCACAACACCCTCAACAGCCGCCAACTGGAGTTCCTCGACCTGCTGAGGACGTTCATCATCGAGCGGGAGCGGGTGGAAAAGAAAGACCTGATCAGCGCTCCGTTTACGGTGATCCATCCCCAGGGCATTCGCGGCGTGTTTACCCCCAGGGAGATTACCGAAATCCTCCAGCTTACGGAACGGCTGGCCGCTTGACGATGGGGGACGCCAGCCCAGAAAATTCAAGCCATGCGCTGATGAATAGAATCCTGTGCTTTGGCCGAGATCTAGCCCTCACCCCTAGCCCCTCTCCCACAGGGAGAGGCGAACCGGAAGCACTTCAAAGTCCCTCTCCCGTGGGGAGAGGGATTTAGGGTGAGGGCCACGAGGGCCGCGAGGGCCGCGAGGACTTTACAATTGACTGATGCTACAAAACAACCCTGAACTCAAAAGCGAAATCGACCAGCTTTGGAATAAGTTTTGGTCGGGCGGCATTTCCAACCCGTTGACGGCCATCGAGCAGATCACCTACCTGCTGTTCATGAAGCGGATTGATGAGGTCGATCAAAAGAAGCAGGCCGATGCGGAATGGACGGGGGAGCCCTACACCTCCAAGTTTGCGGGCACCTGGATTCCGCCGGAATATCGCCAGCAGGACAACCCCGACCAATACGCCATCGACAAGCAATCCCTGCGCTGGAGCGAGTTTAGCCGAATGCCCGCCGAGGCGATGCTGAGCCATGTGCAGAGTCGGGTGTTTCCGTTTTTGAAGGATTTGACCGGGGCCGAATCGAACTTTGCCCAGCACATGAAGAATGCGGTGTTTATCATCCCCAAGCCCAGCCTGCTGGTGGAGGCGGTGAAGACCATCGACCACATTTTCGAGATCATGGATCGCGATTCCCAGGAGAAGGGCCAAGCGTTTCAGGATATTCAGGGCGATGTGTACGAAATGCTGCTGTCGGAGATTGCCACCGCCGGAAAAAATGGCCAGTTTCGCACGCCGCGCCACATCATTAAGCTAATGGCCGAACTGGTGCAGCCCCAACTGGGCCACCGCATTGCCGACCCGGCCTGTGGTTCGGGGGGCTTTTTGCTGGGGGCCTATCAATACATCGTCACCCAGCTTGCCATTCGGGCCGGAACCAAGGATTTGCCCCCCGATGAAGACGGCTTTGTCCGTACCTCGGTGGCGGCGGCCCTGACCGAAAAGGCCCAAACCATCCTGCAACACTCCCTCTATGGCTACGACATCGACGGCACCATGGTACGCCTGGGCCTGATGAACCTGATGATGCACGGCATCGATGACCCCCACATCGACTACCAAGACACCCTCAGCAAAGGCTACAACGAAGCCGCCGCCTACGACATCATCATGGCCAATCCGCCGTTTACGGGCAGCATCGACAAGGGCGACATCAACGAAACCCTCAGCCTCGCCACCACCAAGACGGAATTGCTGTTTGTCGAAAATATCTATCGCCTCCTAAAAACCGGGGGAACGGCCTGTGTAATTGTGCCGCAGGGGGTGTTGTTTGGCTCTGGCAAGGCGTTTAAACAACTCCGCCAAACTCTGGTAGATCGCTGCGATCTGAAGGCGGTGATTACCATGCCCAGCGGCGTATTTAAGCCCTATGCCGGAGTTATTGCAGCCCGGAGACTGATTAGGACAGAATAGGGATGTTGTTTCCGCCCCTGAACCCCGATGCCTGCCCCCTACAGTGTGGATTTAAGAGTAAAGGCCGTTGCCGCAGTTGACCGAGGTGAGCGCAAGAGCCACGTCGCTCGTGTCTTGCAGATCAGTCGCAATACGTT
>NZ_JACJRS010000061.1 GCF_014697375.1 Phormidium sp. FACHB-1136
TGCTTCTGAAGCTCTTGCTTTTCCTCTGACGTTAGATAGTTTCTGACTCCCATGGCTTATTCCAGAATTTTAATGTATTATACGCAGTTTAGATGACTAACAGCTTAAACAGCAACAGCAGCAGCCTTATCAGCGGCGAGGGCTTTTTGATACTCTTCGTCGCCATCTAGGATGCCGAATTCAATCAACAGATCTTCCAATTCATCCATGGAGATGGGCGTAGGAATGGTGAGCTTTTTGTTGTTGATGATCTTGTCGGCCAGTTGAGCATATTCCGCCGCTTGCTTGCTGTTGGGCGCATACTCATTCACCGTCATGCGGCGCAGTTCGGCGTGTTGAACCACGTTGTCGCGGGGCACAAAGTGAATCATTTGGGTGTTGAGCTTGGCCGCTAGGGCTTCAATCAACTCAATTTCCCGGTCGGTATTCCGGCTGTTACAAATCAGACCACCCAGACGAACACCGCCAGATTGGGCATACTTAAGGACGCCACGGGCGATGTTGTTAGCCGCATACATAGCCATCATTTCGCCGGAAACCACGATGTAGATTTCCTGGGCTTTGCCTTCCCGAATGGGCATGGCAAAACCGCCGCAAACCACGTCACCCAGTACATCGTAGGACACGAAATCGAGGTCTTCGTAAGCGCCTTCTTCTTCGAGGAAGTTGATGGCGGTGATAATACCCCGACCCGCACAACCCACACCAGGTTCTGGGCCGCCGGATTCTACGCACTTAACGCCGCGATAACCAACTTGTAGAACTTGATCCAGTTCCACATCTTCAACGGCACCGAGTTCGGCAGCCAGTTGGAGCACAGAAGTTTGGGCCTTGCTGTGGAGCATCAGGCGGGTGGAATCTGCCTTGGGGTCGCAACCCACAATCATGATGCGTTGTCCTTTTTCAGCCATGGCGGCTAGGGTGTTTTGCGAAGTGGTAGATTTACCAATACCGCCTTTTCCGTAAAATGCAATCTGTCGCATGGGGAGATTTCTCCTAGGTTTTGAATTCAGATCTGGAAGGAAACGCTCGTTATCTCGGTTCGGGAATCAGGCAAGGGCCTGGAATAAAAGTGAAGCGGGCCGGGGGATCTCGTCCGGCATGGGGAATAGGTAGGGGATGCATGGTGGAGGGGGGAGGGGAATAATTCAAAATTAAAAAGGAAAAATTTTGAACTTTGAACTTTGAACTTTGAATTCGACTAAATTGCTTCAACCACGAGAGTTGGTAACACCAGATCCTTTAATTTCGCCTCAATGGCATACTTCAAGGTATCGGTACTGCTAGCACAGGAACCACAGGCTCCCTGTAACTTAACCAGGACTCGATCACCGTCTACATCGTGCAGTTGTAAATCGCCGCCATCGGCTAGGAGGATAGGTCGAATTTCTTGATCCAGAACGGTTTGAATCATCATGATCTTTTGTAGATTGGTCAGAGTTGGAATAATCTCTGGTTCTTGATTCGTTAATACTGGACTGCCTAGAGATTGAGTTCTTTGCTCCTGGAAAACCGCTAATTCAGCCGCTGCTTTGACCGTTTCAACAGATTGTTTGGCATCTGAGATAATGTCTTCAATATTGGCTAAACAAGATCCACAGCCGCCGCCCGCTTTTACGTAGTTGGTGACTTGTTCAACGGTGTCGAGATCGTTTTCGGCAATGGCGCGGCGGATTTTCTTTTCGGTAATACCGTAGCAGGCGCAAACCAGGCTACCTTCGTCATCGTCATGGGCTTCGATGGTAATGCCACGATACTTGTAGATGGCAGCTTCGAGGGCTTCCTGTCCCATCACCGAGCAGTGCATTTTGGCTTCGGGCAGGCCACCTAGAAAGTTGGCAATGTCGTGGTTGGTGATATTCAGGGCTTCGTCCAGGGTTTTGCCCTTGATGATTTCCGTCAATGCCGAAGAAGAAGCAATGGCGCTGGTGCAACCAAAGGTCTGAAATCGGGCATCCAAAATGCTGTCTGTGGACGGCTGAATCTTCAGGTGCAACCGCAGGGCATCGCCACAGGCAATGCTGCCCACTTCCCCAAACACCACGGCCACATCGGGTTCCGTTGGGTCTTCAATGGTGCCCTGGTTGATTGGGTTATAGAAGAGTTCCAGTACTTTTTCAGAGTAGTCCCACATGGCGGTTTCCGGGGGTGAAGGGGTGAAGGGGTGAAGGGGTGAGGGTTAGCTCACGGTGGCTAGGGTGCGTTCTTGTAGCCACTCGGCCTGGTCGTTGTTGAAGGGCGACATGGCCCGCAGGCGGTCTACGATGTCGGGCATGACGTTGAGAACGGCGCGAATTTCGGCTTCGGTGGTGTAGCGGGAGAGGCTAAACCGGATGGAGCCGTGCAGGATGGTGTAGGGCAGTCCCATGGCGGTGAGAACGTGGGAGGGATCGAGGCTACCGGAGGTGCAGGCGGAACCAGAGGAGGCGCAGATGCCGTACTTGTTGAGCATGAACAGGATGGCTTCCCCTTCGATGTATTTGAAGCCAATGTTGGTGGTGTTGGGCAGTCGTGCCGCACCGCCGCCGTTGACTACGGTATCGGGGATGGTGGCCAGAATGCCGTACTCCAGCATGTCCCGTAGTTCGGCCTCGCGTTGGGTGTGGGCTAGGCTGATCTGGGCCAGTTCTGCCGCTTTACCTAGGGCGACAATGCCGGGGACGTTGTGGGTGCCCGCCCGCCGCCCGCGCTCTTGGTGTCCGCCCAGGAGAAAGGGCCGGAAGCGGAAGCCTTTCCGCACATATAGGACACCGATGCCCTTGGGGGCGTGGAGCTTGTGGCCCGACAGGGTGAGCAGGTCGATGGTGCTGGTGGCCAGATTGATGGGGAGTTTGCCCACCGCCTGGACAGCATCTACATGGAAGGTGGCCCCGTAGGCTTTGGCGATTTCACCGATTTTTTCGACCGGGAAAATCACTCCGGTTTCGTTGTTGGCCACCATCGTGGTCACCAGGGCGGTGCCTCCGGTCATGGCCGCTTCCAGTTCTGCTAAATCCAGTTCGCCGCGCTCGTTCACCGAGAGATAGGTGACGGTATAGCCCTTTTTCTCCAGGTGCTTGCACACTTCGAGGATGGCCGGGTGTTCCACTGCTGTGGTGACGATGTGGCGCTTGTCGGGCTGGGCGGTTAGGGCGGCATGGATGGCGGTATTGTTGCCTTCGCTGCCGCAGCTATTGAACAAAATCTCCGTCGGCTCGGCCCCTAGAAATTGGGCGACCTGGGATCGGGCGTCTTCAATTACCGCCCCCACTTGGCCACCAAAGCTATGCATGGATGAGGGATTGCCGTACAGCTCGCTTAGGTAGGGCAGCATCGCCGCCAACACATCGGGGTCGGTGCGGGTGGTTGCGTTGTTGTCGAGATAAATAACCATGGCGGGTAGGGAAAGTGGAGAGTCGGGAGTCGGGAGTCGGGAATTGGGCGTCGGGAATTGGGCGTCGGAACTTTCCGGTTCCCCTCTCCCTTGGGGAGAGGGGCTAGGGGTGAGGGTCTACCGCTTCAGCACATGCTGGTCGTAGAAGCGACGGGCAACGGTTTCGATCACGTCGTAGTCTTCCATCACCACCAGACCCGCTTGGTGCAGTTGCTTGCTGGGGCAGGGGCCAATTTTGGCGGCGAGGACGGCTTTGCAATCGGAAATGGTGTCGATGATGCCTTGCAGCATGGCCTCTTCGCCGTAGCCGCCCTGGCAGTAGTCCGCTACTTTGCGGTGGCTCACGAAGGCTGCTCCAGCGGCGTCCACTTCGTAAATCATGAATTCCTTGGCGTGGCCGAAGTGTTGATTCACAATGCCGCCGCCCTTGGTGGCCACCGCCACGAGCACCTTGGGCGAATCCTCCGACAAGGTGCCAGGAACACGGGCGGCAGATTCCCGCTTGGCGGCCACGGCGGCCCGCTCCTGCTCAATACTGAGGTGAACGGCCTGGCGGGTTTCCAGGCTATAGTCCACGGGCATTTCCATGAACTTCTGCTTGGTGAACTCCTGGCTGCGGTCTTCCCCTAGCAGACCCACCGCATCGGCGCGGCATTGGCGACAGTGGCGCATCAGCTTCAGGTTGCCGGAGCAGCTATCCTGCACCGCTTTCAGTTCCTTCGGTTTGGGGCCACGCTGGCCGTTCAGGCCAAAGTAGGTGCCGTGCTCTGGGGCAGAAATCAGGGGCATGATGTTGTGCAAAAAGGCTCCCCGTTCGCGGATAGCGGCGTTGACCTCCGGCATGTGTTCGTCGTTGATGCCGGGAATCAGCACCGAGTTCACTTTGCACAGAATGTCCGCTTCCTTCAGGGCCTGCAACCCCTCCATCTGCCGTTCGTGCAGAATGCGTACCCCTTCAATGCCCCGGTAGCGCTTGCGGCGATAGTGAACCCAGGGGTAGATTTTGGCCCCAATTTCCGGGTCGATCATATTAATCGTGATTGTGACGTGGTCAATATTCAGGGCTTTGATGCGATCCACATAGTCCGGCAGCATCAGGCCATTGGTGGAGAGGCAGAGCTTGATGTCGGGGGCTTGTTCGGCAATCAGTTCAAAGGTGCGGAAGGTTTTTTCGGGGTTGGCCAAAGGGTCACCAGGGCCAGCAATGCCCAGCACCGTCATTTGGGGAATTTTGCCCGCTACAACGAGAACCTTGTGGGCGGCTTCCTCCGGGGTCAGCAGTTCGCTCACTACACCGGGGCGGCTTTCGTTGGCGCAGTCATACTTGCGGTTGCAGTAGTTGCACTGAATGTTGCAGGCCGGGGCCACCGCAACGTGCATCCGGGCATAGTGGTGGTGGGCGGCTTCGCTATAGCAGGGGTGCTGTTCAATCCGGGCTCTCATGCTGTCACTGAGGCCATCGGCGGTTTCCGTGGTGCTGCATCCAGAACTGGCACAGCCACTCCCCGCAGGTTTAACCACCGTTTTCGTCTTCGTCAGAGTAATGTCCAGATCGGGCGTCGCATGGGGCGCGGAGGTCAGGGCAGAGGCTGGCAGTGGCGTCATGGGTTTGGGGAGGTAGGGTTGGGCGCGATAGCGGGTGGGTAACGGCTGAATCCGCCAATGGCCGATGGGTGGCCCCCAAATCAGGGGAGCGGAACCCATCAACCACGACACCGCTTCGTCGCTACCAAACTCGATTGCCTTGGGTGGGTGGTGGGCAGACATCGCATTTGGTCTCAAGATCTGGGGGAGCGATTCAAGGACTGGGCAAGGCGTCGAGGTAAAAGGGCTGAACTAGCCAGGGTTGACGTTGCCTGCCGTTGAGGGATGCTCGCTTCAGCGCTTGAGTAACGCTGGGTGCTTGGCGTTGAAAGAGTTATAGCAACGGGGATATTACGGACTTGCCACACCCGTTCGATAGGATTGATTGAATGATTAGCGTTGTACTCAATCGCTCAAACCCTAGTCATCTCTGACCTAAAAAAAAATTGAGCCCTAGGGGACTAGTCTTTTCTTAGCCCAGGACAAGCATTGTGTTGAGTGAAATCGGGATTTGTGTACTCAGTTAAAACCCTGACTATGCAAGGAATTGTCGCGCCATTTAAGTCAGTGAATCAGGCATTTAACAAGTACTCAAAGCCTATGATTTTGACTATTCTGATACAGAATGAAGCGTCTGCATCGAACCTTCAAATATTAAACTGTATCCGTTTTACCCGTCCCCAAATCGTAATGGTATTTAACGCCACTTTTGGAGTGAAGAAATGTTAAGCGCCCCCATGAAATGCCGCTACGCCTGCGTTCGTTTGAGGAACGAACGCGCCTCATTATTCTGACTCTGGCCCTGGTTCCGAACAATCGACCGCGACCGCCCAAACCAGTAGAGCCTGTGTGGCCTCATCGCGCCAACGCAGCCAACCTTCCTCGGTGGTGTGGCCAGGGAGGATCGTGCAGCCCTGCACGGGTTGGGTCACCTCCACCCGCATCCAGTCGCCATCGATGGCCAGGGGACGAATGCGGCTGTTGGGGGCTACCAGGGCTTGCAGAGACGCCGTACCACGGGGCTCGGTTCGCAGGGATTGCGACAGCCCATGCCGCCGAAAGCGAATGTGCGATGCCGTGGCCAGGGTGTCTTCCCAGGGCTGGAGGGTAAGCGCTACGGCCCCCACCGCCAGGTGGTCGAGGTGTGCCCAGGCGCTACCAGCGGGGGTGTATTGGAAGCGAAACCAGCCATCGATCCGCTGTTCTAGCACCGGGAAGCTGTAAAGGCCCGTCCGGGCCTCCACCATGGAAAAGCTGGCGTCTCGGCCAATAGCCATGGGTTCATAGCCGTTGATGATTAGCCACCCGTTGACCATCCAGCCCCAGTGTTCCCCATCGGGGCCAACATAGAGGGGCAGGGCCACGGAACGGAGCCAGCGACCATAGGCGAGGGGATTTGTCTCCCAGGCGGCACGGTCTAAAAAGTCTAGGTTGCGAGGTTGCAGCACCCCAATGCCCAGGTTGTCTTCCGGGCCAGGGGTAAGGCCCACAATCCCCTCGTTGGCAGGCACCACGGCCTCCGGGATGGCGGTGGGCAATGGGGGCACCGGGGGCGAGGCGTCCTGCTTGGCCTGAGGATCGGCAAGGTCGTCGTTGGGGTTCGTCTGAAAATCTTGGTTGAGGTCTAGCCCAGGGGCTAAGGCGGGGGCTGTCACACTGTCCGTTGGGGAGACTGGGGTCGCGGCCCCGGCCATGCCTGTCCCCTGGGGGATGAGGGCCAATCCCAACATCACGGTAGCCAGGGCCAAAATTCTGGCAGCGGGGGATCGGTGGGCCAAGGGTTGGTGAAAGCCCCCTAGAATTGAGGAACTACGCTGGACTGGCGTCGGCATGGTCATGGTGCAGCGAAACCGTCAGTTGTGGTAAACAGGGACAGACTATACGGACAGACGCGGGAGTAGAAGCGACATGGACTATCGCGTGATAGCAACGGACTACGACGGCACCCTGGCGACGGAGGGAACCGTAGATGATGCCACCCTAGCCGCCCTAGAACGCTACCGCAACAGCGGCGGTTACTTAATTCTCGTGACAGGGCGACAACTTGACGATCTATTCCAGGTTTTTCCCCATAGCCATCTATTTCAGGGCATTGTGGCAGAAAACGGCGCAGTTTTCCACCAGCCACACCAAGATAACGTCAAACTTTTAGCGGAGCCGTTTCCAGCTACCCTCGTAGAAACACTGAAGGCATCTGGTGCTGATCCCATCGACCAAGGGCAGGTGATGGTGGCCACTTGGGAACCCCACGGCGACGCCGTTCACCAGGCCATTCAGTCCTTGGGACTATCGGCGGCGGTCATTCTCAATAAGCGGGCGGTGATGATTTTGCCCCAGGGGGTCAATAAGGCTAGCGGGTTAGCGGTGGCCCTGGCCGATCTCAACCTCGCCCACCTGCCCTCCGTGGGCATTGGCGATGCCGAAAATGACCTCAGCCTGCTCCAAGCCTGTCACCGAGGGGTAGCCGTCGCTAATGCCCTACCCGAACTCAAGGCCATCGCCCACTACACCACCCAGGGCGAACGAGGGGCGGGCGTCCAAGAGGTCATCCAGCAAATTCTCAACAATCAACTTTAAGCAGCAACATCCCAACCCAGAAACCGGGGTTCTAGCGCCACAGGATCAAAGATCTAAAACATCTGGGATATCTAATCGTCCGTGTCGTCCAGCACTTCGATGGTCACGGGGGTGGCTGGGGCCGTTGGGGATGAGGCGGGTTCCGATAGACGATCTAAGCCCAGGGCCACCACACGGCGCAAACCCCAAACGAAGGGCTGGAATAGTCGATAGCGGGCACCATATTCGGCTTCCATATCCACATCAAAGCGTTCTAATTGGGCTTGAAGCCTGGTCAGGAGGGCTTGTCCCCAGTCGGTTTTGCGGGTCTTGACGAGGTTTATCACCGTGGCAAACAGCTCGGCCCAGGTGGGAGCAGCGGCTTTGGCTGGGGTGGGAACGGGCACCACGGCCTGAACTTCGGTATTGGCTTCGATAACGTCTGGCGCTCCGGTGGCGGTGGATGCGGTCACTGGCGCTCCGGTGGCGGCTTGGGTTTGCAGTTGGGCCATCATTTCGGCTAGGGATTGACGGCCTAGGGTTTCCAGTTCGCTGGAGCCACCCTTGATTTCCGAAAAGGCTTCGGTGGCGGCTTGGCTGACAATGGCCCGAATGCGACTGGCGCGATGACCGCCCGATTGTTGGGCTTTTTTCCAGTCGGCTTTCACTTTTTCAGATACGGCGGTGGCCATGGGGCATCTCCTTAGCAGCGTGGTAGGGGGCAATGAAAGGTTGAAACTAACAGGTCAAACCAGCAGGTCAAACCAAGACAAAACTCTGAATCGCCAAAAGACCCAACCGTCGGGGTAGGGGCGAGGTTTTCTCGCCCTTCGGCTCTCGCCCTTCGGCTCTTGCCTAGCGGGGAACGGTGACGGAATTAACGTCGATCACCGTGGTTTTTAGGTCGTCAGTCTCAACGCTGGATCGGTTGGCCTGGGAGGCTTGGCGCAGGTTGCGCTTGCGATCTAGCAAAAGCTGGGTTACCTCGGTAATGGCCAGGGTGGCGATCAGGCCGTCATCAATCCAGCCTGCCACCGGGATCACATCGGGGGAAATATCCAACGGGCTGACCAGATAAATCAGCGTTCCCAAAAGGATGGCCCAGCGATATTTAGGGTGGCGAATGAGGTGGCGATACCCTTGCAGAATGGGTTGGCTGAACAGTCCTTTTTTCATGACCCTCTCCGTGGCGTTGACATCCCTATCTTGTCAGAGTCAGCGGTGTTGCACAGGTGTGGCTAACCCTTGAAAAAGTAGGCTTTTCCACCCGAATCGACCGTACCCAAACAGCCGAAAGGCTGGACGACGGGTTCACTACTACCTGCCACAGAAGCCCGTCACAGAGTATGATGTGGCAGATTTGCACCGTTCCTTTTGCACATTCCCTTTGGTTCATGGCTGCTCAACTTCGTATTTTTGTTCCGCCCCATCCCCTGGTGAAGCATTGGCTGGCCGTAGCCCGCGACGCCGAGACTCCTTCGCCGCTGTTTCGGTCGGCCATGGAGGAGCTAGGGCGCTGGCTCACCTATGAGGCCATTCGCGAGTGGTTGCCCACCCTAGAGACCACGGTCAACACCCCCCTCGGCCCCTGTGCGGCAACGTTCATTAACCCCGACGTTCCCACCATGATCGTGCCCATCCTGCGGGCGGGGCTGGGCCTGATGCCGGGGATTCAAAGTCTGCTCCCCCTGGCGTCGATCTACCATGTGGGCTATGTGCGCAACGAGGAAACCCTAGAGGCGAGTTGCTACCTCAACAAGCTGCCTGCCCAGATTGATCCCCAAACACGGGTGATCATCAGCGAACCGATGCTGGCCACTGGGGGCACCATCATGGCTACCCTGGCAGATCTCGTCAGTCGGGGGGTGGATCCGGCCCTGGTGCGGATTATTGCCATCGTGGCCTCCCCCTTAGCCCTGCGAAAGCTGGCGGATGTGTATCCCACCCTAACGATTTTTGCCGCTGGCATTGACGAAGAAGTCAACGACCAGGGCTTTATCGTGCCCGGACTGGGGGATGCGGGGGATCGCACCTTCGGATCCTAGGTTGCTTCAGTAGATCACAAACCCAAGGTAGAGTAGGCATCCTGGCGACCTGCGTGGCAGTCAGGATGCCTACCCGACAATATCCTTTTCGGTCTACTGAGATTAGCTTGATGCATTAGCTTTATAGAATGGAACAACAGACCCTGTGATTGAGGCGGAACGGATAACGCGATGAGTGAACAAGGCAATTTCGTCGGCGGATTTTTGCTGGGCACCCTGGTCGGCGGTGCCCTCGGTGGTGTCGTGGGTGCCCTCGCCGCCTCTCGCATTCAGGCAGGGCAGGCCGACCGTCGATCCCCTGACCTCGCCTTTGACGACCTAGAGGATATGACCGAGGAAGGCATGGAAGCCGCTCGCCTAGGGCTAGAGGCTAAAATCGCCCAACTCAACGACGCCATCGACGATGTGCGCCAACAGCTCGGCCACATCAACGGCCACACCGAGAAAACCTGGGGCAACCCCTCCCAGGCCGATTAACCCGTCAGCCTAGCGGAATTTCAACCGGGGCCAAGCCTAGGCTAATCCTGGGTCAAACCACCATCCATGCAGCATTCCGTTACACTAACTGACAGGTTTCTGTTCTCCATGTATTGTGATTAACGACTACAGCCGAGGTTGTTCAGATGGCTATTTTGGTACAGACCCTCTCCACCTTCCTTTCGATCTACACCGTTCTGCTGATCATTCGCATTCTGCTGAGCTGGTTCCCCAACGTGGACTGGTTTAATCCGCCCTTCTCTGTCCTCAGCCAGCTTACGGATCCCTACCTGAACCTGTTCCGCTCCATCATTCCTCCCCTCGGCGGTATTGATTTGTCCCCCATTTTGGCCTTTTTGCTGCTGTCCTTCCTGCGCCAGGGGATTATGGCCATCGCCATGGCCACCGCATCCTCCTACGCCTCCTTCTAACGGATCCACCGGGAAACCAGTACCTATGGTGGTCTACGGTTGGGGGGATTGCGCCGCGAAGGTATCCTACGACTACGACTTGGTGCATTGCTTCGCGTTGACGCTAGCCTCGCCTTGGCGTCATGCATCCTACGACGGAGGTGCTTCGGATGGACATTTGGCTCGACATCCTAGCCAACTTTGTGGCGCTTTATCTCGTGATTCTGCTGCTTCGCGTCATTTGGAGTTGGGTTCCTACGGTGAATTGGGACAATCCCGCCCTGGCGGTGATTCGTCAACTCACGGATCCCTACATTGATTGCTTTCGGGCCATCATCCCCCCCATCGGTGGCATGGATCTGTCGGCGTCCTTCGCTATTCTCGCCTTGGCCCTTGTCCAAAACGTTCTAGACCGCATTGCAGGGATAGGCTACTCCTTCTAGGGGAGTCAGACCTATCGAACTCGGGATGACGGTAATCGCGATTAACCCAACAGATACACCACCAGCCCAGCAATAATCGCCAGATAGATGAAGTTGGGTAGGCCATCTTTTTTGCCGCCCCCGCCCTTTTTATCATCGGCGGGGGCGTTGATGCTTTTCATGGCGGTGCCAATGGCTTTGCCCAATTCCTCCCAGGGGTCTTTCTTGGGTGGTTTTTTCTCGGGCAGGTTGAGATAGATCACCAGTCCCAGGACAAAAAACAGTAGAAAGGTTTCCATAATGGCGGCGACTTTCGAGGGCTACTGCCAGTATGGTTCACCGCTGTCTAGGCAAAAATCGCATTTTGTTCAGGAATGTTCAGGGATTTTTGCCCATTTTCCCTCCGGTAGTGTGGCCGGAATACATTGAGCTTTCTCAGGGATAGCAAGGCAGGATTTCTATGGATGTCAGCCCTCTACCCAGTCTATGGTGTTCTCGAAACAGGGTTTTCCTAGGGTCCCCGTTTGCGCATTTAGAGTGACTCCCGTAGGATGGCAGAAAATATAGCATGGCTTTCATGAACATCCTGCTGGTTTATCCTCGTTTTCCGAAAAGCTTTTGGTCCTTTGATAAAACCCTTGAGTTGGTGGGCATGAAGGCGCAGTTGCCCCCCCTGGGGCTGGTAACGGTAGCCGCGATTTTGCCCCAAAGCTGGAACTTTAAACTGGTAGACCGCAATGTGCGGGACGTGGAAGATGCCGAATGGCGCTGGGCGGATATTGTGATTGTGTCCGCCATGATTGTCCATCGGCCCGACTTTTTAGCCGCCATTCGCACCGCCAAGGAATACGGGAAACTGGTGGCCGTGGGTGGTCCCTACCCCACTTCTCTCCCCCACGAAGCCGAGGAAGCTGGGGCGGATTTCCTAATTTTGGACGAGGGCGAAATTACCCTACCGATGTTTGTGGAGGCGGTGGAACGGGGCGACCGCAGCGGCACCTTCCGATCCGGGGGCGAAAAACCCGCCGTCACCGAAACCCCGATCCCCCGCTACGACCTGTTAGAACTGGACGCCTACGCCGAAATGTCGGTTCAGTTTTCGCGGGGCTGTCCCTTCCAGTGCGAATTTTGCGACATCATCGTGCTCTATGGCCGCAAGCCCCGCACCAAGGAACCCGATCAACTCCTAGCCGAGCTTCAGTACCTCTACGACCTGGGCTGGCGACGCAGCATCTTCATGGTGGATGACAACTTCATCGGCAACAAGCGCAACGTCAAGCGCCTGCTGACGGCCATGAAGCCCTGGATGGAGGACCACGGCTATCCCTTCTCCTTTGCCACCGAAGCTTCCGTGGACTTGGCCCAGGATCCCGAACTGATGCAGATGATGGTGGACTGCAACTTTGGCACCGTCTTTTTGGGCATCGAAACCCCCGACGACGACAGCCTAGCCCTCACCAAAAAGTTCCAAAATACGCGAGATCCCCTGTCGGAATCGGTGGTCGCCATTGCCAAAACCGGATTGCGGGTGATGGCTGGGTTCATCGTCGGCTTTGATGGTGAAAGAACGGGGGCGGGCCAGCGTATCTATCAATTTGTGGAGCAAACCGCCATCCCCACCGCCATGGTGAGTATGCTGCAAGCCCTGCCGGATACGGCCCTCTGGCACCGCTTGGAAAAGGAAGGTCGCCTGCTGGGCAAGAGTGCCGACATCAACCAGGCCACTCTGATGAACTTTGTGCCCACTCGCCCCATCGAAGACATCACCGAAGAATTTATCCAAACCTTCTGGGATTTGTACGACCCGCTGACGGTGTTGAACCGCACTTTCCGCCATTATTTGATCCTGGGAGAAGCCCGCAAACGCAACTCCAAACGACGCCACTCCAAGAAAACCGCCGCCGCCGCCGGATCGCCCAGCATTAACTGGATTACCCTGCGGGCCTTTTTCATCATCCTGTGGCGGCAGGGCGTGGTGCGCAAAACCCGCCTACGGTTCTGGGTAAATCTAGCGATTATGCTCTGGCGCTATCCCGCCGTGGCTGCCAGCTATGTGTCCGTCTGCGCCCAGGCCGAGCACTTTATCGACTTCCGCCAGGTGGTGCGCCAAAACATCGAAGACCAGCTCGCGGCCTACCAATCCGCCAAACTCGCTACCCCCGCCCAGGAGGAAGCCCAACTCGCCGCCTAATCCCAAGGCCCGGTTCCCACCCCGTCAATCCGTCCACCCGTAGGGGCGAGGTCTCCTCGCCCTTCTTTTCGCCTATCTAGTCACCAAGCCCTAGGCTGAAAGGTAGCATTGTTGGCCAGTTCCATGGCATCGCCGCACTGGCGCATTACAAATAGGCCCTTCCGGTAGGCATAGCGATCCACATCTTGCACAAATTCGATGGCGGCAACGGCCCCAAAAATGCGGTAGTCTGCCCGTTCTGGGAAGGCCAACTTAAGCCGTTGCAGCTTCTCGCAAAAGCTGTCCACATCCTCCTGGGTGAGGCACGATTTCACCTCAATGGCCACCGCCACATCGCCATCCACCGCCAAAATGTCAATCTCCATCGGAGCTTCTGAACGGGTGGACTTGGCGCGACGGTAGGTTTGCTGAATATCAATCCCCTGCTCCTGAAACAACCGCTGCACCGCCGGAGCCACCAGATTTTCTACAAACAGCCCCCAGCGATCCCCCAGCCGAGAGACCTCCCGGCTAGTGTTGGCTACCAGGCGTCGTAGTTCCTCCATACTGCGATCTGCCTCAGCCGCTCGACGGTCTGCCTCGGCCTGAGAGGCTTTAAATAACTCGTAAATGTCCTGAATGGTGACGGGATCGGCCATGGCGGCTACCTACAGCGTTGTCGAAGTCATACTGACTATTTAAACGGTTTATAATGCCAACACGCTAGGGGTGTCCGATCATCGGACTGAGATCATACCCTCAGAACCTGACCTGGTTAATGCCAGCGGAGGGAAGCCATGCTTGAGGTCACTAGCCGCTTCCATAAACCCAATGTAGAACCGTTCTCTTGTTTGCATCTGTCCTAGAATCGCCCGTTTAGTGGGGAATTTTCTGGGGGATAGCGGCAGGCTAGAGGTCTGTTCTACGTTGGGGTTGGGTGGTTGGGCAAAGGGGTTTTCTGACGGCACATCCTAGCAATCTATTTTGGATTAGGAGGTGTTTGGATGACCCTGGGCATAACCGCCATTGCGGTGATTTTGATTACCGCCGCTAGTTTTACGCTGCTCGGACTCTTGCAGGCCAGCCGCCACACCATCAGCCTGGAGGACTACCTGGTCAGCCGCAACCGGGTGGGTACAGGCATGGCCTTGGCCACCATTGTCGCCAGCGCCATGGGTGCCTGGATTTTGTTTAGCCCGCCAGAAGTAGGGGCCACCAGTGGCATTGCGGGCATTGTGGGCTACTGCATCGGACAGGCCACCCCCGCCGCCCTGTTTGCCTTCATGGGGACTCGGATGCGGTTTTTGATGCCTGCGGGCCATTCGCTGAACGAGTATGTGCTGCACCGCTTTGGGCAGGCCATGTATCGGCTGACGCTGGCGATTGTGGTGTTCTATATGTTCGTCTACCTGGCGGCGGAACTGACGGCCATTGCCAAGGCGGTGGAACTGATGGCCGGGGTGCCCCTCTGGCTGACGGCCCTGCTGGTGATTACCGCCGTGTTCATCTACACCCTGGTGGGCGGCCTAGAGGCGACAATCTTCACCGATGCCGTGCAGTTTGCGGTGATTGTGCCGCTGCTGCTGCTGAGCTTTGGCATTGCGATCTTTGCCCTGGGCGGCTGGGGTAACGCGGTGGCCCCCGTGCGGGATACGGCCCCTCAGTTGTTGACCCTCGCCAACGGGCCGGGGATTAAATTTGGGGCTACCCTCGTGATTGCGGTGATTTCCGCCGAAATGTTCAACCAAACCAACTGGCAGCGGGTCTATGCCTGCAAAACCGATACCGTGGTGCGCCGCTCCTTTTTGGGGTCGTTTTTGGTGATTTGGCCGATGCTGTTCATTTCTGGGCTGCTGGGCATTGTGGCCATGCACTTCGGCTTTAATGATGACCGGGCCTTTTTCTCGCTGATTCAAGCCCTAGAACTCCCCGGATGGGTGAGCATTGCTGTCCTCGTCCTAGTTCTGGCCCTGGTGATGAGCAGTCTGGATTCCTTGTTGAACGGCATCGCCAGCCTGTTTACCACCGACCTGCTGCGGATCTTCCCCGAGAAATCCACCAACGGCATCCTCAATCTCACCCGTCTGCTGACCCTGGTAATCGGCATTCCCGCCATCCTGATCGCCGCCAGGGGCTACAACGTCCTATACCTGTTTCTGCTGGCGGATTTGGTCTGTGCCGGGGCGCTGTTCCCCGTCCTGTTTGGCCTCTATGCCAAACGCCTGACCGGAAAAATGGCCCTTTGGAGCACCGTGGTTGCCATTGGTGCCGGGGCGTTGTTCTTCCCCAAACCCAACTTCAGCGGCTGGAATAGCCTACCCTTTGCGGGAGACTTGCTCGTCAGCTTTGCCGCCCCCATCGTGGTTTCTGCTGTGTTGTGCCTAGGCTGGATTCAACTCCGCGCCCACCAAGGCAAAACCGAAGCCTACGATTTCGGCAAGCTCAGCCGCGACATCCAAGCCTACGGAGAAAGCGTGGCCGTTGCGCCCAAGGGTTAATGCTGTTTTATCTTAACTAGAGGTCAATTTCGGACTTCATGCGCTCTAGGGTTTGCTGCATTTGTCGGAACATGTCATCGGGGGTCATGCCAAACTGCCCAAGCTGGGTTTTAAGCTGTTCCACGGTCATTTTGGCCGTGAAGTCTTCCGAGAGCTCGAACCGCTTCATAAAGATGTGGTAGCGATCCATCATCGCCTCCATCTGCTCGATGAACATCTTTTTACCTTCGCGGTCAAACTTGCCGTAGTTGCTGCCTAACTGCGTCAGACTTTGGTAGTCCTGGAACAGTTGCATCGCTTCTTGCTGAATGATCTCAGAATCAAAAAATCCCATGGTTCGGCGGTGGTTAACAAAGGACTTGTGGCCAAATCCAGCACAACGATGGTCGTTCCCCCTGGGCCAAACTCCCCGCTCTGGACTAGAACAAGCGTGATGTCTATTAGCCTAGAGGGTTGCCCCAACCTTGGCCAAGGAGAGATAACCCTACTTATGGGCGTTGGAAAACAGACGGCCTAGGAATCCCTTGGGGGCAGCGGCGGGGGCGGCGGGTTTAGCGGTTGGGGTGGGTGGGGCCGCTGGGGCGGCGGCGGCGGGCGGCGGGGTGGGCGTGAGGTCGAGGTTGAGTTGGCGGGCGTATTTTTGGGCCACGCTGTTGTTGGGGTCGAGCTTCAGGGCTTGCTTAAAATGCACCTTGGCCATCCCTGGTAGCTGGTTCAGGAGGTAGGCTTGGCCCATAAGGGAATGGAAGTTGCTGTTTTTGGGCTCCAGTTTTAGGGCATCCTTGAGTTCCTGAATGGCGGCGGGGGCATTTTTGGCCCGTAGATATTCCCTAGCCCGCTGGTAGTGGCGGTCGGAGTAGGCCATGGGGCCAGGGTCGGGGGCAGCGGAGCTAGACGACGCCTGACCAGAGGTAGCCGCACTGGTAGCTGAACTGGGACTGGCCTGCCCAGACGCCGACCGACTGGATACCCCGATTACCCCGGTGCGTTTTTCCCGAATGATGGCTTCCCCCATCTTGCGCTGGAAGTAGACCAAATTCAGTTCGCTGATTTGCTGGGTGCAGGTGGTAAAGCTGGCGGTGGAATCGTATTGGGTTGCGCTGATTTGCTGAAGCGTGGCTTCGTAGACGGTATCCACCTCCGCCTCCGGCACCGTTTGCAGGTGGCGACTGGCCTCTCCCTGGGGCTGGAACTGTCCCTCTCGCACCAAACGCCGCACCTTAAACCGCAGGGTGGCCAAAATCTCACTGCGCTGCTTTTCCTGCTTGAGGCGCTGGTAGGCTGGGTTCACCAGCTTGGCTAGGATTTGGGTGACAAAGGTTTCGTGATCCTCAGAGGAATCGGTCTGGACATCGGGATGCAAGCGCTTGGCCACCTGGTGATAGCGCTTGAGAATGCGACGATCATCCGCTGAAACCGACACCCCCAACACAGCATAGGGGTCGGAAAACTGACTAAACCAGGCGGGAGAAAGCGGGGGATGGGTCATCCGGCGGGACTATAGGGAGAATGGTATGAAACAGCAACGGTCAAGGGATCACCCCGACAATATGGATCCAATAGCAATCCTGTTGCTAGGCTACGCCCTGCGACACAACCGTGAAACTAGGGATGTCCAGACCCATATTTATGCAGAGTATACTAAACGAATACAGCCTGACCTTGCCCGATTCCAGCTTCTTGCCCCTCTCCTGTGAGCCATTAGGTGATGATGCTGTCTTCCTCAGAACCCCGTCGTCGTAGCATTGCCGTGGCCCTGGCCTGGTTGGGGGTAGTCCTTGCACCGGGCCTCCATAAGTTTTATTTAGGTCAACCCGGATGGGGCATAGCCTATCTGTTGCTGAGTTGGACGCCCATTCCTCGCGTGGCCTGTGCCCTGGAGGGAGCTTGGTTGTTGGGCCGTCCTCCCGAATTTTTCGGGGTTGGGTCTGTCGATTCAGCCGTGCCCCCCAAGCCTGCTACGCCCATCGACCCTAGCCAGGTAAACGCCCTGGGGGTGGCCCTACGCGAACTAGATGGCCTGCGCCAGGAGGGTCTAATCTCCGAAAGTGAATTTGAACAAAAGCGCCGTCAGTTGCTCGATCAGGTGGGCTGATGGAGGCACTCACACGGGTCATCCAACAGTGGACGCTACGACAGGGGGCCAACGCTCCCCTCGGTCAGCGCCTTGCCCAAGATCCCACCTACCGCCTCACCACCCTTGCGGAAGTTGCCCAGGCCGCTGAACTCGGCTTTCGGCTGGATGTCAACCGGGCCACCGTGGATGATTGGCTACGGCTACCGGGGATCTCCATTCGGCAGGCCCAGGTCTTAGTCCACCTGCGCCAGAGCGGGGTAAGTTTCCATGCCCTAGAGGACGTGGCGGCAGCGCTGGGCGTCTCCCTACCAACCCTCCAGCCCCTCGCCCCCGTGCTCTCCTTCTACTACTACGATGACCTCAACCCCCTAGTCATTCGTCCGGTGGCCGTTAACCAAGCTACTCTCGCCGCCCTGGCCCAGATTCCTAACCTACCACCCGACCTAGCCCAGGCCATGCTGCACGAACGCCAGCAACGGGGGCCATACCGCAGCATGGCCGACCTCCAACGTCGTCTTAACCTCCCCGCCGACACCATTGCCACCCTCATGCACTACCTGCGCTGTTAAGGTCATCCATAGCGCAGGTAGGCGATCTGTGTCGCTAGCCTTACTTGGTGCCAAACAGGCGATCCCCCGCATCGCCCAAACCGGGCAAAATGTAGCCCCGCTCGTCTAGTTTTTCGTCGATGGCGGCGGTGTAGAGGGGTACGTCGGGGTGTTCGCGGTGGAAGTGGGCGATGCCCTCCGGCGCAGCCAGCAAACAGAGGAACCGCAGCGACCGAGGATTGGCCTGCTTGAGGGGATACAGTGCCGCCACTGCCGTATTTCCCGTGGCAATCATCGGGTCTACCACCAGCACATCCCGGTCAGAAAGGTTGTCTGGCACTTTGTAGAAGTACTCAATGACCCGCAAACTTTGGGGGTCGCGATACAGCCCAATGTGGCCCACCCGCGCCGAGGGCATCAGTCCCAAAATGCCGTCCAAAATGCCCTGCCCCGCCCGCATAATCGACACCACCACCAGCTTTTTCTCTGGGGCCAACACTGGAGCCTGCATGGTGGCCATCGGGGTTTCAATGGTCTCCAACTTCAACGGCAAATCCCGCGTCACCTCGTAGGCCATCAGCAAACTAATTTCCTTCAGCAGGGCGCGAAACTTGGCCGTACTGGTCTCCGCCCGCCGCATTAGAGTGAGCTTGTGCTGAATCAGGGGATGGTCGATGAGATGGAGGTTGGACATAGAGCGTGGGGAGTAGGGAGTAGGGTTGGGGCGCACTGCGGTGCGCCCGTACGGGGGGATTGTGGCATTTGGAAAGTCTGCATTCTAAACGGCATTCAGTCTGATCGGTAGGCTACAAGCCGTGTTTCCGCCGCATGGCACGCCCTTGGTCAAGCTGTCGTTTGGGCGGAGGAGTCGATACATCTATGGGTAAGCCCGTACTATCTATAAGAAAATCCTAAGTTACAGGGCATCCAGGGCATCGGGTGTTTATGCTGAAACTTTCCACCTAAGATCCCATATTCGGCATTTAGGCTGAACTTTTTCCACCTAAGATCCCCCCAGGGGTATTTAGGCGGACAGATTTCTACCTAAGATCCCGTATCGGGGTATTAGGCGGAAAATTTCCCTCTAATAAAGAGTTAGACTGCAAGTCCTCGATGGGGACGGTACCTAGAAGTTGCCTATGGGGCAACTATTCACCTCTCTCCCTTAAATGCTTGAATCCCTTGATCCTCGTTTGACAGAGGCAAAGATCGTGAGCCTATGCGCTGCGAGGTAGTTGCTCTAATGGAATATGCCTAACCTGAGTGGTTGTAGCTACGTTTTGTAGCTACAATTAGTTACTGGGATTGCCGTTCAGTTATGGAATATGAATGGGATGAAGCAAAACGTCTGGTTAATCTCCGTAAGCATGGAGTAGATTTCATTGATGTTCCCGCCGTATTTGATGGCGATATCGTGACGGTTGAGGATGATCGTTATGATTATGGAGAGCAACGTTTTGTCACATTCGGTTTGTTGCAAGGGCGTGTGATTGCCGTTGTCCATACAGAGCGTGAGGATTGCACTCGTATTATTTCTGCAAGAAAGGCGACGAAATATGAACAACGAACCTACTTCGAGCAACTCTCAAACTGATTGGCAAAGGTTGGATGCGATGAGCGATGAAGATATTGATTTATCGGATTGCCCAGAGATTACGCCAGAAATGTTTGCTAAGGCGGTAGTGCGGCGAGGTTTACCTGCTACAAAAGCCAAGGCTCAAGTCACGCTCCGTATTGATAGCGATGTGTTGGAGTGGTTTAAGTCTCATGGCCGAGGCTATCAAACTCAGATCAACCAATTGCTACGAGCTTATATGGAAGCACATCGATAGCTGTCATGTGATAGCGTAGCAACGTACAATATCCGAGATTTTGCAGGAATTGAACGATTTGGGGTTAGTGCCATTACCCCGGCAAACTTCCTGGAGTCTATTGGAGGACTGTCATGAGCACACTAAGCATTCAGCTACCCGACTCCTTGTATAAAACCTTGCAGAGCCTTGCAGAGCAGGACGGGGTTTCGCTCGACCAGTTTATCGCCCTAGCAGTTGCCGAGAAAATTTCAGCCTTAACGACTGAAGGGTATTTACAGGAACGCGCAAGCCAGGGTGATCGAACAAAGTATGAGGCTGTGTTAGCCAAAGTCGCTGATGTTGAGCCAGAGTTGCATGACCAGTTGCCGCCAGCATAACAACCCCAATGCACGCCGACCACCGAGAGATTGTATGTGGGTATGAGGGATCGTCTGCGTCCGGTGAGTGCGAACGTTAGCTAGCTCCGTTTTTTGCGCAGGATATACAGAGCGGCTATCTGCTTTGAATTTTGAATTTTGAATTTTGAACTTTGAATTCCCAACCACCCTAAAAAACCGTGCCATCACTCGCCAGTGTAATCGGTGGCCCACCGTGGGGGCGTTTTTCGGCGGCGATGGCACGACCAGCGGCCCAGGTGCCGCCTTGCAAAATTTTCACCAGAGGCAACTCTGTGGCGGATTGGTGCAATTGTTGCCGCAGGAGATCCGCTAGGTCATCCAGCAGGCAGAGGGTGAGGGCGCGCCATTCCACAATCAGGGGCGAGTTGGGGGGATGGGCGATTTCCATGTCGGTGGGGTCTTTGAGGCTGAGGACGCCGCTATCGAGGAACAGTCCGCCGTTGCGATATTCCGCCAGTCCAGTGAGTTGATCCAGGTTGGTGATGGTGAGGCCCAGGTCTTGCAGGGGTTCCAACAAAGAATAGGTGAGCCACTGGGAGAGCTTGTGGAACGGGACCAACTGGCTCCCCAGGCCCGTATCCGGCAGTTGGGGATGGAGCCATACGTCGCCCAGGTTGACGCCGCCCAGGGTGGTGCGTCCCGGCCAGATAGGGCCAAGTCCTTGCAGGACGGTGTGCAGTACCGTGACCGCTGAGAGGGTTTGATCCTCGGACTGACTCAGCCAATAGTCCACCAGATTTCCAGGGCGAGGATGGGTATCACCGAAGAGGTGGGGCTGCTGTTGCAGGGCTTGGCCTAGGGTTTGCAGCAGCGAAACCCGACCCTCTAGGCCCAACAGCGGGTTTTCGGGGCTGACTTGAAAAGCGTCACCGAGTCGTTCGGGAGTAAGTTGACTGAGGCCGAGGGCATCCGCCTGCCAGGGGTGATCGGGTTGGCTGGAAAAAAGCCCCTGCACAAAGCTGTGGAAGCTGGCGATGGCTAAGCCTTCCGACCGTTGGAAGACTTTCCCTGTGCCCGGTTCAGCATAGCGCCAGGTGGCTCCGGCCCCGGCATCGAGCAGCACACTCGTTACCGCCAGATCGATTTTGATCCGCGCTTGTTCGAGGGGATCGATCTGGGATAAGCCAGGCTCCAGGGTCGCTAACCGAGAAACGCCATCCACCTCAAAATGTCGCCAGCGAGAATGGAAGGGCACATCGCCCTCGGGATAGGTTTGCTCCATCAGCCGCTGCACATAGTCTGCCGCTGTGGGTAGGGCGTCTGGATGTAATCGAAAGTGGTGTAGCTGATCCGCCTCGGCCAGGGCATAGAGCATCCGACAGCGCTCGCGGATGGCCTGGGGACTTTGCAGATAGGCGACGACCTCGGCGGATTGGGTTAGATCGGTCTCAGTTGTATAGGCGGTGTTTTCCGTTGCGGTTTGCATCAATACCGTCCTTATGCACAGTAACGATTCTCGTGGCCCACCCTGCGGGAAGCAAGCTACACCCCCAGCCCCTCTCCCAGGAAGGAGAGGGGAGCCGGAGAGGAGCCTGGAAATTGGCGATCTTAGACATGACGGGTTCGGCTACAGCAGGAGGTAGCGCAGATTTACCGTCACCTCTGGGCACTGGAGGGGTGCCCGTTGGTCATCGGCTCCCAGGATGTGCTCTTGTTGGTAGGTGCCCCCTTGGGGATCTTGCAGCACGATCATCTGTCGCTGGGGCAGGTCGATAATCCAGTATTCGGGGATGCCTGCTTTGGCGTAGATGGCGGCTTTGTGGGTGCGGTCGCGGGTAAGCGTTGCATCGGCCACTTCGATCAGCAGCAGGATGTCTTGGGGGCTGGGGTGCCGATCTCGGTAGCGGTTTGGGTCTGGGCGAACGATGGCAAAATCTGGCTCTGGCTCTGACCCTGGGGCCAGGGTAACGGGAAGCTGCACCCGTACCTTGGCCCGCTGGGCAAACAGCGCCTTCAGGTAGTCGCCGCCATCGTCAATGCGGGAGGCATGGGGTGGGTTCTGCGGTACCATCTCGACGATTTGCCCCTCCAACAACTCCACCCGATCCTCCGACGACAAAATGCCCGCCCCCAACATCCGGTGATAGTCCTCCACCGTCCATTGCTTGAGGGTCAAATCCCTCACACTCTGGGGAAATACCTGCACCATGGGACGTTCTCCTGTTGCCGACCATTCTGCTATTCTGCCAGCCCCCGGCCCTTCACCTGGGCGAGGCTTTCCTCGGTGAGCACTCCGGTATTTGTATAGTAGCCCGCCGCTTTTTTGGCCTCAATTTCCACCTGGGCATCGGGGGGGATAAGCTCTGGCGGAATGGGCACACGGGTGACGATTTCGATGCCGGAGCGCACCACGGCGTTGTACTTCAGGTCGCTCATGGAAATGAAGCGGTCGATGCGGGTGATGCCCAGCCAGTGCAGCACGTCAGGCATCAGTTCTTGGAAGCGCATATCCTGCACCCCGGCCACGCATTCGGTGCGGGCAAAGTAGGCATCGGCGCGGTCGCCGCCTTCCTGGCGTTTGCGGGCGTTGTAGACCAGGAATTTCGTCACTTCCCCCAGGGCGCGACCTTCTTTGCGGAAGTAGACGATCAGCCCTGCGCCGCCCTGCTGGGCGGTTTGCACACATTCCTCAATGCCGTGGACGAGGTAAGGGCGACAGGTGCAAATATCGGAACCAAACACATCGGAGCCGTTGCATTCGTCGTGGACGCGCACGGTCAGCGGTCGGCTGGGGTCGGTGATGGCCGCGATATCCCCTAAAAAGTACAGGGTGATGCCGCCGATGGGGGGCAAAAATACCTGTAAATCTGGGCGCGTCACCAGTTCTGGGAACATGCCCCCGGTTTGCTCAAACAGGGCATAGCGCAGGTCGTCTTCGCTCACCCCTAGGCGCTGGGCTACTCCGGGTAAGTACCACACGGGTTCCACGGCGGCCTTGGTCACCACCAGGTCGCCCCCCGGTTTCATAATCTCGCCATCCTCCACCAGCCGCCCCTGGCGCACCGCCTCGTTAAGCTCCGGCATTTGAATGTGGGCGCGGGTGATGGCAATGCTGGGCCGAATGTCGATACCCTGCTCCAGCCACGGCTGATACACCTCCCCCACCATCGCCCCAAAGGGATCGAGGGAGACAATCTTGCTGGGGTCGGCCCAACTGGGATAGGGGCCAAGGGTCACCGCTGGGGAGGTATTGGTCAGGTCGGGGCGATGGTCGGGCTGGAGCACACCACTGGCCACCGCCAAGGCCCGATACACCGCATAGGATCCCGAATGGGTGCCGATCACATTGCGCTGGCTGGGGTCGCTGACGGTTGCCACAATCGGGCCACGCTTCAGCGGATCGGCCTCGCCCCAGTGAATGGGCTTGCCCTGCTGCCCCGAACGGCTAGGGTGCGACGTGAGGACAATGTGGCGACGTTTGTTCCTGGCCCAAGCGTTTTCCTCTGGAGTGGGAACGTTTGGCCTGGGACTGTTGACAGCGGCGGCACCATTTAGCTCGACCATAGATACCTCGTTTTAAACCAGCGGTTCAAAGACTGAAGCCAACTACTGTCGCATACCTCGCCCAAGGAAAAAAGCTCATCCGCAACAGACGACCACAATGCTTTTCCGTAGCAGTGGGCCGGAGTAGCGTGTAGGAGGGATTGGATTAGCCCCGGTTGCAAGACATTAAAGCCTGATCTGTGGATTGCGGTGCCCTAGCTAAAGGTTGGCTAACCCCGACAGGAGGGGGATTATCCGTCAAAAGTGCTGGATAACACCCTAGATTACGATGCTTAACTGTCAAAAGTGCTGGATAACACCCCGAAACCACGGTGTTATCCAGCAAAAATGATTATTAATTCCTTAAGATTCGGGTATTATCCCGTAGATCTGGCGGATAATACTCTGCATAGTGGGGGTTATCCATCGGATCTGACGCTTAATACATAGTTAGCCCCCAGTCCCCGCCTATCGCCGCTTAGGTTTAGTACGCCTGTTTGTAGCCCTGTTTGTGGGTGTTTTTGTGGCTACAGGTTGGACGGTTGGGGAATTCAACCCCCTGTTAGTAGCGGGGGGCTTGTCTTCTGTGTCTACAATTGTGGAAATCTGTACACACGCCTTGAGTGCTGCAAGCTCATCTTCAAGTTTGGAAACCCTTGCTGACAGGTCAGGCTGAGGGCTGGTGTGAAGTGAACGCCAACACAAGGACTCAACTACCCCCGTCAAGGTCTGGCCAGTGGATTCAGCACGGGTGCGGAGGGCATCGAGGAGGTCTGGGCTAAGCCGAAAGTGGACGGATTGTTTCATCGTGGAACCCCATGAAATCTGTGTCTACATTGTAGCCCAGTTGTGCCACATGTAGCCCTGATTGTGTGCATCTATGTAGCCACGTTTTTCTGTTTCGGTGGCTGAAACCTTTGGTGTGCAAGGGTTGTGAATTGGGCACCGTATTACAGACGGTGCCAACATATAGCCCCCGATAGCCAGCGTCCCCCGGCAAGCCGTTCGGGGCCGCTGGCTGTGGTTGGAGGTGGCCAGCCGAGAGAGGCTAGCACGGGAACCCCCATGTAAAGCGCAGAGACCCCAGCCTACCCAGTAGACCCCGGTGGGAGCGCTTGACATGGGGCCCCATGTTCCCGTGCATCCATGGCCACCGGGCCACCACCACCACAGCCAGCCGTGGCCCCTTGCATCCCCCGTGTGCGCCCTAGCGCTGTCCCCTGGGAGGTCTGGGCTAACACGCCGATGGAACGGACGGCCAAGGAGCCATGATCACAACCACAAGGCCCACAGCGCCGCCGTTCATCTTGACGTTAGCCCTCAAGTCCCCGGTTGAGGTATCCATCAAGTTAGTCTGTTCTTGCTGAAGCTTTGTTGGCCTGTAATCCAGATAAAGCGCGGTTTCTACAGATGGTGAGAGGAAGCCGTAAAGCTATAGTTGAGCCTGCCTCTGGTAGTATGCACGGATGTACATACTATAATTGAGATGGTTTACCAGTGGAATAGAGATAAGGCAGCGGCCAACCTGCGTAAGCATGGCATTGACTTTGCTGATGCTGTGTCCGTTTTCTCCGACGATCTAGCCCTTACCATTCCAGACGAGCGATTTGACGAAGAGCGATTCGTCACGATTGGACTAGATGGGTTCGGTCGGATCCTGGTAGTAGTCTATACCCTGCGAGGCGAAGCGATTCGGATCATCTCAGCCCGCAAAGCAAGTAGACAAGAGCGGCAGCAATACGAGGAAGGATAACTATGGAAGCTGAATACGATTTCAGTCAGGGAAAGCGAGGCGCGGTTGACCCGACGCCATCAGGCAAAACACGTATCACGATCCGGCTTGATGATGACATCCTGGCATGGTTTCGCGAACAGGTTCATAGTGCAGGCGGGGGAAACTATCAAACCTTGATCAATGAAGCCCTACGTCAACATATTCAAGCCATTCGCCAACCCCTTGAGGAAACCCTACGAAAAGTAGTTCGTGAAGAACTTGAACGCATTGAGAGGTAAAGCTGTTGCTGAGAGCTAACAAGTCGCCGCACCGGAACGGCGAAAGGTAGTTGGTAGGGTGGCAAAGGTAGTCTGCGTCCGGTGGGCTTGGCCGTTATGTCGCTTGGTTTCTTAGTTAGGACGTGGTTTGAGGCTGATCTGTTTGCATTCAGAATCAAGATTTGTGAAAGTAACCGAAAGAGGAGTACCTAAAAGCACAGTTATAAGTTGTTTTTGTCACTGAAAGTAAAGAAGGAAGGTATTCTATGAGTCAGGATCTAAATCCCAATTTACGATCTGAAGCAGAAGATGCTGAGGAGGAGTCGATTAAGATAGTTGAGGCTCAATCCGAATCTTTAGAAAAAAGTCAGTTGAAGGATTCAGAGGATTTAAAGCCAAAAGCTTTAAAAATAGATGTTCAAGAAGACATCAGCTCCAAGTGGAAATTTGCTTTAAGTTGGAACAGTCTTGCTGGTTATTTGATTTTATTCGCCTTAATTTTCATCGTTATTCTTCCTTATTTGGGTAGTGCTTGGAGTAGTTACTCATGGTCGCAGCGCTCAGAATTTCCTGACCCACCTCAAGTTTCCATAAAGCAGAATATTCCTGTAGAGGTCAATGTTGATAGAAAGGATTCTCTGCTTGATGAAAAAATTAATCAACGCACACTGAAAGCTCTTGCAGAAGCTCGTGCTGCTGCTGAAGATTTTGCTTCGAGGGACTTAGACAGTTGGCTCAATGAGCTAAAGGCTCGCGTAGATGATGATTTCCTAAGCTGGTATTACGACTATTTCAATCAGAAGGGTAGAGAGGTCCTTGCTGTATGGCGAGGAGTGACAGGACAAAATATCAGTGAAAAGGAATTTCAAGACTTTAACAGACAATTTACTAGCCGTGTTGTAAGTCCTGAAGATATCCAATCAAGACTTGAAGTTTTAACGACTGAAGTAACTAATCTCTATGCTCTTGATCTGAACAAGAAACTGACTGCTGCTCAGAAAGATTTAAAGATTCCTCAACAACAGTGGGATCTTTACCTAGCAAGGATTTCTGAGAAAGCAGCTAAACGTGATCCAATATCCGGCTCTGCTCTTGCAGGAACGTCACTTGCTAGTGGTTATGTTCTTGCCGATGCTCTTCTTGCAGGTACAGTTAGTACGTTCTTTGAAGGTCAGGCTGTCAGACTACTTGAGCCTGTCATTGCAGGACTTGGACCGGAAGCAGCTTCACTGTTGGGGGTTGGTGCAGCAGGAGCAGTGAAATTTGCTGGAAAATTTGCCGGACCTATAGTAGGTGGAGGGCTAATTGCATATGATCTGCTCACTTACTCTCATAAGGTTGAACAGGAAAAGCCTAAGCTTCGTGAGCGCATTTTTTCAGACTTCCAGCTTTTGAAACGATCAGCGCTAGCCGATGTGACATCGCGAATCAGCCAACTGGAAAGTAATATTCGCAAGTCAATCGATTCTGTTTCGATTACCGAATTGAAGTAGACAACTATCATCAGACTTGAAGCTGAATGTAGAATAAGGCACATCACTCAAAACGAAAGAAAAACATGGAACCACTTATGCTGGCAGCAGCAACAGCAGTTGCAACTACTGTGATGACGAAAGCTTTGGAGAAAACAGGCGAGAAACTTGGGGAGAAGGTTTTTGAATCAAGCGAAAAATTTCTTACCTCGCTAAGACGTAAGCCTGAAATAATATCCGCTATTGAGAAAGTGCCCCAACAGCCTTTGGATTATGGGCAGGCTGTTTTGGAAGTGGAAGCGCTAGCGAAGTCAGATCCCGAAGTAGCAGAGGCAGTAAGAACACTTGCCGCTACCGCTGCTGAAGACCCAGATGAAAGGCTTAAGGAAGCTATTAACCAGATTGTCAGTACTTTGAAAGTTCAAGAACCAACGACTCGGAACTTAGGAAAACTTGCTGAAAATATCGGACTTGTAGTTTACGGTGGTGGCTCAGTTTCTATTCATAATCTTAATGTGGGATCTTAGCAACTATGGCTGGAAGCTCAAGTGAGTCTATGAAAAATGTAGGGGTTCATGCACCTTATGGACGAGTCAGAATTACCAGCCTGAATGTGGGTGGAACTGTCATTACTGAAAAGCCCGCAAGAAACTACATCATTGGGTTCGATCTAGGTGATGGTGAGAGTTGTTTATCGTACATCTCCAGTGGATGCTCATTAGAAACGAGTAGATCTATTTTTTCATTAAATCAAAAAGATACGACTCCCACAGTAATAGCAGAGATTGATGATGAAATAGTTATCGGCGAAAAGGCGTTTATACGCCCTGATGTCATAGAACTGGAAGTTAATTTTAAGAGCGACCCAACTTTAGACAAGAAACGATGGAAACTTCGCAGAGACGATATTTTGTCATTTGTCGAGACATTCTTTCAAGAATTCTCCAAAAAACATCCTAAGATTGCCGAAGACTGTGAAATTTTTATTGGTTGCCCGTCTAGCTGGAGTGAGGAATCGCGAGGGATTTACGAACAGCACTTCTTAGATAGCGAGGAGCTTCCGGTCTGCCATGTAGTGCCAGAGTCTAGAGCGGCACTAATCCAGGCTCTTGATATATCTAGAAAATCTAACAATCAAGATTCTGAACAGCAACTTCGTGAACTGATACATAAACGGGTGCTTTTAATTGATATTGGATCATCCACAACAGATGTGACTGTTTTAGATAACCTTGAGCCTTTTGAAATAGAAATAGGTGGAGATTTAGGGCTTGGATTAGTTGACAAACAATTGAGAAAGACAATTTACAGGGAATATCTGGAAGGTAAGACATTTGAGAGAAGAATTCGAGAAGATCGGCGAGAAGAACAATTTTTACTTTATCTCTGTCGTCTTGCTAAAGAGTACACGTTTGGCTGTGATGTCAATCCAAGCAAATTTTTCGAGCAGCGAGACTGGGCTGAGGGTTGTTGGAGATTTCTTCTTTCCACCAACCTTCACAATTGTCTCGTAGATAATTATTTTTGGGAAGATGGTGAATCCTGGCTTGATCGCTATCACTCTTTACTCAAAGAGCTACAAGAGTCGGTGTTGGTTGGCAATCCAAATGTCGTTATCATCACGGGTGGTGGCTCAAATATTCAACAACTCCGAAGTGAAACGGGCAAAGCGTTTCCAAATGCGCTTCTAGTTCAAGATCCAGAGCCATCACTTAGCATAGCTCGTGGTTTAGCAGGTTATGGGCAATGGTGTGTAAACGTCGAGAATTTCTACAGCGATGCCATAACACTAATTCAAAGTTCCAACATTGATTCGGAAGTTTTTTCTGAATTGAATCCGATTGTGGGTGAAATTGCATATCACTTCCGTAAATCCTGGATTCATGCAGTTTGGCGTCCAATGGCTGCTCAATGGAAAGATGGAGAATTAAACCTGCGTGAACAAGGTGGTTTATACAACTATTCATTAAAACTGTACCGCAAATGGCTCAACGAAGGTCACAGAAGTCTTTTTGAGCCTGCTCTTAATCGTCTCAGTGAAGTCACAAATTGTGCGTTGAGAGAGGATATTAGAAAACTTGGAGAACGATACGGGCTACCTGTTGGTAGCTTTAAATTAAACCTGGAAATCTCTCCGATTGAGTTTTTTATGCCTGAATCTCCTGGTGGGGATTTGATATCAAAGGTTACTCAGGCTTATCGAGTTTATGAGGATGTTGGATTTCAAATAGTTGATCAAGTGCCTACTCCTCTCAGAAAATTGGCTCATTCCACTGGATTTCTTAATTTTGCACTAAAAAGTGAAGAAGTGATGGAGAATGCTCTTGCTGCTGTAATAGGAGCTTGGTACGGAGCAAATGTTTCCTTAGAAATGCGGCAACGCATCATCAAATTTGTGAGGGATGAGGCAAAACAAGAAGTTGATAAACAATTGGGTAGCGTGGAAAAATTGTTGCTTGAAAGTCATCGACCGTTAAATAACGGAGCTAGGTAGCGATCGCGACATAACAAGTCGATGAAGCGGACGGGCGAGAGATCCTGGGTGTGAGGCATAGGTTATCTGCCGCCGCTTATCTTGGTCGTTGGGACGGCCAAGTCCGAGGCACCCGCATGCTACCTAGCCCTTAAGGAGCCTTGCTAGACTTTTATACATTTGCCACACTTTCGGTTGAGTGGCGTGAAGTAACGAGTGCCTACTTCACGCTTCACTTGAACGGTCTATTGCAGATAAGAGGTCTAGCAGATAAGAGGTCTACTCAATGGCTAGGTGCACAGCGCCAATAAACGGACATCGTACGGCGAGCGGAAGGGCGGCTTGCCCTGTATGTGGTAGCCGCAGTCTCAGCTATGGGGCATACTCCACACCCAACTACTTATCGGGGAGAAGGAGAAGTGGAACAAGTGGGACAAGCAGTAGAAGCGGGATAAGTTGGATGCCTGCTATGCGCCAGAGACCACTATCCGAGATCCCCTCACTTCTTCACGACAACCGTCCACCCCAGTCCTCCCTAGCGGAAGCCGAAGACAGGGAGTTCGATGTCTTCATTTCACACGCAAGTGAAGACAAAGATCCGATCGTTAGACCTCTGGTAGACGCGCTCAAGACAGGCGGACTTACCGTGTGGTATGACGAGTTGAATCTCAAGATCGGCGACAGCCTTCGCCGGAAAATTGATGCCGGACTGGCCCGCAGTCGTTTTGGAATTGTTGTGCTTTCAAAGTCCTTCTTCAAGAAGGGGTGGACCAATTACGAGCTCGACGGGTTGGTCACACGCTCAGTTTCTGGCGACCAGGTGATTCTTCCGATCTGGCACGAGATCACCAAGCAGGAGTTGATTGATTTCAGCCCTTCATTGGCGGACAAAGTCGCACGCAGCACCGGCACACACACTGTTAGCGAAATCGCCAGCGAGATCGTAGCGGTTATTCAGGGAAGTGCTTAGTATGGCTGTAGGCTGCCCAACAAAGTGCTGGAGCAGAAGTGGCCTGACCGAGTGAAGCAACGGAATGCCACGCCGCTCAACGCTAAGACGTTTGGCGGATTCATATCCTAGTGAGGACAGCGCAGCAAAGCTATCTATTGGTTGTAGAGATTGAGCTACAGCGTTTTTTGATCCCATGAGGTACAGCACAAGTCCTGAAACCCTTGCCACATAGGGATCTCAGATCTGAATCTGTACCTCACTTACCCAGGAACCGCTATAACGCAGCCTTCGACTTTCCTAACAACCTTAATTCCTACCAAGGGCTGTGAGCGGTAGGATAGGTAAAAGCGAACAAGATGGAGGAGATAAGCATTGTGGCTCGTAAAGATCCTGCTGTTTTGAGGAAAGTATCAGTCAGCCTTCCGTTTGGAATTGGCTCAGCCGAGTGGGAAGCTGATCCCACGGAGCGTAGAGCAGCTTGGTCGTTATATGTTGAACTTGTTACCAGAGTAGCTGTGCAACCGTTAGAAACTGATCAAGGACTTTTACGGGAAGCACTGACATCGCTCTATAGCCTTTTTGGAACAACTCGAGAAATTCTTAAAGATGCAGGACCAGATGTTGGAGCTTCTCATGATTCCGTAGGAGGCATTGCTATTGCTGTGCTGAACAATGGTTTACGTCCTTTTCTTGCAAAATGGCATCCAACGTTACAAGCTTGGGAAGCGCAGAAACCTACAACACTCAGTTTCAAGGAGCATGAGAAAAATTGGCCTGAAGAAAGTACTCTCTACTCAGAATTAGATAACCTTAGACAAGGGTTAGAGCAGTATGCTAAGGCTCTTGCTACTATTGCGGGAGTTGATTAACTCTTAATCAAGATCGAAGTAATTATCGATCTCAGGTGTCAAGTCAGCCTCATTAATGTTTATTAGTTCAGTTCTTAGTCTTGTTAACTCTGCATTAAGTTTGATTCGTTCACTATCAGGTAAGGCGCAAGTGTTTAAGTATCCTTGTAATACATCCCGCCGAATGTTTTTGTAGGATCTACTTGTCCTATCTCTTATCTCATTGCTGAGATGAAAAGCGTCCTCATATTTTTTACGAGCAATTGCAAGTCTAGTTCGTAGCCCTTTGCGAATGTCTAAATTGGTTTTTCCAAACTGTTGGTTTTGGTCTATTTCGTTCAATATGTTCTCTGCTTCATCAACTTTTTCATTTACTATTTTGCATAACGCTAAATGAGCCAAAGTCTGAAATCTAGGGTTCTTGTTACTAGATTTAGCTTTTTCAGCACATTGTTCCGCCACATTTTTATCTCCTAACAGAAACTCAAACCTTGATTTCCGATAGTAGTATGCAGACTCATCAATATCCCTCAATTGATCAATAGATCCCAGTGCGAGATCTTCATCCCCTAGTGCTATAGCTATTTGAGCCTGTAAATCTAAGGCATAAAAATTAACACGCTTTCTGTCTTGTTGCCTCTGTAATACCTTCTGAACACAGTTATTTGCTTTCTCGTACTCCCCGACGAAGAAATAGCAGTGCCCAAGTTCTCGATTAAGGGCTTCATCATCTCTTCCGTACCTACGTGCCTCTAAGTAAGAATTAATAGCGTCCTGATTCTTTCTTTGTTTTCGATTTAGAAAACCTTCCAAATAATAGACATTTCGCAATGGAGCGTATTCTTTTAATTTCTGTATTTCTTGTTCTGCTTCCTGCCATTTCTCTTGATGGATAAATGCCTTAGCTCTAAATGAGATAACTGTCTCATAGTCGGACTTACTTTTGCACTTATTTAATGCTACTTCGGTTGCCTCAATGACCTTATACCAATAAAAAATGAAGTTGAGCATAATTTAGGCTGATTTCTGGAATTCAGCTTGGAGTAGGGCATCGAGAATGAAGTCATAGCCCGTGATGGACTGCACTTGTTCTGGCGTCAGACGGGCGAGTTCTTGGTCAACCCGCTGTTGAAGGGCCTCCAG
>NZ_JACJRS010000062.1 GCF_014697375.1 Phormidium sp. FACHB-1136
AAGGCATTCCGTTCAAGGATGGATACCGGATGGATGACAACCCCGATGTGACCCAGATGCAGGACGCCGCCTAGATCCTAGCCATACACCAGATTTGACAATATCTCTTCAAAACACGGTTAATCATATGGAGAGTTTCAATCCCTGAGAGGGCTTGGAGTTGGTTGGAACAATTTCGGCGGGCCAGTCTGGACGAAATGCAGTCAGTTTCAATCCCTGAGAGGGCTTGGAGTTGGTTGGAACACCAAGTCTAGACGGGCGATCCAACGAGTCTCTAGTTTCAATCCCTGAGAGGGCTTGGAGTTGGTTGGAACTTGAGAGGCGACCTTCTGAGATAGGTTTATGCCGTGTTTCAATCCCTGAGAGGGCTTGGAGTTGGTTGGAACGCTGCATTACTTCACCTCCAACGCAGGGACGACAGTTTCAATCCCTGAGAGGGCTTGGAGTTGGTTGGAACGCGCCCCCCAACCCAGACCCCAAGGGGATGTAGTAGTTTCAATCCCTGAGAGGGCTTGGAGTTGGTTGGAACACAGCTTGAGTACCCGTTCTGCTTCCGAGTGAGTAGGTTTCAATCCCTGAGAGGGCTTGGAGTTGGTTGGAACACCTGGTGTGCAGGTGTTTTACAAAATAACAACCCGTTTCAATCCCTGAGAGGGCTTGGAGTTGGTTGGAACCATACCGCTTTGACGTAATCCAGGCCATTACTGGGGTTTCAATCCCTGAGAGGGCTTGGAGTTGGTTGGAACTATTGAAAGCGCTTGCTATCCACACAGATAGACCCGTTTCAATCCCTGAGAGGGCTTGGAGTTGGTTGGAACGTGGGCTGGCTCGGTTTTTGCGGTCGATGCGCCCGTTTCAATCCCTGAGAGGGCTTGGAGTTGGTTGGAACTGTCCCAGGGTCTATCAATTTTGGTTTTTCTGTAGGTTTCAATCCCTGAGAGGGCTTGGAGTTGGTTGGAACGGATACCCGTCAAGCCATGCCCAAAAGAAAGCTCAAGTTTCAATCCCTGAGAGGGCTTGGAGTTGGTTGGAACGGTGGATGGAGGGGCTAGAACTGGTGTAGACAAAGTGTTTCAATCCCTGAGAGGGCTTGGAGTTGGTTGGAACCGCTTGCGCAATCACCGCCAACATCGAAGCCCACTGTTTCAATCCCTGAGAGGGCTTGGAGTTGGTTGGAACCCACTGACGGTCTAGGGCATCCATCGACCGCACCAGTTTCAATCCCTGAGAGGGCTTGGAGTTGGTTGGAACTCTACAGACTTATCGTAAATCCTCACCATCTTGTCTGTTTCAATCCCTGAGAGGGCTTGGAGTTGGTTGGAACTGTAGTCGCGTTAAAAATGGCTCAGGCGTGATTTGGTTTCAATCCCTGAGAGGGCTTGGAGTTGGTTGGAACCAGTCAAAGGAAATTTCTAGCCCAAGTTGGGAATTTGTTTCAATCCCTGAGAGGGCTTGGAGTTGGTTGGAACGTCCTGGACACCCTGAGCCGGATTCGGGACGCCGCTGTTTCAATCCCTGAGAGGGCTTGGAGTTGGTTGGAACAAGTTCCCCTCTCAGCAGTTGGCCCAGCTCTATCTAGTTTCAATCCCTGAGAGGGCTTGGAGTTGGTTGGAACGTGAAGACCGGATCACCGTGATCAGAACTCTCTACGTTTCAATCCCTGAGAGGGCTTGGAGTTGGTTGGAACGTCGCAGGAAATTTCTAGGGCAGGCTGGGAATCTGTTTCAATCCCTGAGAGGGCTTGGAGTTGGTTGGAACGATTATCCCAATAGCAGCGACAACCACGTTGCGACGTTTCAATCCCTGAGAGGGCTTGGAGTTGGTTGGAACCCCACTCCCCCTCCTGTCGCAGTATCGAGCGAGGGGTTTCAATCCCTGAGAGGGCTTGGAGTTGGTTGGAACCGAACGAAGTCAGAACGCTTTTTGTCTCCGGGATGTTTCAATCCCTGAGAGGGCTTGGAGTTGGTTGGAACGGAGAGATGCAATGCTTATTGCAATGCACACTCATTGTTTCAATCCCTGAGAGGGCTTGGAGTTGGTTGGAACCCCACCTTGAAGAGCAGCCATTCAGCCGTTCTTTCGTTTCAATCCCTGAGAGGGCTTGGAGTTGGTTGGAACGCCCATTTTCATCTTGCGGTCGAAGCGCACCTCAAGTTTCAATCCCTGAGAGGGCTTGGAGTTGGTTGGAACTCCAGGATGGCTTTAGGCACCTTGGCGTCCTTCGTGTTTCAATCCCTGAGAGGGCTTGGAGTTGGTTGGAACGCCCGTGCTGGCCAGTGGGTTTGATCATGTGCCCGTTTCAATCCCTGAGAGGGCTTGGAGTTGGTTGGAACAACGGCCCGTCAAATCCTGGAAGAAGGGCATATTGTTTCAATCCCTGAGAGGGCTTGGAGTTGGTTGGAACAGAGTGCTTTTGCCGCTCCCTTGCGGCCCATAAATCGTTTCAATCCCTGAGAGGGCTTGGAGTTGGTTGGAACCCCCTACCCCCTCCTGTCGCAGTATCGGAGAGAGAGGTTTCAATCCCTGAGAGGGCTTGGAGTTGGTTGGAACTTGGTTTTTCCGTCGAACCCTCACCAGGAAGCCAGTTTCAATCCCTGAGAGGGCTTGGAGTTGGTTGGAACTGCGGGGTGCGACTCGGATAAGTGTATGATGCCTGGTTTCAATCCCTGAGAGGGCTTGGAGTTGGTTGGAACGAAATTCGCAACCTCATCGCACCCTTGGCCAAAGGTTTCAATCCCTGAGAGGGCTTGGAGTTGGTTGGAACCTTTGATGGCCAATTTACCCAGAGCGGCGATACCGTTTCAATCCCTGAGAGGGCTTGGAGTTGGTTGGAACCCCTGGCCCCTACGAAGTACCACGCGATGTTTTTGTTTCAATCCCTGAGAGGGCTTGGAGTTGGTTGGAACCCCTTGTAGCGCTTGTAGGGAATCCGACTGGGGACGTTTCAATCCCTGAGAGGGCTTGGAGTTGGTTGGAACTGAGGGGATTTCCTCATCCTCATCTCCTGGGCCAGTTTCAATCCCTGAGAGGGCTTGGAGTTGGTTGGAACCGCAAGCCCGTCCGGGTGCAGAACACTGGGGGGTTGTTTCAATCCCTGAGAGGGCTTGGAGTTGGTTGGAACAGTTATTGGTGGTTTTGGGGCCGGACAAGATAAACGTTTCAATCCCTGAGAGGGCTTGGAGTTGGTTGGAACAAAGCGGGCACCCGTGGGCACTGTGGAAAATTCCGTTTCAATCCCTGAGAGGGCTTGGAGTTGGTTGGAACCAGCTACCGAAGACGATCCACCCAGACGCAACAAGTTTCAATCCCTGAGAGGGCTTGGAGTTGGTTGGAACGGCCCCCCAGAATGAACCACCACCCCCACCCCCAGTTTCAATCCCTGAGAGGGCTTGGAGTTGGTTGGAACGAGAGATGCAATGCTTATTGCAATGCACATTCATTGTTTCAATCCCTGAGAGGGCTTGGAGTTGGTTGGAACGCCGGGGCTGGTTTGTGGTCGCTGTTGGATGCGGCCGTTTCAATCCCTGAGAGGGCTTGGAGTTGGTTGGAACGGCCGTGATCGCCGTCGGGCGCATCGACCGCAAAGTTTCAATCCCTGAGAGGGCTTGGAGTTGGTTGGAACCACGGCGGAGCCTACGCCAGCACCCGCACCAACAGCGTTTCAATCCCTGAGAGGGCTTGGAGTTGGTTGGAACTAGATAGGCTCCCATCCCCTATCTGACTTTTTCCGTTTCAATCCCTGAGAGGGCTTGGAGTTGGTTGGAACCGCTGGGATATGGGATATGGGACAAATGGTTTAAAGTTTCAATCCCTGAGAGGGCTTGGAGTTGGTTGGAACTAGAGCTGCTACAGCCTGCCATTGCTGGCCAGATTGTTTCAATCCCTGAGAGGGCTTGGAGTTGGTTGGAACATCTTGGCCCCAATTCCAACCAGGCCAAAGGTTAGGTTTCAATCCCTGAGAGGGCTTGGAGTTGGTTGGAACCCACTATCGAGTGTTTTACCAGGGCCAGTTGCCCGTTTCAATCCCTGAGAGGGCTTGGAGTTGGTTGGAACCAAACAACACGCTCAAAAGGTATTGCAAATACTAGTTTCAATCCCTGAGAGGGCTTGGAGTTGGTTGGAACGTTCTGGGCCACCGTCGCGCAGTTGGTAGCGGTGCCGTTTCAATCCCTGAGAGGGCTTGGAGTTGGTTGGAACTCAACGCCGGGATCGGGGTGGTGGCAAACGTGGTGGTTTCAATCCCTGAGAGGGCTTGGAGTTGGTTGGAACCCGAGTTTCAACGCCTAGAGGCCGAGGCTAAGCGTTTCAATCCCTGAGAGGGCTTGGAGTTGGTTGGAACGCGGCGGTGCCACCATCCACAGCGGCACCAGTAGCCACGTTTCAATCCCTGAGAGGGCTTGGAGTTGGTTGGAACAAGGCACGGGCGACGGCGGCGATCAGTGTCTTACGGTTTCAATCCCTGAGAGGGCTTGGAGTTGGTTGGAACGTTTCTGCCCTGGTGCCACGGTACTCGCCCCAATCAGTTTCAATCCCTGAGAGGGCTTGGAGTTGGTTGGAACTGCTCTCCAGGTCGGTGATCGTCCAGCGGTCAGAGGCAGTTTCAATCCCTGAGAGGGCTTGGAGTTGGTTGGAACATCTACAACTAGCAACAACCAGCAACAATACATAAGTTTCAATCCCTGAGAGGGCTTGGAGTTGGTTGGAACCGCTCTACCCTGAGTGGGCAACGGCCTGGGACTTGAACGTTTCAATCCCTGAGAGGGCTTGGAGTTGGTTGGAACCTAGAGATGCCCAACGAGGGCCGCGCCGAATGGAAGTTTCAATCCCTGAGAGGGCTTGGAGTTGGTTGGAACAGAGTTGTGGGGGTGGCGCAAAATAGCCAAGCTGGTTTCAATCCCTGAGAGGGCTTGGAGTTGGTTGGAACGGGTTGAGGGTAAGCGCTGCTTTGATTGGGAAACCGGTTTCAATCCCTGAGAGGGCTTGGAGTTGGTTGGAACTTGGAGGTGAATCAAATGAGTTCGATCATTAAAATTGTTTCAATCCCTGAGAGGGCTTGGAGTTGGTTGGAACTAAGCGCCCTGAGAATTTGATTGTGATGTATGCCGTTTCAATCCCTGAGAGGGCTTGGAGTTGGTTGGAACCGGACATTTCCCGCAAGGTTAAGCGGATTCTAGAAGTTTCAATCCCTGAGAGGGCTTGGAGTTGGTTGGAACTCGCCCGAATGAGCTTGTCATTGTTGTAGCCGATGTTTCAATCCCTGAGAGGGCTTGGAGTTGGTTGGAACAAGTACTTAGTCAGGTTACTATCCAGGTTGATGCGTTTCAATCCCTGAGAGGGCTTGGAGTTGGTTGGAACGGCCTTTGACCTCGGTAGCAATGCAGGCGGGCCGCTGTTTCAATCCCTGAGAGGGCTTGGAGTTGGTTGGAACCGTCCCCGTAGCCCAGCCCCGGCAGCGCCATGCCGTTTCAATCCCTGAGAGGGCTTGGAGTTGGTTGGAACATATGGCGAATACTTTCCTGTAGGCTTGAGGAAAACTGTTTCAATCCCTGAGAGGGCTTGGAGTTGGTTGGAACCCTCCCCACGGCATAGCCCCGTTCAGTTTCCCAATCAAGTTTCAATCCCTGAGAGGGCTTGGAGTTGGTTGGAACCCTGTGCGGTTGCATTTGTACTCTGGCTCGAACCGTGGTTTCAATCCCTGAGAGGGCTTGGAGTTGGTTGGAACGACCCAACCCAACCCCTCACCGCTACGGTTTATCTGTTTCAATCCCTGAGAGGGCTTGGAGTTGGTTGGAACCAACTTATGGCGGGCGATCTTGCCTTCTAGCCTTGTTTCAATCCCTGAGAGGGCTTGGAGTTGGTTGGAACCATGACCCTACCCCCAACCCTGTACTATTTGGCAGTTTCAATCCCTGAGAGGGCTTGGAGTTGGTTGGAACCAGCATCAAGGAACTAGTCAAGGGTACAGCAATTGTTTCAATCCCTGAGAGGGCTTGGAGTTGGTTGGAACAGGCGTTAGCCACAAGTCGCCATGGCCATAGCGGTGTTTCAATCCCTGAGAGGGCTTGGAGTTGGTTGGAACAGGGGCGCGAATCATGGCCTACTATGCACGGCTCCGTTTCAATCCCTGAGAGGGCTTGGAGTTGGTTGGAACGGTTGGTTCGCCAGGGCTTAGGGCGGCAAGGACAGTTTCAATCCCTGAGAGGGCTTGGAGTTGGTTGGAACCAGAGTTGTGCTTGTTCCATTCGTTTGCATGGTTTGTTTCAATCCCTGAGAGGGCTTGGAGTTGGTTGGAACTATTTCAACAATCCCCACCGAATCGATCCCAGCAGAGTTTCAATCCCTGAGAGGGCTTGGAGTTGGTTGGAACGTACGTCCTTTTGAGTTTACCCCGTGCCGACCGTCGTTTCAATCCCTGAGAGGGCTTGGAGTTGGTTGGAACCAAGCTTTAGCCCCGCAGGTAAAGCCCTGCACTTTGTTTCAATCCCTGAGAGGGCTTGGAGTTGGTTGGAACCTAGGGACTCCCTCACCAATGCCCTAGAGTCGGCCTGTTTCAATCCCTGAGAGGGCTTGGAGTTGGTTGGAACCTAACTGCCTGCCCACCGAGCCAGACCATATTCCCGTTTCAATCCCTGAGAGGGCTTGGAGTTGGTTGGAACCCTAGGGCTGAATGTAGTGAGGTGCAAAGAGAAGGTTTCAATCCCTGAGAGGGCTTGGAGTTGGTTGGAACATCGATGCCCCTCGACGATAGTAGGCGGGGAAATTGTTTCAATCCCTGAGAGGGCTTGGAGTTGGTTGGAACTGAAAGCAAGGTTTCGGTTTAGGTCGTCAATGCCCGTTTCAATCCCTGAGAGGGCTTGGAGTTGGTTGGAACTCAGGGCGTGTGGAAGTGCCCCACCGTGGAAAAGGTTTCAATCCCTGAGAGGGCTTGGAGTTGGTTGGAACGTGTGATGCCTCAGAAGCAAGCGTGATGCTGCAAGCGTTTCAATCCCTGAGAGGGCTTGGAGTTGGTTGGAACGGTTACGACCAATTCCGTTGTTGAAGTTTCTGGCGCGTTTCAATCCCTGAGAGGGCTTGGAGTTGGTTGGAACAGGTCATTGGCGTTTACAAAATTAATCTGATTCTGGTTTCAATCCCTGAGAGGGCTTGGAGTTGGTTGGAACGATAGCGTTAGGTCTGAGGCCGGATGCCGCCCCAAGTTTCAATCCCTGAGAGGGCTTGGAGTTGGTTGGAACAACAATCCTGGGTGGATCGGCGTACTGAAGGGTGCCGTTTCAATCCCTGAGAGGGCTTGGAGTTGGTTGGAACCTCATCCAGTCTGGTTAGGGCGGTGGCTAGAGCCTCGCTGTTTCAATCCCTGAGAGGGCTTGGAGTTGGTTGGAACCCCCAGCACTCGAAGTCGCCCATTCGGGTATCGGTGTTTCAATCCCTGAGAGGGCTTGGAGTTGGTTGGAACCTCCAGGCGCTGGCCCCGGCCATTGAAACAGTGGTGTTTCAATCCCTGAGAGGGCTTGGAGTTGGTTGGAACCAGGTTGCAGGGGTAAGCGGTGGCCGTTGTACTCGTTTCAATCCCTGAGAGGGCTTGGAGTTGGTTGGAACTAGCGAAACGGCCTATTTTAGTTTCTGTTAGCTAAGTTTCAATCCCTGAGAGGGCTTGGAGTTGGTTGGAACCTCAGCAGGCGGTTTGGGCTAATGATTGTGCCCTAGTTTCAATCCCTGAGAGGGCTTGGAGTTGGTTGGAACCCTTGCACATTGGTCAGGGCCGACCGTGGGACATCGTGTTTCAATCCCTGAGAGGGCTTGGAGTTGGTTGGAACTTGAGAAGTGGATCGGAGGTATCGGCGCTCGATACGTTTCAATCCCTGAGAGGGCTTGGAGTTGGTTGGAACTTACGCCCTGGCTGATTCCTGGCCCTGCCCTTAGCACCAAGTTTCAATCCCTGAGAGGGCTTGGAGTTGGTTGGAACGGCCAGATCGTACAGAACGGCGTCGATCCCTTGCTGGTGGTTTCAATCCCTGAGAGGGCTTGGAGTTGGTTGGAACGATCAATTTACGTTGTTTGATTCGGATCACGTCCGTTTCAATCCCTGAGAGGGCTTGGAGTTGGTTGGAACCTGTGTCAACTAGAATTTAGTTTTAATTCAGGCTTGTTTCAATCCCTGAGAGGGCTTGGAGTTGGTTGGAACATGATTTGAAGGTCATGTTTCCCCCAGCCGTTTTCGTTTCAATCCCTGAGAGGGCTTGGAGTTGGTTGGAACGCCTTCTGGGGTGCTCTGAGCCACCATCCACCGCCGTTTCAATCCCTGAGAGGGCTTGGAGTTGGTTGGAACAACAAGATTGGCTCAACCAATACCACGGTGAACCTGTTTCAATCCCTGAGAGGGCTTGGAGTTGGTTGGAACCTGCCCAGCGGCGAACCGATCATGTCCATGCTCCTGTTTCAATCCCTGAGAGGGCTTGGAGTTGGTTGGAACGGCGGGCCTCTGAAAGCCTTATGATATTTAGCTTTCAAGGTTCCGTTGCGCGAACCCCTCCATCGTAGCATTACCACCGCCAAAAGTGGAGAACCGCCCCACAGGCATAGCGCTCCAAAAGCTTGTCGATAAAGGGATTGAGCCATTGCGCGGATCTGAAAAAGGATAGAAATCGTCCAACTCGGCTGATAGAGAGCGTTTTGGAGAACCGTTGAGACCTCCCCGATCAAACACCCACCCCCTCGCGGCAGCCCATCAGGCAAAAAACACCGTCTCATCCCGCACCTCCTCCCCACCAATGCGCTCCACCTTTTGCTGACAGCACTCACAGAGAAAATAAAACCGAATGCTATCGGTCTCAGGCTTAATCAGCTTATTCAGGCGATTTCGCAGCTTAGTATATTGTGTCGCCGTTAGGCTGCATTCAAACACACTAAACTGCATCCATTGGCCATAGGAAGAAAGGATTTTATGGATTTTTGTGCGACGTTTATCTTCAGAAATATCGTAGGTAATGACGACGTGCATAGAATTAGGGCATAGGGGGCAGGGGAGAGGGGACAGGGGTTTCTATTCTCCGTTACTTACGCTGACTACTTCAAAATCAGTGGCGGATACTGGTCAGTTTCCGTCATCAGATATTTTGCTAACAAACGAGCCTGAATTTCAAACGCCTCCTGGTAAGTACATTGACGACCCAAAACAGGATGCTTAAACTTAGACTGTTTCTTTTGTTCATAGAGCCTGAGAAACTTGCGGCGACCGTCATCCGTTAGCGAAACCGCATGGCTGAGCGGTTCACTCGAAAAATCATCGGGAGTCAGGGCTTTTCGATTAATCGCCGAAAGCACCATAGCATCCACCACCAAAGGCCGAAACTCCTCCATCAAATCGAGAGCCAAGGAAGGGCGACCATAGCGCTGGGTATGGAGATAGCCCAGGTAGGGATCAAAACCCACGATATTGATCGCCCCTTGCACATCGTGGGCCAGCAGAGCATAGCCAAAACTGAGCAGCGCATTCACCGGGTCAGTGGGGGGGCGACGGGTGCGCGTCGTAAAGCTAAAATCGTCATTACGAATCAGGCGGCCAAAGTGACCAAAATAGGCCGCACTTCCCGCCCCCTCCAGCCCACGCAACGCATCAATCACCGCCGTTTGGTTAATCGGATTAATGGCCTGCTCTAGGCGAGTAATGCCCGCGTCTAGGCCATCAATTCCTTCCCGCTGCGCCCGCATCAGCATCGTGCGATAGTTCTTTAGTTTGCCGCGAATAAACCCCTGCACCGCGTGAACCGAGCGCTCCGTTTCACCCGCCGCCTGCCACTGGGCCGACCGCACAAAAATGTTCTTATTTAGCTCAGGTTCTAGCCGTCCCAAAAAACGTCCTGTCCCCGTCATAAAACTAAGGGGGATCTTGCGTTCTAATAACTCCATCAAGGCCGCTGGAGACACCGTAGCTCGTCCTAAAACTACTACCCCATCCACCTTAATCAACGGCACATCCAGCAGCGTTTCCTTTTGAGCCCGCACTCGCAAACGTTCATCCGTTTTGCCAATAAACGCATCGTCGGTAGAAATGTAAACCGTTCCCATGGTGTTTGGTGGATAAGTGGATAAGTGATACCGAATCCAAGGCAGAAAAACTCGATTCCCAGCCCGAAAAGCCCTAGGGGTGAGGTCTCCTCACCCACCCCTATTCCCGATATCGCCCGACCTTTTCCGCCGCCTGGGGCAAACATTGGCGATAGAGGCTACAGCCGCGACAGCGTTTCGTATAAATCGGTTTGGGCATAGTTCCGGTTTGAAAGAGCGTTTGGACGGCAGCAATGGTTGCCATGGCCTCTGCCCGTAATTCATCGGTGAGCATCACAGGCTGGCGTTGGTGGGATTGGGCATAGTAAACAAAGCCTTGGGGGATCGTTTTTCCGGTCATCTCTTCCAGGCAAAGGGCTTGGGCACAAACTTGGAGTTCGTCGTTGTCAAATTCGCCCCGGTGGCCGCGTTTGTACTCGATGGGGTAAAGCTGACCGTCCGATTCTTCAACCAAATCCGCCTTGCCAATCAGGCCGTAGCGGTCATTTTTCAGCCAAATGGCCCGCACCTGCCAGGTGTCTTCTCGGTGGTTGCTGCCCAGGGTATGAACCCGATCATGCAAACCCGTCCCTTCTAGGGTGTACTGGTTGTCAGTAAACTCTCCCGCGCAAAACATTCGCCAACAGCGATGGGGACAGTAGGAATATTGGTTCAACGCGGCAATGGGGACATAATCAGCATCCATCATCGGTAGCCCTCCTCATGATTCATGCCTCTTCAACCGAAAGGCAACTCAACGAAACGACGAGTCATTCCCATGCCCATGGGCGTTTTTCTACCCACACCAGAATAAAGGGCAAAATCGGCTAAGGTATTGAGTTTTTTGATCGTGCTACTCTCAACATTGCCAAACATTTGATACGTCACTTTGCCGACACAGCCCATAAACCGATTCGCGACGTTGACCTTAGCCCCCGTATGGTGAAACTGGCTACGGGGATCTTGGACAATTTCGGTATGAATATCAAAAGCACTGGCCTGAAGAACATCAATGATATCGGCGGAAAATTCTAGGTCACTATAATAATTCCAGCGACGCAGTAAACTTCCAAACACGCTGGCTGGAGTTGGCAGAGCCGAGTCATACTTGCCCTGACGAAAGGCCGTTGGTGTATAAAACTGAAGCGTTAGTTTACGGTCATGATCGGAGGCTTGCTCATAGAGTTGCGGATAGTTGCAAAAGTTAGCCCAAGGCTGGGTACTTTGGGGCGTACCAAGAATACTGGTGATATGAAGATCCGCAGGGCCAAGGTGCCAGGGTTGGTTAGGGTTTAGGTTCAGCCAAAGCTGGCTAAGCTGGCCAAATAGACGATCATCCAACAGCGAAATACGCCACCAGCAGGGGGTGGAGGGTGGAATTGGGTGGGCATAGTGATAGGTGAGGTGAGCGGTGGCCGACGACGGGCGATCCACCCTGCCCTGTACCCGATTCCCGGCTCCCTGTCCCCTGTCCCCCACCACTTGCAACGGGCTCAGGGTAAAGGCTTTATTGCCCTCGTTGGCATGGAGTTGATTTCCCATGGCCTTGTCCACAGAACTAACCAAGCTCAGGAAAAGCGCATGGAGGTGTTTCCCAGTGGTAAAACCAGGGGGAATGGGCGAAGCAGGGACAAGGTTGAGGACAAGACTATGGGGCATGGTGGCTTGAAGTTTTGAACGTTAATTCGGAAGCTGATGTGGTAAAGTCAGCGAGGTTTCGTCGCAGAACTTCTAGCGAAGAAGCTGCTAGGAAAACAGCAGTCAAAACGCAGGAGATTTTTGGGCTAGAGTTTAGCAGCCATGCCAGTCTTCCTCCGCGATATGGTTGTAGCTGTGGAGATAAATAACAGGTGTCAGAGGTACCTCTGGCAAGGGATTGATCTGGTCATCGTTGGTGCCGTGGGCACCGTAATACCAAATCTGGTTAACATTAAGCTGAATGCTAACGGGCGTGATGGCTTGAATATCGTTGTAGCCGCCTTCGTACCCCCGCACGACAACGGGGGTATCTGGGGGATATTGCGAGAGGGCTTCGATCAGTTCTTTTGCAGTCATGGCTAATTGCTAAATCGGTACATCATTTGAGCAGGTAGCTTGAGAGATTCGTCTAGTCCTTCAAAGGTGTAGTATTCCCCAACCATACGCACATTACGAATGAGACTGACAGGGGGTATGTTGATAGTGTCGTAACTCAATACCTGGTTGGTGAACATCACATCCAAAGGATTCAGTGGATAAGGAAATAGGAATTCCTTGGCCGAGTTACGTTTTGGAGTGGGTAGCTCCTTCACAATTAACTCGGCTTTACTCATCCATTTCCCTAGCCGAACCCAACGAGGAAGTGTAAGCAAGTCTTGAGCAATCATAAAGAACTCAAACTGACTTTCAGGGGCTATTTCCTTAGCTCGACCAAAGCTAGGAATATTTTTCTGAGTTTTCTGCATCTCAACGTGGTAGCGGTTGTCGGCGTATTTCCAGGTGTTGAGCACAGCCGAATGACGGACGGCCCTAGCCGGGGTGACGTAAATACCCTGTTGATTGAGCGGCGTGAGATGGGCCTCATACATCGGTACTTGCTCTGCACAGAAGTAGCGGTATGCCGTCTCTTCTGAGACAGTCGTGGCATACTTGTCACTATCTACTAGGCCCAAGGCATAGCAAAGCGCATAGTTATGCAAAATGGCTTCAGTCTCGTAAAGCCGCCCAATTTCTCGCGTAGCATAGTAGAGACTGTCGTGTAGTTCTAATATACACCGATAGACATGGGGCATAGCTCTAGGCTCCAGCTTTAGCGGCTTTTTTCTTGCCAATATGCTTCTCAGCATAGGCTTTGGCTTCTTGATTAGCCTGATCTAAAATTGAGCGGATCCCCGTTTCGCTGGCCGTTAGTGTTTTTACTTCCGCCAGTAGAGATTGGAAATTGTCGCCAATGAAGTCAGTATGCACAATAAATTCCTCATCCATGAGCGATTGAATTGCAGTCTTAGCCGCAGTAGTCACATCATCTTCATCTAGAGGATCAGGAGCTTTTAGGGTGCCATTAGCTTTCATTTGATCATAGATGGCTTGAGTCCAGCGCAGGTTGCTCACAATCTCACCATCAGCAAACACAACCCCGATTAGCTCGTTACGAACTCGCCCCGTTCGTGTAGTTTGTGCGCCATAGTGGCGAGTCCGCAGAATATTGTTACAGACGTAAAGAAAGCTAGCTTCAGTAGGATCTTTAAGCGTCACGATACTAGGAAAGAAAACCTGGGGACGGATGTGGTCTTGCTGATTGATACGACTAGTCACCTCACCGGGCTTCCCCCCCTTTTCCCCTTTGGACGCCATAGTGCCATTTTCAAAGGGAGCGTTTAGGGTAAAGGTTTCGTGGGATTCATCAAAGGCCGTGATTGAGAAGGCTGTATCTACGACCACTTTAGATTTTTCAGAGCCAGAATCGCCAATGGCAAAGCCGTAGATGATGCAGTCGGGGTTATCCATACCAAATTCGACGTTGTATTCGCACTCTTCTGGTTTTACAAAGCCGTAGGTGCGGAGTAGTTCACGTCCAACTAGGCGTTCTGGGGTGGACTGCTTGCGCTTGAACATGGATAGGCGGCTGATGGTGTTTTTATCCTCTACCCCGGCCCGGACGCGGGCTTTGTTGAGTTCACCATCGGTTTGAAAGAGGGGGTACGACTCGGTGACACGCACGGTCAAAAAGTGAGCGTACTTACCCATGGGTTTGTAGGGAATCTGGGAGTGGAAGAATTTGGAATCGACAGATTTTAGCAGAGCCATGGTTTTTCTCCAAGGAATGAGGTTGGTGGTTGATGGAACAAAAATGTCTAGGATTAGGAGTCGCAGCCTTCGAGGTAGGGATGTAATGGCCTTCCTCTAGACTACTGCTGGCTGATTGACCAGACTTGATTTAAGACACCAAAGCATGAACTAGGATTCGCATTAAGGCTTCTAGATCATCGGGAACTCGGTAGCTATCAAACCCTTGATCGATATGCTTATTTCTGCGATCAAGCAGACCAAATTCCCAAATTTTTCCAGTAGTTATGGCTCCTAAAATAAAATTCGTAGGATTATTAGATTCCCATTGATCTAGGGCAATGAGTTGAGCCGCTAACTGAGTAAAACCAAAATCCAGATCTTCTTTTTTGGCTTCGATAATTAACAACTGACTTTGTTGCTGAAGAAAATAGTCTAAATAGCCTTGAAGCTGCTCTGTAACTTTGATGGAATACTCTATCCTCACTTCGGCTTTGGTGTAATGAATCAGGTCTAAGATGATTGGGGAAACCAAAATCTCTCGACGAGCTGTTTCAGTAGATAGGTTAACGTAGGGCAACGTCTCTTCGATACGATTTTGTAGCTCACAAATTCGATCTAGTTCACCTTGGTATTGTGGCAAGTTTAGGCGCTTGCGGGTAAGGGTATAGCCAAATTCTTCAGCTAGGTCTTGGGCAATTAATTTGAGCTCAAAGATTTTGCTAAATGTATAAGAACCTGTGGGTTCTAGGAGTTTCATGATTCTTCCTCCGAAACAGTAGATTTTGAATTCTTCGCTTCACTATGTTCCTGATTTTCTTTGTCTTGCTCTAGGCGATAGAGAAATTCACAGGTATCTCGAATAAGGTTGATCTGACGACCCGCTAATCGAGCGCGATCACCTGCAAAGGCATTCTCAAACACATCGACTACAAAATAGCGGGCAAAATCGAGTACAAGTTGACGTTCCTTACTAGGATCTCGTAGGGCTTTCAAGGTCTTAAGTTGATGCCAAGATAAGCTCCAATCATCGGGTAGCTGAACACCATCGGGTACTTGCTCAGCGGGAGCCGAGTAGACAGGTTTTAGGTGAACTGAATACATGACCTTATCTATCCCAAAATTTGATCGACCGTGAACTGAGCATCCGCAAATGCCTGAAAACTCAGCCTATCTCCCCGCCGAAACCTGAGTATCTGTCCGTAACCATCAGCGCTAGGCTCACGATTGATTTGTTTTACTTGGTCGAAAATAGGATCTTTCATTGCAGTTAACTTTCTCTAGTTTCTAGGATCTGAAGTTTACTCAATAATTGATTATTAGACAGGACTAAGCCACCCAGAACTCTTCATTATCAGGACTTTGCAAGGCAACTCCGGCAGATGCAACAGAGAGAATACCGGAAAGACCAGGGAAGAATAGATATTTTCCAGATTTCAACCTAACATTATCAGATACAATAATATCGTAACAATCTAATCCTTGTTTTTTGAGTTTGATAATCGCCCATTTATTCTGACCATATTCTTTAATAATAACTCCCGGAACTAATTTATTCTTTAAGGCTTCTAATAGAGGTTTAGGAAATGCAGTTGATCTTGTGGACTCGCCAGCTTTGCGAATAGGACTCAAGTTTTTGTATGCCCATAGTTTACCTAACTGGGTGGATTCAAAGTGATCAAGCGAAGTTTCAAGCTGAAGACTGAAGCTAATCTGATAAGGTTCTTTAGTTTGTGCAACTAATTCTACGCGCGAATCATCAGATGCAAATTCATAGAATCTGAGCAGATGAAACGGATCTAGTGCAGTCTCACCAATCTCATCCAGGAGAAAGCAGTGTGGATCATAAATAGTCAAGCTATCAAATAAACTGTCTCGAAATCGAAATAGAGGTGACCATACTGTCTTCCAGAAAATCGCAAATTCTTTTAGTTCAAAAGCCGACTCCTCATAATCCTTGAATTCCTTCTCAAGTTCTTCTATCGAAAATTCCTGCCTGCTCAATGCTTCAAGTTGCTCTGGATAGTTAAATTCCAAGAACTTCTTAATAAAGCTTTGACGTATATATGGAGGCTGTTTGAAGAGGGTCTTGACGAATGACCATTGTCCTTCCTTCTTGGGTTTGATCGAAGCTTTAGCCAATACTTCAGCAGTGATAATTTGCATCATTCGATGCTTGTAATACTTCCAAGAACGAGAACCACCAAATAGTTTTTGCAGAGTAGTGTACAAATCTTGAACTAGCTGATCTTCTTCTAAGTTATGGAGCGCATTCTCAAGTTCAATTAGTGGACGGGCAATTTCTAGGAATGCCTCAGATTTCCAGTAGATTTCTAGAAATGGGCGTTTCATGCAATTTAGGGTTTCGAGAGTCTGCTTCAAAAACTCTCGACCACCAGCGCAATCTAAACTTTCGATACCTTCTTCCCAGGCTTTCTCTGGAAGGTAGGCAATTGCATTAGATGGCACATCAGTTTGCTTTTTGCCTAAGACTCGGCCTACTCGCCCAATCCGTTGCCAAAAGGAGAAGCGATCACGGGTTGAAAAAATCAACCAATCCAAATTCTGACGTTCAGATTCAGTGTCCCGCTCAAAATTAAATCCAACATCTACGGTGCTAGTTGCGAGAATAACTTGTCTTTGCGCTGCTGTATGTCGCTGATTCTGAGATTGAACTGGGCCTGTTATTCGTCCACGTAAATGTTCAGCTCCTGCATCACATAAACACTTATTCAGTTGATTGACTTGATCAAGCGAATCTAAAATAACAGCTCCAAACTGATCAGGTTTATCTTTCAATCTTGTTAGAACTTCATTAGCTATTTCTGGAATAAGTGTCTTCTTTTCTGATTGCTTACGAATTTCTAGATTGACAGTGGTTTGAGAAGGAGCCATACTGTCTGATTGCGTTTCGCCATTAACACAGTAAATCTTGACGCCTGCTTCTTCAAGCTTCATAAGTGCTGCTTCACAAGCTTCTTCAGGGGTAGCAGTCAGAAGGATAACCTTGCGATTATCTCGGAAATAGCCGAAGGAATGGGATAAAGCTAAATAAAATAGCAAGCTGACGAGTTGTTTTGCGTCATAGAGATGAAATTCATCAAAAATGACAGTTGCAAAGCTGCTATAAAAAGCACTAGCGATATTACTGCGATCCAGGCGATTATAGGCAAAAAATGTCGAATAGTAGAAGATATCTGGATTAGTTACTAGCAAAATCGGCCTACCAGCACACTCTGGAAAAATAGTGGCAGGCTCTCGAAGAACATTGTAAAGCTTCTCGCCTGAGCGATCACCCACCCGATCATTACTCCACGCTTTCACATGTCTTGCTGATGCAGCTTTAACCACATGGGGAAGTCCAGCCGCCTCAACAAACTTTTGAGCGGATTCAGTCTGCTGTTCAATCAAGGCGTTGGTAGGGGCAATGTAAATGGCATTGCGCTCACGGTTGTGATGAATAACGCTCAAGCCTGCTTTCGTCTTACCTGTTCCTGTAGGGGCTAAATCGAGAATGATGTCGTGACTTCTAGCTGCCGTGTAGACTTCGTTTTGATGCTGGAGAACACCATGCTCAAAGGCATTGAGTAATTCTGATGGCATGTCAGGATTAGAACAGGTGGCAATGCTGCGAGGTTCAAGCTGAATTTTAAGGCTATCCATGGTTGCGTCCTCCGCAAAATTCTAGGTTGGCCGGGAGGGTATAGTTGCCTACTTGCCATGCGGCTCCACTAAATCGCAGATTTTTTAGCAATGAGGCTGGGGGGATTGAAATTAGGTCAAAGCTCAACAGGCCAAAGCCAGAGGGGAGATCGGCTGAGTTGAGGTAAGCATGACAATTGTATTCCCCTGGGGGGTGGGCCGTGACACTCACTGTCTTTACGATTTCCACCCTAACTTTGCTCATAAACTTGCCGACCCGAATATATTCAGGTAGTTCGCCATCGCCAAAGGCAATCGTTTGAAAGCGGTTGCCTCGCTCAATCATTCGTAGGCGACCCGTTTGGGGAAAATTGCTAGGTCGAAAAGTATTGGGCTTCTTGCCAGTGCGTTTTAGGGGTAGGTCTTCCCTTGCAATGGCCACCCGGTTATTGGTCATGGCGTACCAGTAAGAGTCTGATAGGGCATTGAATCGCTCAAAGCGAAAGGAAGCTGAGGTGTCTACAGGCCAAGCGGGGAGAATATAGCGCTGGCCTGCCAGAGGGGTGAGGTCTTCGAGATAGGTGGGTCGTCCGGTGGCTTCCCCCAGCAAGCGGTAGGGAGATCGCGCCCAGCCGAGGGCATAGGCCAGGGCATAGTTTCCGATGGTGCCCTCGGTGTAGTAAGTGTCTGATAGCTCTCTGGAGGCAAAGAAAACAGGCTCCGCACACCACAGCTCGATCAGTTGAGCCGTTTGATAGGGCGGCAGGGTGGTTTGAGGCTCTAGCTCAACTTGCGTCATAGCTTAGGTCTCCTGCTCTTTGCTTTTGCCTTTTTTCTTGGATGCAGCTTTAACCTTACGCATGGGTTCGTAGGATTCACTCAGTCGCTTCAGGAAAGCAGCTTGGGCATCTAGCGAAAGATGACGGTCTACGTCAGCGATCAACTCATCTAGTTCGGTAGCTGATAACTGCATTGCAATCCCTCGCTTACTTGTCCAAGTCGAGATAACCGCTTGGGTCGCGTCCACTAAAGCGCCCGTATTGAGAGGATGTTCGCGCTTATCAGTAGGTAGCTTGTCATAAATACCTTGTACCAGTTCTAGAGAACTAGGCAGTTCTGCAATGCCGCCAAAAATACCGAGAATCTGGTTTTCCATACGACCCACATGGCTAGAAACAGCGCCATAGCGAGTCGTCAGCAAGATGTTTCCAATAGCATAGCGAAGTTCATCAGCCGTCACATCTTTGAAGGTGACAATATCAAGGAAGTGAACCCCTGGCTTGATATATTCGCTGGTGTTAAGAGCAGTGGAGGCTTTACCTTCTTCGTCACGCATGGTGCCCGTTTCAAAGATAGCGTTGATGGTGCGATCACTAATCAACTCTGTGGAAGGCAGCACACTAAAGGCGTCTTCTGTCCATACTCGGCTTTTCTGCGCCCCTTCGCCACCAGCGGCAAAGCCATAGAGAAAGCAGTCAACACACATCTCACAGGGCGCATTGGTGTTGAGGGAACAGATAGAGTTGCCTTTGGGGTCTGGATATAAGAGTTCGTGAACTCGCAAAAACTCCCGACCTTTGCGCCGCTCTGGGGCAATTTGCTTACGCTTGGTCATCACTAGGCGGGGAATGGTGGCGGTGTCTGCTACACCCGCCTGTACATACTCGCTGCACATAGGTTCCCCAGTACCCTCCGTGCGGAAGATAGTTTCTGATTGAGTAGTTCGCAGCACTACAGCGCCAATGGTGCGGCCCTTGGGAAAGTTCTCGTAGCTGGTGGCGAGAAAGGGTTGCAGTTTTGCAATAGACATTGTGATTGCTCCTGTTCAATTTCTAGGTGATTCTAAGTCTGAGTTGGATTTTTTCTTTCAGTATGAGCTTCTTCCCAAAAAAATAAATAGGCAGCTTCTAAGGTTTTTCCATCTGCCAAGAGACGTTCTGATCGCGAGTCATAAACTTCATCAAATAGATGTCTCAAGATCTCATAAAATTGCTTTATCTCTCCATGTTTTTTATTGCCGATTTTGTAGTCTTTAATACGACTAAGACGTTTATGATAATTTTGAACTAACGCAGCAAAAATGGTATCCCAATCCATATATGGCTTGCGAGATCGAACAGATTTAATAAACTCTGAGAAGGGTTCTACTTTAGCAGTTCGCCGAAACGAGTTACCCTTCAAGTCACTACTTACAGCTAGTTTGGCTGCTTCTTTGAGATAACTAGAAATACGATCATGCTCTTCTGACATCAGACTCTCCAAAAGTTGGGTTAAAGGTTCCTTAATGCGAATCCAGGCAGCTTCTAAATTGGGATTCTCCTGTTCGCGCAATAGCCAGCGCAGTAGGACATGGTAAAACTCTAGTGGTCTCCTGGCTGAACGGGCTAGATCGTACAGACAATCATCCTTCTTAGGGAGACTGGCTACAGCTACTGACAATTGACCTAGGCACCTCAAACGTTCTAAGACTCGTTCAACGGTAACGACTGAGAGTCTCTCTTCTTCCGGTAAATGGCCATCACGCAAATATTGACCTGAGCCTAACAGAGGCTGTAGCGTTGACGGAATACCTTCTACACGTCCAAAAACTTCCCAACTGGGTTGGATTTCCAAGTTGGCACTCAGGATAAGCGGAAAGCTAACATCAAGCGCCAAGCTAATTTCAAGCCCTAACCATAGAGATTTAATTAAAGCTACTGAGTTATTGACATCACCCCAAACAATAGGAATTGTGACTGTTGAATGAATAAACTCAGGGCGTCTAGGTAAGGCCAATCCAACCACTTTATTTGGCTTAAAGATGATTTCCTGATTTTGGTAAAGCTTTAACTCATCAATTGTGACAGGGCCAAATTCATGATGCTGAGCTATCTGGTTAAGTTGTTTGATCCAATGAATTTTCATCTCATTGCTAGATCCCTTGGGCAAAGCAAAGTGAAGGTATAAAGGAGCCTGCTTACTGGCCTTCGGAAAATTAGCCCCGACGGTGAGCAGTTGATACCCTAGGGCTGACAGCGCATCGCCTCGGCGTTTTGGTTCTGCACTCATGCCACCCGGTAGCCGATTTGAGAACGACTGCACCTTTGTTTCTGGGGGCATCTTGGCGGAAATCAGCTCTTCGACCTGAGCCGTTGACGTTGGCCCCAAGGAGCAGCGCAGCCGAGGATTAGCCTCGATGTAGCTAGTGAGTTCAGAAAAGCCTTGCCAGGTAGAAGGATGAGCAAAATTAAGCAACTGGGCAACAGCCGCCACTAACTCTTGAGGAATGGAGGTATCTTCAGTTTGTCGGAGTTGAAAGGAATCTCGAAGCAGAGGGGCAATTGCTGCTTGACCTTGGGGCACGGCTTTGGCCGCAAACAAGCATCGCCCATACTGAGCATTGAAAGGCTCTAGAGCTATGCGTTGATCAGGGGTCAATTCAACTTGTTCAGCGATGCGATCCCAAGCATCCTTAGGGCTAAGATCGGCTTCTCGATAGCTGAGGTAGGCTGCTTTGAGTCCTTCCGAAATCGCGAAATCTTCAGCGTTGGAAATTGGTATCAAGCCCAGTTCCGCTGCTGCTGCCACGACGACGGCTCCAGCTTCACCACCGTATTTTTGAACATCCTGGGCAATTTTATCAGCTTTGTAGCCACTAAATTTTTTGACCAGCAGAGCATCGACCTGCTCAATAGCCGCATCGGGATTCTGTTGCACAGCTTTCGGATCAACTTTGATGCCATCTTTACTAGCTTTGACCAACTGCTCGACGTTGCCGCTGAAAACCTGGTTGATTTTTCGATGCCATTTTTGGGCAATCTCAATCATCAAATCTTCTTCAGGGAAGCATTCTCCCATAAAAAGTTGACCATCTGGATCAATAGATAAGGTAGCCAGTCCCCGCTCATAGAGAACCTCTTCACAAGCTGCCAAGAGTAGAGCTGTTAAGTAACCTCGGTCTTCTGACAGCCCCACTTTGAACAAGTGAGTATCCTTTTGTAGGGCTACCGTCAGTTCCGTTTCGACCTTGCGAATGCGCTGTTCTTCGGGAATGCCCAAGTCGTACAGGTCGCCCCCTATGAGCATTGCGGCCCAGCGCTTAATGTTGGGATCTTCGGGCAAAAAGCGCATACCATCGCTGGCATTGTGCCCAGAGTGGCGTTCAATCAGGCGGCGCACCAGATCCAAGTCTTCATCAGTTTTCACCCAATCAGCTACACCAGCTCGTTCGAGTTGTGCTTTTAAAAAGTCGCGATCACGGGCTAGCGTTTTTACATTTCTCTCCTTTGGATCTAGTTTGTTGAGATCATGAACGGCTGTCGCGGCAAGGATGATCGCTCTTTTATCGTCAGGTACCTGAGCGATTTTGCTCACAGTCAAGACAAACTGACAAGCTGAATCAAGATGCTCTGCTAGGCTGCGTCCTTGACGGCTGCCATGTTGAGCATGACCAGTGTGGTTCTTATATAGCTCTGGCCTAACCTTGTAAAAATACTGCTCATCTATCGTTTCTGGTGGTTGATATCGACCAAGAATTCTTGAACGCATTGTTCCAAATCCATCTCCACAGAGGACGGTACAAAAGGTGAAATTGCGACTCAATGCGGCTTGAGTTCGCCTATTTCTCTTGATCTATGGCCTTTTCTAGATAGTCCATCCAAGTAATCACATCTCCTTCTCCATCTGGAAACGGCTCATATTCTTCTTCTCGAATGAGTCGATCTAGCTGAGCTAGCTCTCGCTCGCATTGCTCACGCATTTCTCGGTATGTAGCCAATCGCCTGCTCTTAGTGCCCCAGTAATCCATAAGACGCTGCTCCTAGATAGGGCATACCTACAGGGGGCTAGGCATTTGCCTATGCAGAATCCTGAGGATGCCTTGGGTCTGCGTCCTCATGCTAGCAGCAAAAAACGTTAAGTGTCACTTTACTTATTAAGTTCACTCGAGAGACTGAGTGTAAGGTAGACTGTAACCCTGGCTCTAAGCGGATTCCAAGCCCTGCCTAGGGATTGAAATAAGTGCCACGTAACTTAGAGTCTCCCACTTAGCTCAATAAACCCTCTTAGGGATTGGAGGCCAGGGCTTGCTCTGGCCTTGATTTTTAGGTGTTTCCGCAAATGTGAGTACATCTTGACCAACTCCTAGCTAACTGACGATTCAAGCTTGTAACCCTGGAAGGCCGTGAACCCCTTCAACCCAAAATCTGATCAACTGTGAACTGAGCATCCGCAAACGCCTGAAAACTTAGCCCATCTCCCCGCCGAAACCTGAGTATCTGCCCATAGCCATCAGCCCTAGGCTCACGATAGACTTCCACCTCACCCGCCTTCAGGTCTACAATCCACACCTCGGCAATGCCATCTTGGGCATAGAGCGGCACCTTCACCGTGCGGTCAAACTCAGCCGTTGTATCGGCAACCTCTACCAGGGCCAACACATCCGGGGCTTGGGGGTGGGCCTCGGCATAAAAATCGGGTCGTCGTCGCAGAATGGTCACATCGGGCTGTGGCTCTGAGTTATTGCCCAGCCGAATCGGGCTTTGCACCCGCACCATGGCCCTAGCCGACAACCCCAGTACAAACAGCTCAGTCAACCGATCCACACAGGCTGCGTGCTGCCTACCCACGGGTGACAGTTCAATAATCTCTCCCTGAAGTAGCTCAACCCGGTCGCGCTCCGTCAAAATGCCCGCCTCAGCCATCTGGTGGTATTGACCGACCGTAAATTTCTTTCGCAAGATTTCCACTGCCATCGTCCTTTCCCTCCATCGCCTTGCCCCAGACCCAATCGTTTTGTCCCTAGACCCTCACCCTGCCGCCATTCCTCTGCATTAATCCCAATCGATGGTGTAAATAGGGAGCGTCCCTACAAAAAGACACAAAACAGAATGGTTCGCTAACGGATCTTTATCTGCATTTACAAAGTACACGTACTTGCTTGCTTAGCTCCATACTGGCAGAAGTATGATGGAAGAATCAAGGGAAGTAACGAGAAAGTGTACGTACATTTAGATTGCCGTCGGCCATGACCCGCCAAAAACGTTCCATTACGTTGTCGATTGATGAAACCGAAAAGGCCCAGCTAGAGCAGTTGGCGCTAGATTTTGGTCAACAGTGGGGAGATCGGCCCAATATCTCCAAGTTGCTGAAGGCCATTGCGAAGGGGGAACTGCGGCTGGCGGCGAACCACGATTGGGATAAATCGCGCATCGACAGTCTCACCCGTGGCCTCAATCTGCTGAAGGACGAGGGCTATTGGGATGAAGCCTTGACCCTGGCCCATCTCTTGCTGGAGCGGAGTGAGTTGAACTACCCGCTGCGCCAGGAACTCCAAGCCTGGGTGGATTGCCCCGGTGTTCCTTGGCGGATTGAGATTAACCGCTGCATTCGCCAGCAGCGCCCCTTTCGTCTCACTTACCAGGATGCGGCCAATCGAGTGTGGCACTTCACCGTGCGCCATGCCAAAATTGAGCGCTACGAAGACCACCAGTACCTCCACTGTTGGTGCGACGAAACCGAGGGCAACCAGGATATAGAGCCCCTGCATCACAACTGGACCTTACGCCTAGACCGCATTCCCGACGAGGCCGTGATTTCCCCAGCGGCGGGGCTGTGGCAGCCAGAACTCAGCTACCTTGAAGTGGAATTCTTTTTAGTCGGTGGGTTGGCCTTGGGTTATCGATCTAAAACCAAGGCCGATATCATCAATGAGTGGCAACCCGAAACCCAACGGCGGCGAGTGGTGCGGCGCATTAGCAATACCTTTTGGTTTCTGCGAGACGTGCGCCGTTATGGAGTGGATTGCCTCATCGCCAGCCCTGCCGATCTGCGGGATCGGTTTGTTCAAGAGCTGGGACGATGGATGGAGATCTATGGCGGTTGAGGCAAACCCTGCCAATCATCGAGATAGCCATCGTTCTGGCTACCGTCGGATCTTAAGCGCCTGCCAAGCCTATGGTGAGGGTTAGAGCCTGGTGTATACGGCCAGATCCAGGTGTATACGGCCAGATCCAGCGCTGTGGATGGGGATAAGGTGGGTTTCGAGTTTTCTGTAGGCAATCGCCCAGAACATGGGTCAAGTCAGCGTTGGGATGAGATCCCGCTACACCGCCTTCTCGCGTTGTAAAACAACCAGATCGCAGGCTCTACGTGGATGGCGATCCATTGCCGCCGATGCTTCCCCGCCGCCATGATTCCTGTTGGTGTGGCAGGGGTAAATAGTCGGGAGTCGGGAGTTGGGAGTCGGGAGTCGTTGCGTTTTTCGTGGATTTATGGAGATTGATGACATTGCCAAGGCTGCGAAAAGGGCCGTGGTAAGGTCACTTTTAATACATTTTTTGTTTCTTTGAGAACCCTGGCTATTCCGTAGTTCTCAAGGTTCCCTAGTCCTTGTGGAGATTCCTATGTCGGTACAGCCCCCACCGCCGCCCTCCATTAGTCCGGCTCAGATGACCCTCCTTCGCATTGCCGCCACCATGGCCTGGAGCGATGGGCATTTGGCCGATGAAGAAGTGGAGGTGATGTTGGATCAGTTTAGCCACCTCTTTGCCCAGGGCGAGGCCCATCGAGAATCCCTGCGGGCCGAACTGCGGGATTACCTGATGCAAAATATTCCCCTCAACGAGTTGGTGCCCCGGATCACCGATCCCGCCGAAAAAGAATTGGTACTCACCCTGGGGTATCAGGTGATCAATGCCAGTGCCCGCACCCCTGACGAGGCACGGGTAAACGCAGAGGAAGCCGACGCCTACCAACAGTTGATCACCCTCCTAGGGTTGCCCGCTGATACCGTGCAGCGCATTGAGCAAGACAATGCCGTTTCCGAGTCCGACAACCTGGTTGAGCAGTTAACAAGCACATTGCAGGACTTTTGGAGCGAATAGGCGGCACGAGGAAAACCATCCAGGCGTCCTATGGAATTCGTAGGATTGCACGCTATAAGTTGATTCGGCCTCGCGCAATACTAAGGAGACTGAGCCGAGTGATCAAATTACGGATTGTTTTGATGGGAACGTTGCTACTGTTGGGAATGGGGATGGTGGCCTGCAATGGCGGATCTCAACCCCAAGGCGCAACGGAGCCCAGCCCAGACCCCGCCCCAGAAGCGATGGCCACCCCAGATCCCGCCACGCCTCCAGACGGATCCGCCGCACCCGATGCCACCCCCGTGCCCGGTTCCGCCGCTGTTCCACCGGAGGAACCCAACCAGGACAACCTAGAAATGACCTGTACCGGGTCGATCACCGTGAACGATATTGATTTTACGGTTTACTTTACCCGTGAGGCCGGATTTTCGCGTATTGAGCTGAAGCGCCCTGCCACAGGGGAGGTGTTTGCCGAATCCTTCCTCAGCTATGACGGCAAAAATGCCCAGGGGCAAGCGATTTGGCGCGGTTCAGTGCAGGAGATGGCCAGCGTTACGTTAGTCCACCTTTCCCCCAATCCCGCCCAACTTGGTGATCAAGTGTCCGTCGGCTATGACGGCCAATGGGGCCGGGGCACCTGCCGCTAGGGTCTCCCTCGGTGAGTGCCTGGTCATCCAATGCCTCGAACCGTCTAGCCCGCCTACACACTCATCGCCAACATGCGCTGCATGGGGGTCAGGGCCGCTTGGCGCAAATCCTCCGGCAGGGTAATTTCGGGCTGGCGGTTTTTCATGGCTAGGTAGAGCTTTTCGAGGGTATTCAGCCGCATGTGGGGGCACTCATTACAGGCGCAGGAGGCCATGGGCGGGGCGGGGATGAACCGCTTGCCGGGGGCGTCCTTCTCCATTTGGTGAATGATGCCCGGCTCCGTCACCACAATGAATTGCTGTTTGGGGCTGGCCTGGGCGTAGTTCAGCAGGGCGGTGGTGGAGCCAATGTAGTGGGCGTGGCGCAACACCGCCGATTCGCATTCGGGGTGGGCGATGATTTCAGCGTCAGGATACTCCATCTGCAACTGCACCAGTTTTTTTTCAGAGAAGGTTTCGTGCACCATGCAGCTTCCTGGCCACAGCACCAGGTCGCGCCCGGTCTGCTCCATCACATAGCGGCCTAGATTTTGGTCGGGGGCAAAGATAATTGGCTGGTCGGCGGGAATTTGCTGGACGATCTTCACGGCATTGGAGCTGGTGCAGATGATGTCGCTCATGGCCTTAATCTGGGCCGTACAGTTGATATAGGAAATTACCAAATGCCCCGGATACTGAGCCTTGAAAGCGGCAAAGGCATCCGGTGGGCAACTGTCCGCCAACGAGCATCCGGCCTCCAGATCCGGCAGCAGCACTTGTTTGGTGGGGTTCAGAATTTTGGCAGTTTCCGCCATAAAGTGAACTCCAGCAAACACGATCACATCGGCATTGGTCTCGGCGGCTTGTCGCGATAACCCCAGAGAATCGCCAATATAGTCCGCCACATCTTGAATATCCGGATTTTGGTAGTAATGGGCCAGAATAACGGCATTTAGCTCTTTTTTAAGATCCTCAATGGCCTCAAACAGGTCTAAACGCCCAGGCAAAACAGCGGGAGAGGGAGAAAGAGTAGTAAACACAGGGGCCAACTTTTAGCTAGAACGACAGGATAGGCTACCCCCTATTATAGTTCATTTCACCAAAAGTCAACGTCCCCTGCCCTAGGCCGCAGAGGTGTTTTGATGACGGGCCTGATCCTGACCGAGGGCAACAATACTCACCACCACCAGCACCATGCCGATGATCTGCCGTCCCTGGAGGCTTTCCTGCAACAACAGCCAAGCCAGGATCACGGTCAAGACAGGGTTGCTTACCGCCACGATGGACATGGATGCCGCCTGCACCAAATGGATACCGATGTTGTAGCAAAGCTGCCCCAGCAGGGTTAGCACCGCTGCCACCGCCCCCAGTCCCCACAGCACCGCCCATCGTTCTGGGGGCACTTCGATCTGGATAAAAGCCAGACTGATCGTAGACCAGATGGCCATCACCGCAAAATTAATTAGGGTGAAGGGGACAGGGTGAATGTGGCGAAAACAAATCTGCGCCTGCACCCCCTGGAGGGAATAGGCGACGCTAGCCCCCAACGCGGCTCCTACCCCCAGACCCGTGGCCCCCACAGCCCCCCCCGCAAAGCTGGGTACCACCAGCAAACTTCCCAGCATCACCCCCACCGTTATTACCAGCCGTAGCCGACTGGGCCGACGGCCAAACACCAGCCAGGTTAATAGGCCCGTAATCACCGGATGCATGAAAAATAGCACCGTGGCCACCCCGGCGGGAATGCTGGCAATGGCCACAAACAACAGTGCCATCGCCAAGTACAAAAAACTACTGCTAATGATCGACAGCCGCAGCGTTGGGCGCAGTTCTGGCTGAAGCAGTTGCTTGAGGGCTTGGGTCGTCGTGGGATACAGCCGATAGGACAGCACAATCACCGCTGGCAGAATCAGGATGGACCGCAGGTGCAGCATCAGCAGGGAATTGGATAAACTCGGTGGCAAAAAGCCGCCCCAATCAAACCAGCCCAGGATAGAACTTTCTGAAAACACCACCCGCAGCAGCACATTTTGCATCGCCAGTCCTAGCGACCCCACCACCACAATCAAAAATCCCCGCACCACCCACTCCTCAATTCAAACGCCCTAGGGCATGGATCATCCCCTTAGCAGAGCATAGATCTTCCTACCCCGTCTTCCCACCTTAGGGAGATGCCAACTATCGGATTCACCTCGCCAGACTCACCCAACAAATGCCGTATTACCCCTAGCACTTGCCCATGGAACAGCGCCCCATCCCCCTTGGTGAAATGCGGCTTACAATCAGATCGGGGAAGCTGGTTGACTGACAAGACTGATCCGTCAAATCCGAACCAGAACCCCCCGATTCCCAGGCCGACAAACCGTAGGGGCGAGGTCGATGACACTCATCTGCCCCCGATGACCAGTAAAGTGTCACCGTCCATCGGGTCTGGATATCAAAGGCGACACCCGGATTCGAACCGGGGGATGGAGGTTTTGCAGACCTCTGCCTTACCACTTGGCTATGTCGCCGCCTTCGGTGTATTAGTATAGCAAAGGACGGCTCGCAGTTTTGTATCCGACAATAAATCTGAGGATGGGCTACCCCCCCAGGATAAACAGCCCCAGCATGGTGGCGCTATTCCAAAGGCTGTGGAGCACCATGGGGGAGAGCAGGTTGCGGGAACGGCTGTAGACGCCGCCTAGAATGCAGCCTAGTAGGGTGAGGGGCAGCACCTCCGAAAGGCTGAGGTGGGCGGCGGCGAAGATGAGGCCACTCAGGCCCACAGCCCAGCTCACGGTCATATACTTAGTTAACGAGGGCAGCAGAAATCCGCGAAACAGGGTTTCTTCAAATAGCGGGGCGGCAATGGCGGCGGTGGCAAAAAAGACGATCAGGGCAACGGGATCCTGTTCTTCCAACACCGTTTGCAGTAGGGGATTACTCCCTCCCTGGCCTTGCCAAATCTGCTGATTCAGCAGGGCCACCATCAACATCAGCGGTAGGGCCACCAGATAGCCGCCCATGCCCCAAAGAATGCCAGATAGGGAAAACCTGATCCGGAACAGTCCCGCTGGAAGAGGACGATAGGGCCGCACCGAAAGCCACAGAACTCCCAAGCCTCCGGCGGCCATTAGCAGGTAGTAGGTGAGGGAAAACAGCGCCCGTCCGCGACTGCTGAGGGCGGCACCGCTGAGGCCCAGACCCCCGAGGATCAAGGGCAGCAGAATTTGCCCGACAAAGAAGAAACCCACAATCAGCACTTGCCAGATCGTTTCACCGTCCCAAGGAATTGACCATTCGGGGCTGGCGGGGCGACGCAGCAGGGAGCGATCCCCCTTGAGGAACCATTGGATACTGAGTCCTAGGAGGATACCAACGCCCAGGATAGTTCCCAGAACGGGTAACGTCCCCACTAGGGCTAACTTCACCAGTTGGTCTTGGGCGGTGGTTTGCTCTTGGTCAAGCAGTTGTTGACGGTCGCCCTCCCGATTTTCGACCCGATAGAGTTGTTCCAAGGCGCGGGTCTCAAACCAGCCATTTAGGGATTGCCGCAGCCATGCTTCATCTTCGGGCAGGGCGGTTTCCGCTTGCCACAGGCGGGTGAGGGTATCAGCAGTGCGGACTCGGTTGGCGGGGGCGGTGTCGCTAGTTTGGACTTGCTTCCAGCGGTCTAGGGCGGCGGGGAGATTATCCTGGGCGGCGTCCATCAAACCTAGGCGCAAATCCAGTTCTGATATCAAGGTTTGCTGTTGGGCCAGGGCGGTTTGTTGGCGGCGGGGCAGGGGTTTGCCGTCGTTGGCCGATTCCCCTAGGTTGGCCGGAAGGGGTGGAGCCGCCTGAGCTAGGGTGGTGGCTTCTTCGCGAACGGATTCGTACTGCTTTTGGGCGGTGGCGATGGGGTCTTCTCCCAGCAACCCTTGGCGCAGCAAAGGCCACTGGTCGGGGGGCAATCCAGCCCCATCCCAGGCGCTACTTTCTAGCAGTAAGTCCGTTTGGTAAAGCTGAAGCTGACTGGCCACCTGGGGCTCGGTCAGGCTATTAAACAGCGATTGTGCCAGCACCAGAGACACCAGGGCCGTAACAACAATCAGGGCCAAACGCTTGAGGGAAAGGCCCGAAGCCGTGGGGTCAGAGGTCGCCATGTCATCAGGAATGGGTATAAATTTGGATCGGTTGAGTCACGTCGGTTGAATGACGCGATGGTAGAGATCAGCCCGCCCTTATGTGTTGATCTGAGCGTTGCTGGGCTGCTGCAATTGGTGAGATATTCCTGAACTTAGTCTGCCCCTCACCCTAAATCCCTCTCCCAAGTTGGGAGAGGGACTTTGAAGGCCGCTTCCGGCCCCCCTCTCCCCCCTGGGAGAGGGGCTGGGGGGGAGGGCAAGCTAAGCATAGGAGCCATTCGCGACCTTATCGCACCTAACTTGCCCCGATCCTCAGAGGCCGCGCCTAAGCAGGGAGGTTACACCCTACAGAATCGCGAACACCTCACGGGCGGCGGCGAGGGTGGCGTCGATATCGGCATCGGTGTGGGCCAGGGAGGTGAATCCGGCCTCGAACTGGGAGGGGGCGAGGTACACGCCGCGCTCTAGCATGGCCCGGTGGAAGCGGCTGAACTTATCCAGGTCGGACAGTTTGGCCTCTTCGTAGCGGGTGATGGGGCCGGGGTGGAAGAACATGCCGAACATGGCGCTGATGTGACCGCCGCAAACTTCGTGACCCGCTTCACGGGCGGCTTGCAGCAGACCTTCGCTGAGCTTGGTCGTCAGCCGTTCCAGTTCCTCGTAGGTGCCGGGGCGCTGGAGCAGTTCCAGGGTTTTGATGCCTGCGGTCATGGCTAGGGGGTTGCCGGAGAGGGTGCCCGCCTGATACACCGGGCCAGCGGGGGCCACCATTTCCATAATTTCGCGCCGACCGCCGTAGGCCCCTACGGGCAGACCGCCGCCGATCACCTTGCCCATGGTGGTGAGGTCGGGGGTGACGTTGAACTTGGCCTGGGCACCGCCGTAGGCAATCCGGAACCCGGTCATCACTTCGTCAAACACCAGCAGGGCGTCGTTTTCACGGGTGAGGTCGCGCAGCCCCTCCAGGAATCCGGCATCGGGAGTAATAAAGCCCGCATTGCCGACCACGGGTTCCAAAATTACCCCGGCAATTGCGCCCGGATTTTGGGCAAACAGGGCTTTCACCGCCTCCAGGTCGTTGTAGGGGGCGGTGAGGGTGTCGCTGGTGGCCGCCTTGGGCACCCCAGGGGAATCGGGCAGACCGAGGGTGGCCACCCCAGACCCGGCCTGCACCAGGAACATATCAGCGTGGCCGTGGTAGCAGCCGGAGAACTTAATCACCTTGTCGCGTTTGGTGTAGGCCCGCATCAGCCGCAGCACCGCCATACAGGCTTCGGTACCGGAGTTCACAAAGCGCACCATTTCCACGCTGGGCACGGCCTGGATCACCATTTCCGCCAGCACGTTTTCCAGATAGCAGGGTGCGCCGAAGCTAGTGCCCTTCTCCAGCGCCGCCGCCAGGGCCGAGAGCACTTCGGGGTGGGCATGGCCGCAGATGGCAGGCCCCCAGGTGCCCACGTAATCGATATATTGGTTGCCGTCCACATCCCAGATGTACGCCCCCTTGACCCGGTCGAAGACAATGGGCTGACCCCCCACCGACTTAAAGGCCCGCACCGGAGAGCTAACCCCCCCCGGCATCAGATTTTGGGCGGCGGTAAAAATCTCTTGGGATTTCGATGTTTTTAATGGGGCTGTACTGACCAAAGCACTTTCCTCGCAGATACCTAAAACTTAAGAATCCAGGCAGCACAGACTACCTGGATTTGGCTCTGATCATTATCCTATCGATTGGCCGAAGTAGGCCCGAAGATGTTAACGAATGTTGCGTTGGCAGAACATTCCGGCCATGGCGGGATGGGTTCACCGCTCGCTAGGTCGGTTAGATAGGGCGACGGCTAGGGTCGGCCTCCACGATAGCGCCCATTTTAAAGATGCCCGTTTCCTCACAATCAACGGAGAAACGTGGGGACAGCCCAGAGAAGGGTGAGGGCTCGGCCCGTCATTAATCCAGCGAGGGCCAGCCAGAGGAGGTGAGGACTACCGACCTGTTGGGACAGGATGGCCAGGGGGAAAAATCCGACTCCGGCGGCGAGGAGGGTGGCGTTGCGGAGCACTTTGCCAGCGGTGAGCCCGAGGAAATAGCCGTCTAGCATATAGGCGATGGCTCCTAGGCCCAAAATGGGAAGCAACCAGCCGACGTAGGTTTCCATCGTGGCAATGACGGTATCGTGGCTGGTGAGGAGGCCGAAAAGCGTCTGGGGAAATAGGTTAACGGCGAGGGCAAAGGTGAGCCCTAACCCGACGCTAGTGCTGCCACCCACCCAGAGTAAGCGACGCAATTCGGCCCCGTTGCCACTGCCATAGTAGCGTCCGGCAAAGCTTTCGGTGGCAAAGGCAATGCCATCGATAAAGTAGGCGGAGAGCATCACCACCTGGAGCAGCAGGGTATTGGCGGCGAGGGTTTGGGTGCCGAGGGCGGAACTGAGGTTGGTATTGCAGCCCGGAGACTGATTAGGACAGAATAGGGATGTTGTTTCCGCCCCTGAACCCCGATGCCTGCCCCCTACAGTGTGGATTTAAGAGTAAAGGCCGTTGCCGCAGTTGACCGAGGTGAGCGCAAGAGCCACGTCGCTCGTGTCTTGCAGATCAGTCGCAATACGTT
>NZ_JACJRS010000063.1 GCF_014697375.1 Phormidium sp. FACHB-1136
CACAAATTGACGGCCACAGTCCCGGCACTTGTAATTTTGCTTCCCGCGATGGCTGGTGCCGTTCTTGGAGATATCGTGAGACCCACAGGTCGGACAGGTCATCTCGATGGCCATGCGTTTGTCTCCCTGATTATCGTGGTGGCGTAGCCTGATTTTCCTCTGTCCCGTGCATTAATGCACTACCTAACAGATGACCCCATAGTGACAGGCACAAACAAGCGAATTCGTTTGGCGTCATAGCCATAGGTTTGAATTAGTTCAAGAAATGTTTCTGCCTGTACTTTCTCTTCAGGATTTGCATAGTTTCTTTTCTTTCCCTGATGAACATAAGTAATGTATTTTTGTTCATCATCAAGTTTAATTAAACCTTTTGCAATTCCTTGTGAAATAAGAGACATTCTTTCTTTTCCAGTTCTCGTAGCTATTAGCTTCTATGGACAAGAGGCTAAGAACCAGTATAAATACTCGATCCCCTAGATGTCCTGCAACTTAAGATTTCTCTTAACATTGCTGGAATCCTCCCCATACAACAATCTCAGGCTCTAATCAAAACTAGCGTTACCGTCCCCCCGGCGTAGGGTTGGGCGGAATCGGTTTTATTTAACGAGCCTTAATGCCCCGGACTTCCCTAGCATGGTCATCTTTCACCAGCATGGAAAGACCATCTGCATTTTTGGTGGGCAGGTTGACTAGGTAATCCATAATCGCTTGCCATTCTTTAATTTCGCGGCTGGCGGCATTGATGGCGGCGAGGTCGGCACCAAGGTGGGTGGTGGCGGGGAGAACGTAGGGGCTGGTGGATTCCCTGGGGTCAACGATGGCCTCGTCTTTGCGGGTGAGGGGGCTACCATCGGCCTGTTTGGGCTGGAGGGGCAACGCGCCTTTAGTCAGTTGGGGAATGTACACCAGAATGGAGCCGATGTACAAACTGGTGGCAAAGCTGTAGAGGGTGGGGGCAGCGAGGTCGAGGGGGGTGTAGCCGTCGTCCAGGTTGCCCAGTTCTAGGGCGGTAACTTGGTCAAAGCGGGGGCGGCTAGGGTCGTAGTAGAACCGCAGGCCGGAGGTTCTGGGGTAGTATTCGCCGGGATGGTTGGGATCGTCGATGAGCAGAAACTCCAGGATGTTCTTGATCTCCGCCGCCGTGAAATAGCCCTTCACCATGGCACTGCCAGCGGTGGGATCCACAATGCCGTTGCCGAGGGGAGCCAGGGTAAAGATGTCGTACACCGTTTGCACCCCGGTGTTGCCCTTGGTTAGCCCAGCCCGAATGGCCCCGTTGGCGGTGAAGGCGATTTGGCTGTTGGTAGCAAGGCGTAGGGCATCTGTCACCACGTTGGCCAGGGGCGTGCCGGATTCAATATCCCCGTAGTCCATGGGCCAGTCTTCGGTGATCATCACCAGGGGTTGGCTGGTGGCATAGCCACGGGGGGCAAAGGTGATCTCCCCCGACTGTCGCAGGAAGCGTTCCACCTGGGCCTGAATGGCGGCATCGCCCTGAATTTGGTCATCCACCGGAATCAGCCGATAGGACTCCACCGTCACTCGGCCCTCCTCTAGGCTCAGCACCAGTTCGCCCAGGTGTTCGCCATACTTGCCCGCCTGCACCACGGGGCGATGATCCACCAAAAGCGGCTCCCGTAGTTCGCTGTGGGTATGGCCACCAATCACCAAATCGAGTTCAGGAATGGCCTCCAGCAGGTTCAGGTCTTCCCCCTGGAAAGACCCATCCGGGCGCTTCACCACGCCCCCATGGCTAAGGGCAATCACCACATCCACCTTGTCCTGCCGCTTCAGCCGTTGCGCCGCCGCCCTGGCCGTTTCAATCGGGTCGCCAAAGGTCACGGCACCCACATCCGCCGCGTACTTAAAGGCGTCGTAGCCAATGATGCCCACTAGGCCAAACCGCAGCCCACCCCGCTCAATGATCCGGTAGGGCTGAAGCACCCCCCGCTGGGTCAGGTCTTGCAGGTCAGCCAAGCGTTCCGAGTCGGCACTGACATCGCTATTCGTCACCACAATGGCCGGAATCTCGCCCGCATCCGCCGCCCGCTGAATGGCCTGCCCCAAGCCATCTGGCCCCAGGTCAAACTCGTGGTTGCCCAAGGTGGTGGCGTCGTAGCCCATAGCGGCCATCAGTTGCAGTTCTGCCCCCAGTTCTCGGCAGGCAGCGGCTACAGCGGTACCCATGCTAAAGTCCCCGGCATCCAGCACCAAAACAGGGCCAAGCTGCCCGAGTTCGGCCTTGCGCTGGGCAATCAACGCCCCCAGGCGAGCATAGCCGCCCTTGGTTTGGTCGTCGCCCAACTGTAGCGGCGTGTAGTCTTGCAGCGGCCCCACCCCCACCACGTTGGAGTGCATGTCGTTGGTGTGGAGGATGGAGAACATTCGCTTGCCGGGGGTAGCCGCGAGGGCGTCTAGAGCGTGGGAAGACAACATGACAGCAGGGGCGACAGCCAGAGAGGTTTTCAAGAAAGTGCGGCGATTGAGAGCAGGACTTTGCATGGGTAGCCAGCCTCACAACTTCAGGTCGTAGGGATCAGGGCCAAAAAATTGTACACCGAGGCCCTCTGGCCACACTATTCAGAAAACGCTATTTCCAGGCATGGCACCGCCTGTTGGGGACAGCAACATTACCACGGCGGGGATGGTGGCGGTTCATTCCCTTAGCCCCCCGGCCTCAGATCTGGGTGGTCTACCGAAGGGAGAGAAGATTGGGAGGCCAGCCAGTAGGTGGCCATGGGGTCGCCGCTTTTGAGGGTGAGGTGGCCCCTGGGTTCGCAGATGAAGTCTTCCTTCAGTAGGGCATAGGTGGGATCGGAAATCTGAATTTTGCCTGCCTCGCCGCTGGATTCCATAAAACTGGCGATGTTGACGGTATCGCCCCAGAGGTCGTAGCTAAATTTGCGAATGCCGATCACCCCGGCGACCAGACTGCCGGAATGGATCCCCACCCGCAATTGAAAGGGTTGGCCATCGGGACGGCGGAAGTCGCTAATGGTGGCCTGCATATCTAGGGCCATTTGGGCGATGGCCTGGGCATGGTCTAGCCGAGGGATGGGCACCCCCGCCGCCACCATGTAGGCATCGCCAATGGTTTTGATTTTTTCCAGGCCGTAGCGGGTGGCCAGTTCATCAAAGCGGGAAAAGATGCGGTTGAGTTGGCGCACCAGGTCGCTGGGCGACATTTGGGCCGAGGCTCGGCTAAAGCCCACTAGGTCGGCAAATAGGATGGTGACGCCGTCAAAATAGTCAGCAATCGCTTTCTGATTTTCCTTCAGCCGTTGGGCAATTTGGAAGGGCAGCACATTGGCCAGCAGTTCCTCCGAGCGTTGGCGTTGGTAGCGCAGTTCAGCCTCCACGGTTTGCCGTTCCCGAATTTCTTGCTGGAGCAGTTGGTTTTGGTGTTCAAGCTGGTGCTGCTGCCGTCGTAGGTTGATTTGGTGCTTCACCCGTAGCAACACTTCGTACACCTTAAAGGGTTTGACGATGTAGTCGGCGGCTCCGAGGCCAAAGGCCCGTTCCTTTTCGGCTTCGGCATCGCGGGCGGTGAGAAAAATAATCGGAATGCTCTGGGTATGGGGATCGGCCTTGAGTTGCTCACACACCTCAAACCCGTCCATGGCGGGCATAGTGATATCCAGCAACATTAAATCCGGCGGGCGAGCAGCAACGGCCTGGATCGCCATGGATCCGCTAATGGCCTTGCGACAGTGGTATCCCCGGCCCTCCAAGATGGTAGACAACACCCGCAAATTGTCGGGGATATCATCTACCAATAGAATATCCACATCCTCGGTCGCGAGGGCATCGGTGGTGATCATACGGTCTACAGAGAATGAACGAGGATCAAAACTGCTGCCCCGAAGGGAACGTTCCAGCGGGGCAGGTAGGGGGAATTACCAGGCTTGGGGGATGAAGGGTTAGGGCTGGGGCGCTAGGCGGTGGGCACGGCAGTTAAGTCTAGGATGATGTCTAAGCGAAAATCATCAACTAACTGGGCTAACTGATCCGCAAGGACGTGCTGCTGGGGAGGCAGGGCGGCGATCAATTCCTGCACCCGACGATCATCGGCGGCTTGGGCGGCCTGACGCAGTTGGGTCAGCCAGTCGGCGGGTAGATGCTCAAAGTCCGCCGGAATGAGGGGACGATTTCTCAGGGACATCGACTCCCGTTTCAAGTCTAGCGCTGGCTGTACCTCGGCGTGTTGGTAAGCCAGGTTTAGCCAGCGCCCAATGTGCTGTAGCAGCACCTCCCGCTGGATGGGCTTGGGCAATACTTCGTCGCAGCCCGCCGCCAAGCAGTCCGCCTTTTGTTCCTCAAACACACTGGCCGTAACCGCCACAATGACTGGATCGGGTGGGTTCTGTCCCTTCAGGCCAGGTTCTTGCCCTGCACCGGGGGAAGGGCTCCTAGGATCCGCTTGCCGAATCCGTCGCGCCACCTCGTAGCCATCCATCACGGGCATCCGCATGTCTAAGCAGATCAGGTGGGGGTGCCAGTTGGCCCACAGGTCGAGGGCTTCTAGGCCGTTGCTGGCTTCGCAGACCTCAAACCCCGCCGACTCTAGCCAGTGGCGCATCAACAGCCGACTTTCCACTCCATCATCCACCACTAAAATCCGCTGGCCCATGAACTGATCCCCTAGGCGCAGGATGGGGAAGTAGGCCGAATCCTCCGTGGGTGCGGGATTCGGGGGGGCGGTGTCGAGGGTGGTGAGGCCCACGGGTAGGCTGATGGTAAAGGTCGATCCGACGCCCGGTGTACTCTCGACTCGAATGTCGCCCCCCATCAGCTTGGCAAAGTTGTAGCTGAGGGATAGCCCTAGGCCCGTGCCCTCCGCTGTCCGACGCCCTGACTGGGTTTGCTCAAAGGGCTGGAAGAGCTTTGGGAGTTCCTCTGGGGCCATGCCCACCCCGGTATCCTGCACGTCGATCACCAGACGATGGGACTTGGCGATCTCCGTATCCGCCACGATGGCTGGGCTGGGTTCTAGGCGAGATCGCACCACCACACTGCCCTGGGCCGTAAATTTAATGGCATTGCCCACCAGGTTGATCAAAATTTGCCGGAGCTTACCCGCATCGGCCCACAGTTGCTGGACGGTGGGCGTAGCCTGGGCTGTCCCTGACGGCCAATAATCGGAGGGCGGCACCAAGAGGTAAAGACCCTTGTCCTCAGCTTTAATTTGCAGCATATCCTTCACCCCCTGCAACAGGTGTTGGAGGTCGAAGGATTCTTCCTCCAGAGTGACCTTGTTGGCCTCGATTTTGGCAAGGGACAACACATCGTTAATTAACCCCAAGAGGTGATTGCCGCTGCGGTTCACAATGCCGATGAGACGACGATGATCGACGCTCAGGGTGGGGTCATCGTTCAAAATTTGGGTAAAGCCCAGGATAGCGTTGAGGGGGGTGCGGAGTTCGTGGCTCATGCTGGCCAAAAATTCGCCCTTGGCTTGGCTGGCGGCATCGGCGGCTCGCTTGGCCAGGGCGAGATCCTGGGCCTGCTGCTGCGTTTGTCGCAACAAGTCGGCCTGTTGCACCGCTGTTCCCAGTTGGTTGCCCACCTGGAGTAAGAGCTTAACCTCGTGACGCGTCCACAGGCGGGGTTCGTAGTGTTGGTAAATGCCCAACAGCCCCCACAGTTGCCCCCCGGCAAAAATCGGCACGATAATATAGGCGCGCACCTGCCACCGTTCCAGAAAACCCAGATAGCAGGGACTAAAGCCCCGGGTGTAGATATCGTTGACGCAGTGGAAGGTGCGGTTGCTGCGATAGGTTTCGGCCTGGGTCTCTTTTAGGTAGGTATCCTCCAGCAGGAGATAGCTGTCCTCTAGGGGATGGCTTTGTAGGTGCCGTGCGCCGCAGTTGTCCTCCTCCACCAGTTGGTTGCCGCTGGGATCTCGGATTAGGGTGGACTGGGCCAGGGGGTCGGTGAGGGACTCCGCCACCACCGTGCCGCTCCAGTCGGGGTTGAACTGATAAATCCATACTCGGTCGCAGCCCATCGACCCCTGAAGGGACTGGGTGGTAGCGCTGAAAATCGTTTCCAGCTCTAGGGTTTGGCGCATTTGCTGGACAATTCGGGTGGTGGCCTTTTCCCGGTTAGCAATGGCCCGCACCGCCACCTCCGCCTGCTTTTGGATGGTGATATCGCTGAAGGTGCAGACGACCTGCTCCACGGCCCCCGTGGAGTCCAATTGGGGATCTACATTCACCAGCAGCCAGCACGGCGAGTCCTCATGCCGACAACTGACCCCAATCACCACATCATGGCAGGGAACTTTGTGGGCAATGGCCATCTGGACGGGCAATTCATGGGGGGCAAAGTAGCGGCCATCCTCCCGCAGCAGCGGGGCCGACTGCCCAAACACCAGGGGGGCAGTTGGCTGATCCGGCAGGTGCAGTAGCCGTCGGGCGGCTTGGTTGGCAATCAGGATCTCCGCCTCGGCATTCAGCATCAACACCCCCACCCCCATGTCCCGAATGAGGGTACGGAAGCGCTGTTCGCTCTCACCCAAAGCCGCCGCCCGCAACCGCTGCTGCTGAAGCCGCTGATCAATCCAGGCCACCAGTAACGCCAACCACAGCATTAACCCTGCCCCCAACCCCACCGCCAGGGCCAGCCAGCGCACCTCCACCTGGTGCAACGGGGCCACCCCGAAGGGCTGATTCGGATCGGGCAAAAACTGAGCCGCCGCCATGCCCGTATAGTGTAGTCCCCCAATGGCCCCTGCCAGCATCACCACGGCCCATCGCCGTCTGTTGGAAGTCGCCGCTGGGTCTACGGTCGCAGGGTGGTCTGAGGGTAGGTGTCCCCCCCCCCCTCGCCCCCAAGTCAACGCCACCGCCGAGGCCACCACCGCAATGCCCACAGAAACCACCACTAGGGGCCAGCGATAGGTCAGTTGAGCAGGCATCTTCATCGCGGCCATGCCCGTGTAGTGCATCCAGGCAATGGCCCCGCCCATCAGGGTGCCCCCAGCCCCCAGGGTGAGGCGCTGGGCCTGGGGACGCTCCACCAGCCACAGAGCCGCTGCGGCTGCTATCACGCCGTAGACTAAGGATAGCCCGGTCATAAAGGGGTCGTAGTGGATCACAATCGGCATTTCTAAGGCCAGCATGGCCACAAAGTGGGTAGCCCAAATGCCCACTCCCATGGCCAATCCACCCCCCGCCAGCCACAGCCAGCGCAGCGTTCCCACCGCTGTCGCCACCTGCCGCCCTAGATTCAGGGTGGTGTAGGCCGTTAGGGTGGCCATGCCTAACGACAAGCCCACTAACCCCAGGTTGTACTGCCCTAGGATGACCCCACTGGCCGCGAACTCCACCATGGCATTGACTCCTAACGATTCTGCAACCTAATAAGCCCATCGACACCATGACCCATGCTGGAGGGGAAGGGTTACGGTATCAATAGATACGATTTTAAAGGCTATAACAACCATGACATACACCCGCTGTATACAACTGTAACCAGCGAGATCCGTATGAATCGTTGACAATGCTGGGGAAAAGGTCAGAAAAAATGCCGGGGAAAAGGTCAGATCAATCATCGGCGAGCCGTTGATATTACGTAGACCTCACGACGACATCGCTTAGACCTCACGACGACTTGCCGCGCATGGCATCAATTTCGAGCCAGGTGATGATCACCCCCGCCACGGGCACCGCCAAAAACAGCCCCAGCACTCCGGCTACGGTAGCTCCTACGATCAGCGCAAAAAACATCACCACTGGGTTGATATCGAGGGAATCTTTCATCACGTAGGGCAACAGCAGATTTTCCTGCACCTGTTGCAATGCTACACAGACCACCAGTGCCGTCAGCGAAACCCACACCCCCTGGGACAGCAGCAGCAGGGTGATGGTGCCCACGCCCAGGGTGGCCCCGATGCCGGGGATGAGATCCAGCAGCCCCGCCATCAGCCCCAGAAAGGCGGCATAGGGGATGCCCAGCAACAAAAAAATAAAAAAGGTGGACAGACCGAAGAAGAGGGACAACACCAACAGCCCCCAAAAGAAGCCCAGCAAATTGTGCTGTACTACGGTGTTAAACCGTTCCTTGTGGCGAATGGGCAGATGCTTTAGCAACCACCACCACACCTTGGCCCCATCCAGCATCATAAACAGTGTGACTACGGCTACTAAAATCGCCAGTACTAGGTTAGCTAGGGTGGCCTGGAGCAAGCCCAGTCCAGCCGTGAGCACCGACACCGCCTGACTTTGCAAATGGGGTTCCAACCCTTCGACCTGCACCGGAATATTCCAGGCTTGAAACAGGTTATCGAGATCGGCCATCCAGGGTATCACCGAGGCCGATAGACCTTGCAGATTCGCCACCAACTGCTGCCCCTGGGAAATCACGACCGTGCCCAGGGTGAGGGACAGCCCCACCGCCACCAAGAGCCCAGTCAGAAAAACGAGGATCGTGGCCAGCCCCCTAGGGAGCCAACGGCACAGCCAAGTGACGGGATGGCTGAGCAAAAACGCCAAAATCATGGCCGTTACAAAGACCACGATCAACACCCGAAAGTAGGCCAAAAGCTGGATCATCGCCCAACCGCTGGCAAACAACAGCAAAAAGCGAATCAGCACACTGTTGTTCACCATGCTCCAAAGGCCGACCTCGGCAGGGGGGGAAGCCTCTTTCTGGGAATCCTCAAGTTTCATAGGGCTAGCCGGGGGGAAAATCGGGCAGGGGCACCTCTGGGGTAAGGGTATCCTGCACTAGCACAAAGGGTTGTACGATCAACGACTGAAACCGCTTGCCCCAGGTCTGTCCCCATTCCTCAAGCTGCATCGGTGTGGGTTTGGCGATCAGCGCTTCGGCCAGCCAACGGTTGACGGTCGCCACATCATCGGTGGCAATGGCCACCCCCACCTCGGCCAAGTCCAGCCTTTCATCCACCAACACCACCGCCCCTCGATCCGCGTGGGGACTGAGCCACCGCCATTCCGCTGGCCCCACCATTTCGGTTAGTTCGGCTTTTAGGTCTTGGGTCATAGATCTCAAGGTGCAATGGAAGGCGGGATCAGGGAGATGGGCTAAAGCGTTGTCTAGGAGATACCGATTAGGGGGTGTCGATGCCTATTACGCTTCCCTTCCAGGCTATCAGATCGCCCTCGCCCCTGCCCCTAGGCTGGGTTCACCTGGCGTAGCTTCCACACCACACTGGAGGCCAGGTTCGTGACGACGTGAGCCACAATGGGCACCAGCAAATTGCCTGTGAGCACGGCACTGAGGGCCAACAGTAGGCCAATTACCGTTGCCCACACCACGTAGGGCCATTGCTGCAAACTGCTGAGGTGCAACACGCCAAAGCTCGCCCCCGACACCAAAATTCCCAGACCATTGAGGCCGATAGCGGGCAGCATCACCCCCCGAAACAGCAGTTCTTCGCTGAGGCCCGGAAGCAACCCCAGCCATAGTAAATCAGGCCAGCGCAGGGGTTGAAGCACAATTTTCAAATACTCATCCGCACTTTGGCGATAGTGCCCCCACCCTTCATAGAGCAGGGCGCTGGCCAGGGTAATTCCGCCTCCTAGGGCCATGCCCAGTCCAGCATCGTACCAGGACAGCGTCATCGGGAGCTGCTTAGTCGGTTCAAAATATAGCCACGCCTTCGCAATTACCAATAGCACCACGGCAGTCACCCCCATGGCTATCAGCACTTGAGCACGGGTCAAGGGTTCCAACGCAGGGCCGGGGGGCGGGGTCACAGGCAGGGGCAGGGCAACGGCACTGTTATTCTAGCGGAGGGAGGAAGGGAGGGGAATTGGCGGGGAGTCGGGAGTCGGGAGTCGGGAGTCGGGAGTCGGGAGTCGGGAGTCGGGAGTCGGGAGTCGGGAGAAGAAAGCGTATTTAGGTATGAAGCATTTGGATATTCTGATTTTGTCCAATGGGCCGGGGGAAATTTCGACCTGGGTGCGGCCCGTGGTGCAGGCATTGCGGGCGCAGGTTTCGGCGGATCAGACTCTCCGCATTTCCGTGGTGTTGTCCCCTTGTACTAATGCCTCTGGGCGGGAGGCGGCGATGGCGGCGCAAATTCCGGGGGTGGATCGGGTGCAGGGAGCGGCGCATTTTTTCCCGTTTTTGCTGTGGGGTAAAACGGCTGAACCTTGGGACTGGTGGCCGAACGGCGTTGTCCTATTTCTGGGTGGCGATCAGGTCTATTCGGTGATTTTGGGGCGACGGTTGGGCTATCGCACCGTGATCTACGCCGAGTGGGAGGCCCGTTGGCATCGCTGGGTGGACGGCATCGCTTGTATGACTCCCGGCATCGTAGACGCGGCTCCGGCCCCGTTTCGCCACAAATGCCAGGTCATTGGCGACCTGATGGCCGATGTGGCCCCCGCCAGCGACACCCTGTCCGACCTGCGAAATACGCTAAACCTTCAGCCCGGCGAGGTTTTGGTGGGGATCATGCCCGGTTCCAAGGCCAATAAGCTGAGCGTGGGCCTCCCCTTTTGTTTGGCCACCGCCGCCGCCCTTCGTCGCCAGTATCCCCAGGTGCGGTTTGTGATTCCCGTTGCGCCCCTGTTGACCCTGGAATCCCTGGCCCAGTTTGCCGATGCCCAACACAATCCTGATACGCAACTGTTTGAGGGCACCACCACCGCCGAGTTAGTGGTGGCCCCCAATGCCCTGCCTAGCCTACGCACCGCCGATGGCCTGGAGGTGGCCCTGTGGCAACGCCAACCCGCCTACGATCTGATGAGCCAGTTTCAGCTATGTCTCACCACCGTGGGAGCCAACACCGCTGAACTGGGGTCTTTGGGGGTGCCGATGATCGTGCTGCTGCCCACCCAAAAGCTATCGGCGATGAAGGCGTGGGACGGCATTCCGGGGTTGCTGGCCAACTTGCCCCTAGTGGGGGATGCCTTTGCCAAGGCGATCAATACCGTAATTTTGCGGCAGATTCATAAAGAAGGCCGTTTGTTTGCATGGCCGAATCTGTGGGCCAAGGCGGAAATTGTGCCAGAATTGCTCGGCCCCCTCAGCCCCCAGGCCGTCGCTGACCAAGCGGCGGACTACCTCACCCAACCCCACACCCTAGCGGCCATGCGGGAAAACCTGCGGGCCGTTCGTGGCCCCGCCGGAGCCGCCCGCCGCCTCGCCGAAATTGTGTTAGACATCGCCCAGGATCGCCCATGAACCGTCTAGGCCTTGGGTCTCGCCTTCGATGGCCCCAAAGACCGTCTCGCAACCGAGTCCGTAAAACACCCTGGCGGCGTTGGTCTTTAGGGCTGTTGGCCCTTTGGACGGGGTTGATGGGTTTGGCCTGGGGCTGGTTTGGGGCCATGACGGCTCCGATGGCGGGCCAAGTGCCTCATGCTCTGGCGATTACGCCCCCCCATCTGACGGGCCAAACTCTGGAGAGCCCAACCCTAGAAGCCCGGAATACCGAATTTTCGGACATCTGGACGACACCGCTACCGATTCAACCCACCCCGCCCCAGAACTACCTCCCCGTGGCGGATTGGGCGGGGCGGTTGATGTTGCCGGATCAAGCTACCGCCGAGGCCAGTGGTACGGACTGGGTGTGGATGGAGGTCTTGACCAGCCCCGATGCGGCGTGGATTGGGCAGCGGGTGCGGCTGGGCTGGCAGGATACGCCGGAAACCCAGACCTTTTTGACCCTAGTCACTCGCGGCATTGAGTTCAACGCCGCCGCCCTAGGGAGTCTCGCCAAGGGCATTGTTCACCCCACTCGGCTGAATGGCTGGGCCAAGGTGGGGCCGCTGCAATCCTTAGCTGGAACTCGATCCCAGGACGATATGCTGGTGGCATTGCCCCCGGTGGTGCTGGGCCAGCCCGACCCGGAGGGCCACCCGGTGCTACTCATCGACGCCATGCCAACCCAAATCCCAGAGCGGTTCTATGGGTTGGTGCAAATCCTAGGGCCAGTGGCGGATGGGCCTAGGCCCGATCAGTGCCCTGGTCGAGAGGTGTGCCCAAGCGACTTGGTGCAGGTGCGACACTACAACCCCGCCAGCCAAGCCTTTGATGGCCCCACGGAAACCGTTCACCTACCCCAGGTGCCCGCCCACCCCAGAACGGGCGTGTTTCAGTCTACCCCCCAGGAGTTGGCCCAGTCCTCCGCTGGAGAAGCGGGCTGGTATCTCTATGGTGCCCCCGATGCCACGGGTACCCTGGTGGTGCGATCCATCGTGCCCCGGCGGCTGTTTCAGCTTCAGCCCCAGCAGTTGCTCGTAGGGCAAGCCCAAGGGCTGAACCATATTCGCTTTGGCAATTGGCGCAATACCCCCCAGCGCAAGGGGCAGATCAGTTCGGTGTTGGTGCAGGCCAAGGCCAATCCGGAAGAAAGCACGGTAAACCCAACCTGGGCGGTGGGGGATCGCCTGTTGCTGCTGCATCTCTTTGGCGGCATTGGCGGCGACCTGGCGGAACCGCGCTCGGTACCGGGCACCGTCACGGGGCACTTTGCCTTTGGCCTGGGGGAAGTTGTCACCGATCCCTTCACCCAGGAACCCCAGCTACGGCTGATTTACGACCAGGTGTATTCCCACAACGCCCAGGGTATTGTGGCGGGACGCACCCTGTGGGCGGAATATAGCGGCAACCTGAAGCGAGGCTGGCTGGGCACCCGTCCCATCGGGGATGCCCTGGTGTTGCTCCCCGCCCTCAGCCACACCTATACCCTGGGCGACCTCACCTTTTCACCCCTGACCGAACTGGAGCGGCAACTGACGGTGATGATGGCCCGCTACCGCACGGGGGATGGCACCGGAGCCTCCATCGTCACCCCGGCCCAGTCCTGTGTGCAGGATTCCAGTCAGGCGCTCTACGAAACTATTCGGGTATTGCGCAACCAGGTTAGCCGTTCGCCCTTGGCTACGGAGTGGCTGGCCAATCACCCCAACGATCCCCAAACCGCCCTATTTCAGGACTTAGTGGCCCTCAGCCAACGTCTACAGGGCCAATTAGTGCCCCTCGGTATGGTGCGGCCCGACTGGCGTGACAATGCCTCCGTGCTCACGGGGATTGAAGAGGTGACGACCGTGGACACCGAAGCGGCAGGCCGTTTTGCCAACCAAACTACCTGGCTGAACAATCTCCTGAGCTGGCGCACCGTCATTCCCCGCGTAGCCTACGACAACATGGCCGCCATTTTCCTTCAGCAGGGCGCGGATCTTTGGTTCCTCGGCACCTACCAAGTGGGCGGCGCAGATCCCACCCTTCTGCCCCTGGCCCCCACGCCGCTGTTTGGCGATTTCGTCGTAATTCCCGTCGCCTTTTCCAGGTTGATCGAGTCCCTGGCGATGCCCTCGGGTGGGGAAGTGCTGATGGCGCTCCTAGGGTTAGGGCTGTTTGGGCTGATTCAAGCCCGCCTGCCCGCTGCGGTCTTGCCCCATCCTCCGCCCTCTTTCCTCGCGGCCCTGATCGCCCTATTTAGCCCCGTCCTTTGGCAAGAACTGCTGTTTCGGGTGTTGCTCTTGCCCCACCCCAGCGAGGGCGTGAGACCCCTGATGGTGGGGCTTTGGGCCATGGTCAGCCTGGGGCTGTGGTGGGCCTACCATGCTCTGCAACAGCGGCGTTGGACATCGGATCCATTATCCCTGTCGTCCCTCGGTCGTCCCCTAGTGGTCGGTCTGTTGACCACCCTCCTTTACTTGGCCACGGGATCACTCTTGATCGGGGTGGGTTTCCACTGGGGTACCGGGTGGCTCAGCCAAGGGAGGCTATGGCGATCCACGAGTTCCCCGTCCTAACTCGGTTCAATTCCTCCACCCATGGGGGAATCGGCCTGGGATCAACCTATTCTGAGGATTGAATTTTCTAGGGATCGTCTGCCCCCATAGGAGGGAAAACCAGCGGCCAACAGGTTAGGCTAGGAACGTTGGTTACCTCCTCGGCTATGCAAACATCGGAGACTTCGCCCTCGGTTGCCCCCTCCTCTTTGGCCCCCGCGTCGCCGCCCTGTGCCGATGGCTTCGATGCCCTGCATCCCCCCAGCCCCGACCTGATCAATGCCTGTGTTCACTGTGGCTTCTGCCTCACCACCTGCCCCAGCTATCGGGTGATTGGCAAGGAGATGGATTCCCCACGGGGCCGCATCTACCTGATGGACGCCATCAACCAAGGGGAAGCGCCCCTGTCTCCGGCTTCGGTGCAGCATTTTGATTCCTGCCTGGGCTGCTTGGCCTGTACCACGGCCTGTCCCTCCGGTGTGCAGTACGACCAACTAATCGCCGCCGTGCGTCCCCAGGTGCAGCGCAACCACCCCCGCACCCTGCCTGAAACGTTGCTGCGTGCCCTCATTTTTAACCTGTTTCCCTATCCCAATCGGCTGCGGCTAACGGCGGGGCCGCTGTATCTGTATCAAAAGCTGGGTTTGTCGAAGCTGGTGCAGCAAACGGGCCTGTTGCCCAAAATTTCTCCGAATCTAGCGGCGATGGAGTCTCTGTTGCCCTCGGTGACCGCCGACAGTTTCCGCGACCTCGTGCCGGAGGTGATCCCAGCGGCAGGGGAAAAGCGCTATCGGGTGGGAATGTTGCTGGGCTGTGTGCAGCGGGTCTTTTTCTCCGATGTGAATGCCGCCACAGCCAGAGTCCTAAGCGCCAACGGCTGTGAGGTGGTGGTGCCCCGCAACCAGGGCTGTTGTGCCGCCCTGCCCGCCCACCAAGGAGAATCGGCCCAGGCCGAAACCCTGGCCCGCCAGATGATTGATATCTTTGAAGCCGCTCAGGTGGACTATGTGGTGATCAATGCCGCTGGCTGTGGCCACACCCTGAAGGAATACGGTCACATCTTGCAAGACGACCCCGCCTACCGCAACCGTGCCCAAACCTTTTCGGCCCAGGTGCGCGATATCAACGAGTTTCTGGCGGAAATCGGCCTCACCGCCCCCCTGCATCCCCTCACCGAGGGCGAACTCCCCATCGTGTTCCAGGATGCCTGCCACCTGATCCACGGCCAAAAAATCAGCCTCCAGCCCCGCCAATTGCTGCGCCAAATCCCCGGCGTCACCCTGCGCGAACCCGTGGATGCGGCCCTCTGCTGCGGCAGTGCTGGGGTCTACAATATGCTGCAACCGCAGGTGGCCGAAGAACTGGGTCAAATGAAGGTGACCAATCTGGTCAACACCGGAGCCCAACTCATTGCGTCCCCCAATCCGGGCTGCTCCCTACAAATTCAAAAGCACCTCGCCCACCAGGGTCACAGGATGCCCTTAGTGCATCCCATCGAACTGTTGGATGCTTCCATCCAGCAAAAGCCCCTCACCGACCTGACTAAGAATCGCTAGTAATGCCGAGGTGATGACGCCTAGCCCCCCGGTTCCTTGAAAGAACCGGGGGGCTAGGTTGGATAGCGGGTGGTGTTAGTTGGCAGGGGCAGCGGTGACGTTATTGCCAGCACGGGCTTCCTGAATTTCCTGCACGAGCACATCGAGAGCCGCTGAGTATTGGGGATCGTCTACGGTGCCAATGAGGTCGCGTTCTGAGGCGAGTTGTTCCCGTTGTTCGTCGGTAAGTTCAACGGCAATATCAGGGTCGATGCCGTGCTTGTTGATATCTCGGCCACTGGGGGTGAGGTATTTGGCCACCGTCACCGCTACCCCAGAGCCATCGGCCAGACTGCGGACAGATTGCACTAAGCCCTTACCAAAGGTGCGGGTGCCCACCAACACCGCCCGCTGATTATCTTGCAGTGCCCCGGAGAGGATTTCGCTGGCGCTGGCTGATCCACCATCCACAATCACCACGAGGGGTTTGTTGGTGAGAGCTCGGCTGCTGGCCACTTCCTCGTCTACCACTCCTTGGCGGTTTACGGTGGAGACAATCGTACCTTCGTTCAACCACATTTGGGCAATGTCGATGCTGGAATAGAGCAAACCACCGGGGTTGGAACGTAGGTCAAGGATGTAGCCCGTCACGCCCTGGGCTTCGAGATCTTCGATGGCGGCGCTCATTTCGGTGGCGGCATTGGCACTGAACTGGGTGAGACGAATGTAGCCCACGGATCCCTCTGGCCCAGTTTGCACGTTGTAGCGCACAGGGTGAATCTCAATGCGGGCGCGGGTAATGGGCACTTCTAAGGTTTCCTCACCCCGACGAATGGTGAGCACCACCTCAGAGTCTACGGGGCCACGAATCCGGCTAACTGCATCGTTCAGTTCCATACCCTCGGTGGGCTCGCCATCAATCGCTAGGATCACGTCCTTAGATCGAATTCCGGCCTCAAAGGCGGGGGTATCTTCGATGGGGGCCACCACCACAATTTCCTTGGTTTCTTCGTCCTGGGAAATTTGAATGCCCACCCCGGTCAATTCCCCGGAGGTGTCAATCTGCATGTTGCGGAACTCTTGGGGATCCATGAAGCGGGTGTAGGGATCCTCAAGCTGTTCCAGCATTTCCCGCACGGCGGCGTAGGCGGATTCTTGATCGGTATATTCGCGACCGAGATAATCGGTACGCACCGCTTCCCAGTCCACCTGGTTGAAGGTGGCATCGACGTAGTTGCGGTTAATTAGCTGCCACACTTCGTCAATCAATTCCTTGGGGCTTTCCTCAAAGAAAGCCTTGCTTTGAGACAGATGGATGCCTGCCCCGGTCACGGTTACAGCGGCTACGGCTAGAGCGGTTGCACCTAACATCAGTCCTCGCTTTGCGATAGTCATGGGAAGTGATTTTGCAGCTAATTACGCCCAATCTAGCACAGACCATCGGGTTGAGGAGGGGGCAGGGCCAGAGAAGCAACTGTCTCCATGATGAGACCAAATGGAGGAATGGGTGGCGAGACCAGGAGCGTTAGGGGTTAAAGGCGAACCTTGGGGCAGGGACGCGGTTCTCGGGGGGCTAATTCACAGCGCTGGACGAGGCAGGGCTGTTGGTAGGCGGCTTCGGTTTCTAGGGGGGGCGGGGCTTGGCCAAAGACCATCTCGCAGCTAAAGTCTTCAAAATTGGGCGTCATGGTGAGGGGAATGCCGAAGTCTTCGGTAAAGAACCGCTGGGTAGGCTGTTTACACAGGTTTACACAGAGGCCCACACACTGACTTTCCTCTAAATAGCGACATTTTTTGATGTGAACCCCACTGCGCTGCCGTCGCTGGGTGCCATCCTCGGTGGTGATCTCCACCTCGGTAACTTCGCAGGGGCCAACCAACCACTCAAAAAGCTGGGTCGCAAACCAGGCATTGAGTTCACACACCAGGCGAGTGGGGGAAAATAGGGTGCGAATCAGCCACAACACCGGGGCTGGCACCAAGGAACGCAGCACGGTCGCCACCAAAGCCTGTTGTTCTTGGGCGTTGCGCCCCTGCACAATCTGCTTGGATAGGGTGACAAAGCCGTCATAGCCCTGGCCCATATCCCGCTGCCCTAGGGCGCTGGCCATTTTGCGCCGAAACAGCCAGATAAACAGGCGATCCAGGCGGCTGTCATGGTAAATCGTCTTTTCGGTCGCGATGGCATCCGTGGGGCCAAGGCGAGGGGTAGAGGGCGATGGCATAGCAAACCATTGGGCAACTTCATCTAGGGTAATCGCTGACGCCTCGCTCATGGCCGATGCCTTCCAGGTTTCCTCGCCAACCCAACCCGTAGCCCTCATCCGTGGCCCAATTCACAGATTCGGACATGCGCAGCGTCCGAAAAATAAGCGGTGAATGCCAAGTCAGCACCCACCGCTAGGGACGATTATCGTAGAACAGCCATGTTGGTTGTAGCGATGGCCTTCAGGGCAGGCAAGATGCCTACCCTACTGAAGTGCCTCCAAAACCTAGGTTTCCGACGTGCTGGAGGGGCTGTTGAAGGAGGGGGTGAGATAGGCCACTAGGGCACCGATGAAGAAGCCAGCCACGTTGCGGGTGAGGGGGAGCCAATCGCTGGTGCGGGTCACAACAGGGCCAATGCCAAAGGCCAGGAACAGAATCCCCCACAGCGGCGAGAAAATCAGCACCCACTGCCAAGCCAGGATTTGGCCGGGTTTGCGGGGATGGGCGGCAAAGCCACAGACCACACCACCGACGATGGAGGTGATTAGCGTCAACACCCATTGCTCCTGAGGCAGACCGGGCACCACATTACAGCCGCCCTGGCGCAGACAGGTTTCGATGGATTCTAGGGCACTCATAATCGAGTTGTCTTCGCCGTTTTCGCGCACAAAGAACTGGTTGCCGTAGCGGGTTTGCAATTCAATCCAGAAGGTGCGGGGCAGCAGGTCATACACCGCATCGCCGACGCTGAAGTTCAGCAGGTTACCGCCGCGAGGATCGGCCACCAGCATCACACTGCGGTCATCCAAGCCCCAAAAGTCTTTCACCGCCCGACCAGGAGTGCGGTCGTATTGGGTGAGTACCCGCAGTTTCCATCCGGTTTCCGTTTCAAAGTCTGAGATACGAGCGTTAAGGTCTTCCTCTTGGCGAGGGGTGAGCGACTTGGCCAAATCAATGATGGCGGTCTCTTCCTCGGGCAAGAGTTCTGGGTTGTCGTAGGCGTGGGCAGGGGCCATGGGCAGCCATACACAGAGGCTAACGATGCAAACCAGAAGAACGTTTAAAGCTTGTCTCATAGGGATTCACTCAGGAAGGCTGGAACAAGAAGGACGCTATGGAGTGCCCTTGCCCCATCCCCATGGCGCACCGAGAGGTGGAACAGGATCACTCGACGATAGGTGCCTGGATCTTAATCTAGACTATAACTTTGTTTACAGTTATTTACATCCCACTCATTTTTCCTTCAGGCTGCGGGGGAGTTTTTGGGGTAACCTAATCCCCCTCGGTCTCCCTAGGCCGATTGTCTGGGGGGGCCGGGGGGCGCACCTCGGTGAGGGCGGATCGGCGATGGCCCAGTTTCTTGGGCCTGGGGCGTTTGGGAGGGCTGGGCCTAGTCCAAACCCGCCAAGCTGCCTGCACCCCAACCCACAGGCTGCGGGAACCATGGTTCAAGGTTTTCACCTGCTGACGGGTGGAGGTGATTCCTTCATCCACCTGCCCAATCAATCGGCCTGCGCTCTGCACCCCTTGCTGAAGTTCGTCCGTCAAATCGGTAACTTCGGATCCGGTGCGGCGCAGGGTATCTAGGGTGGGGGGCAATTCTCGATCTAAGGTATTCAGCAGTCTCTCTGCACTGCGGGCAACCCGAACGAGTTCTTGCAGGGCAGGCACGGCCATCAATAGCACTGTCGTCACGCTAACAGCGACCAAAAATAGAGATAGGGCCAGCCAAAAGAGTGGATCAGCGAACAATGTCAGGCTCCTAGACAGGGGTTCTAGACAGGGGTTCTAGACAGGGTGGGACGTTCGTTACGGGGGGACGTTAGGGACGTCTGTCAGCGGTCTTCTAGTGATGCATCGCCATCGGGAGGTTGAGAGGCACTGACCGCCTGGGTAAGGTGCTCGTATTCTTGGCGGCTGGCGGCTTGTCCGGCGGCGATGGCGTCCCGTAGCCGCACGAGGGTATGTTCCCAGTTAGTTAGGGCCGTTTCCGACAGTCGATCCGCCTGGAGATGCACGGAGGTGGCTAGGTCTTCCACCAGTTCCGGCAAGGCATCGGCTGATTTCTTCAAAATTTTGCGGGTTTCGCGCCCAGTACGCGGGGCGAGCAGGAGTCCTGTGACGGCACCAACGGCAACCCCGATGACCAAACCACCCCAAAACCCGCCCGATTGTTTGTCAGCCATGCTCTACCTCCACCCAACCATCGCCCCAACAATAGCGCAGGGGGGCGGGCTTGCCTAGTCGGTTGGCTCTCATTCTCATCCAGCGTTTGGCCTCGGATCGAGGGTGGACGAGACCTAAGGGATAGGCCCATTTGACTCAGGCTGTTGGTACCTTAGGGGGACATCCCCTGGTCAGCCCTGAACTTGACCCTAACCGCGACGAATACCATGACCGACTCCCTCATTCGCCCTGGCCAACCCTTCGGCCTCGTGCTTGTTACCATCGACAGCGAAGCCAACGCCCTAGCCCTGGCCCAAAAGCTAGTGGAAGCCCACCTTGCCGCCTGTGTGAGCCTTGCCCCCGTGCAGTCGGTCTATCGCTGGCAGGGTACCCTTCACCAAGATCAGGAGTGGCAACTCACCCTCAAAACCGACCTCAGACGCTTCGATCACCTGACCCGGTTCATCACCCAACACCACCCCTACGAAGTCCCAGAAATTATCGCCCTGCCCCTCGTGGCGGGTTCAACGGCCTACCTCTCATGGCTGGCCGAACAAACCCAACCCCTGCCTAGCTAACTGGCCTAGACGGCAGGCTCAACGATGGCCTCCGGGATCTGACTCCTCCATCGGGCGTGTTCTGTTTTTCTGGGTGCAAAGAAGCTTAAGCCTTCATGTATTAATCTCGAAAATCGCCGGGGAATCCTATAGTCAAACTATCCGTGCAAGTCAGTTTTGGGATCGTCCCAGGGGGGCGTCCTAGGTTGCGGTTAGGCTATCGTTGCTTCCTCTGATTTGAGCGGGTGATCCCTGTTGAATCGAGGGCTTTGCAATGACTCAGGTGCTCATTAAGGGCGGTCGGATTGTGACCGCCGTGGACGATTATGTGGGCGATATTTTGGTGCAGGAGGGCCGCATTGAGGCGATTGGCCGCAGCCTGTCTGCCGAAACTGCCGAGGTACACGACGCCACGGGGTTGATGGTGTTTCCGGGCGGCATTGATGCCCACGTCCACATGGAAACGCCCATGGGCAACGATGTCTACACCTGCGACACCTTCGAGTCGGGCACAAAGTCAGCGGCCTTTGGCGGCACCACCACGATTATCGACTTCGCCCAGCAGTTCCATCACGACAGCCCCAAGGCGGCGCTGGATCGACGGCTGGCGGTGGCGGAACCCCAGTGCTCGGTGGACTACGCCTTCCATGTGATTTTGACCGACGTAAACCGTGATTCCCTGGCGGAACTGCCAGATTTAATCAACCAGGACGGCGTTTCCAGCTACAAGCTCTACATGGCCTACCCCGGCGTGATGATGGTGGATGATGCCGCCATTTTCAAAACCATGCGCCAGGTGGGGGGGCACGGTGGCATGGCCATCCTCCATGCGGAAAATGGCATTGTGATTCAGACGCTGATCGACGAAGCCCTCGAACAGGGCCACACCTCGCCCCAATATCACCAGCTCACCCGGCCCCGGCTGATGGAAGGGGAAGCTGCCCACCGGGTGATTCGCATTGCCGAATTGGCGGAGGTGCCCTCCTACATCGTGCACCTGTCGGCCAAGGAAGCCCTGGATGCAGTTGTCGAAGCGCGGGATCGAGGTGTCCATGCCTTTGCCGAAACCTGCCCCCACTATCTGTTTTTGGATCATTCCGAATACGATGCCCCCGGCTTTGAAGCGGCCAAGTACGTGATGACCCCACCCCTGCGGGATCACGAGTGCCAACATGCTCTCTGGCGCGGCCTCCAGTTCGACGACCTGCAACTGGTGGCCACCGACCACTGCCCCTTCTGCATGAACGAAAACCCCCTGGGCCTCCTCAAATCCAAGCAGTTTGGCCGCGATAACTTCAACCGCATTCCCAACGGTGCGCCGGGGGTAGAACTGCGGCTGATGCTGCTCTACGACGGCGGTGTGCGGGCAGGACGGATTAACCTCAACCGCTTCGTGCAATTAACGGCGACGGCTCCGGCCAAAATGTTTGGCCTGTTTCCCCGCAAGGGCACCATTGCCGTGGGTAGTGATGCCGACCTGGTGCTGTTCGACCCCAACGAAACCCATACCCTCAGTGCCAGCACCCACCATTCCCTGGTGGACTACTCCCTCTTTGAAGGGCGCGAGGTGACGGGCAAGGTGAAAAAGGTCTTTCTACGGGGGCAGTGCATTGTCGATGGCGACCAATGGCTGGGCCGACCGGGGATGGGCCAATACCAGCACCGGGGAGCGTCTGGCCGGGTGTTGTAATCCTGGTTGTCGGAAATAGCTTACCCCGGAGATCCCCCTAAATCCCCCTTAACAAGGGGGACTTTGACTTTTTCCCATGGCATCTACGTCAAGACTGCCGCTGGGCGGCTCATCGGCGGTGGGGTGAGGAGACAGCACCGCTTGGGCATTGCGTCGCCACATGACGGGTTTAATTCGGCGCAGGGCCGAGGCTCGGAAGCGTTCGTCCCAGTCGGCCTCGGAAAGATCGGCCAGTTCCGCTAGGGCAGGCGCAAGGTGGTGGGCATAGGGCTGAAATTCTTCCACATCGGTAGGTTGGGCAAAGCGGCTATTCCAGGGGCAAACGTCTTGGCAAATGTCGCACCCGGCCACCCAGTTTTGCAAGTGGGGGGCGATGGTCTCTGGTAGGGTGTCGGCCCGGTTTTCGATGGTGTGGTAGGCGATGCAGCGGTTGGCATCCACCACGTAGGGCTGGGTAATTGCCCCCGTGGGGCAGGCGTCTAGACAGCGGGTGCAGGTACCACAGTGGTTGGTGTGGGGTCGATCTGGCTCTAGATCCAGGGTGGTCAGCAGTTCGCCCAAAAACACCCAGGATCCGTACTGGCGAGTAATCACGTTGCCGTTTTTGGCCACCCAGCCCAGCCCCGCCTGCTGTGCCCAAAACTTGTCTTGCACGGGGCCAGTGTCGGCATAGTAGCGGGCTTGGATGGCTTGCCCCGCCGCCTGGGCCTCCTGCTCTAGCCAGGTGGCCAACCCCTTCAGCCGTTTGTGCAGCACCCGGTGATAGTCTCGCCCCCAGGCATAGCGGGAAATTTTGCCGTGGGCGGGGTCTTCGGAGTGACGGTGGGGCGTGTAGTAGTTGAGGGCGACGCCAATCACAGATCGCACCCCCGGTAGAATCTGGCGCACGTCCTGACGCTTGGGGCTGTCCATCCAGGCCATATCCGCCTGATAGCCCTGGTTGAGCCAGTTCTGAAGCTGGGCGGTGGCGGCTTGTTCCGCTGGGCTGGGGGTGTCTTCCACCGCCGCAATGCCGACCCGGTGAAACCCCAGGCTCAGGGCGTGATCAATCACCCGTTGGCGATCAGGAGGTGAGGGGGCCATCTTAACACCACAATTCGAGCGGTCGGTACGGGAACTACCTTCTCTAGAATCATAAGTTGGACAGCGCTCTAACCTTAGGCAAAGGCGTTAAAGTAAGGCAACATACGGGCTTCCACGGTTGGCCAGGGGCTTCAGCCCGTTGGATCGGGAATCCCGGCTTTGGGCATTGCGCAAGACCTGTGGGGGTTGTGGTGAACAGACGCTGGAGTCGATTGGGCCTGATTCTCCTCTGTGGCCTGTTGGTAAGTGTGCTGTGGTCGTCGAGGGGGGTGGCCAAGGCAGGCTTGGGGTTGGCGGAGATGGCCCCGTTGGCCATGTCCCAGATCGTCCCAGGGGAAACTTGGGTAGCTCAGGGGGTGGACGAGGCGGCGGATGATGGCCCCAAGCCCTTTGCGGAGGTGATCCAGGACTTTACGGTAACGGAGGGGCTGTTTCGGCTCTATCAGCAGCCACGCACCCATCGGGCCATGCTGGGGTTGCGGCCCGACCAATTGAACCAAAATCTGTTGTTGATTACCACCCTGGCCTCTGGGGTGGGGGAGGCTGGGGTATTTCGGGGCTGGCCTGTGAATGATGGCTTGGTGTTGCAGTTCCGTGAGGCTCCCGGAGATCGGCTTCAGGTGGTGGTGCCCAACCTCTTTTTTCGGGATGAGCAAGGTCAGCCCCGCAATCGCCGCACCCTAGCGGATTCCTTCAGCGACTCGGTGCTGTTTGCCCTGCCCATCCTTAGCCGCCACCCCGACAGCGGCGAAATGTTGATTGATTTGGACGAGTTTTTGATCCAGCAGGATCCGGCCAACCTGGTTGATAACCTGCCCGCCCTGACGGATCTCTACACCGTCAACCCCGATCTCTCCTACCTGGGGGCGCTGCAAACCTTTCCCGATAACCTGGAGATGGAGACGGTGCTGGGGCTGAGTGGCAGCGGCGATGCCATGGATTTCTTCTGGTGGGGCGGATTCAGCAGCCTGCCGGATCCGCGAGGGGCTAACCTGCGGGTGCGCCACAGTCTGTCGGTTCTGACGGGCCATCCCAGCTTTCAGCCCCGTCCGGCGGATCAGCGGGTGGGCTATTTCATTACCGCCTATCGCGCCGCTAACCGTGCCGTGGATCCCATGGTGCGCTACATTCAGCGCTGGCATTTGGAAAAGCAAGACCCCACGGCGGCCCTATCTCCCCCCAAGCAACCGATTGTGTTTTGGCTGGAGAACACCATCCCCGCCGAATATCGAGACGCCATTGGGGAGGGGGTGGCTTGGTGGAATGCCGCCTTTGAGCGGGCGGGCTTTCTGGGGGCGATTCGGGTGGAGCAAATGCCTGCCAATGCCCCCTGGGATCCGGCGGACGTGCGTTATAACGTGATTCGCTGGTCGGATTCCATCAACTCCGGTGTTTTGGGCTTTGGGCCATCGCGGGTGAATCCGCTGACCGGAGAAATCCTCGATGCCGATGTGATTCTGGATGCCAACGCCATTCGCTACGCCCGCCAGCAATACCAAACTCTGGGCACCGCAGGAAACCTAGATCGAGGGACGGCCTCGTCGGCCTTGGGGGCGGTTTGCCAGTCTGCCGTAGTGAGATCGACCCTGCGGCGGGGGGGCGACCTAGCCACGGTGCCCGGTCTGCGGCCCTGGGCCAAGGCGCTGCATCCCCCCACCGCCCCCGGTGCCCTGGCCGATGCGGCGGATACCTGCGCCGGGTTCATGGGGCTAAACCAGGTTGCCTTTGGCCATTTGGCCCTGAATGCCTTGGGCAGCCCTCTGTCCAGCCGTGCGGCCCAAGATGCCTACATCCAAGATTTTCTGCGGGTGCTCACTGCCCATGAGGTGGGCCATGTGCTGGGGCTCCGCCACAACTTTTTGGGTAGCGCCCTGCGTTCTCCCACGGAGATCCATGATCCTGAAATCACCCGCACCCAGGGCATGGTCACCTCAATCATGGACTATCTATCCCCCAACATTGCGCCTCCCGGACTGTCCCAGGGCGACTTTTTCCCGCACCAACTGGGATCCTACGATTTTTGGGCGATTGAGTATGGCTATCGACCCTTGCCCAACCCCGTGACCACCCACCGCGATCTTCAGGCCATTGCCAACCGGGCCAGCAGCGATCCCCAACTAGCCTACGCCCCGGACGAAGATATTTTTGACATTATCGATCCCAAGTCGAGCCCCTGGGACTGGAGCCACACTCCTCTGGACTACGCGGCTGGACAGATGGCTGTGGCCCAGGCCATTTGGGGCAAGCTCAACTGGTTCTCCCTCGACCCCGGTGAAGGCTACGGTCTGCTGCGCCAGCGGGTAGACCTGGTGTTTGACCACTACCTACAACAGGCCATGGTGATGGTGAACTACGTGGGTGGGCAACGGTTTATTCGCACCGACCCCTGGAGTTCGCAGGGGCGACCTCCCTTCGAGCCCATCCCCGCCGAGGATCAGCGTCGTGCCCTGGATCTGCTCAGCCAACACCTGTTTGCCGCCGATGCGGTGCAGATCTCCCCCGACCTGGTGCGCCTGTTGGCCCCCGACCGCTGGTGGCACCAGGGCCAAATTCCCACCTTCTACCCCCTAGACTATCCCCTCTACGACCAGGTGCTAGAGATGCAGGCCATCGCCCTCAGCGACTTGCTCTATGGGGATCGGCTGTCTCGCCTGAGCAGCGCCGACCTCCATACCAGCGGCGACCACCTCACCCTAGCGGAACTGTTTGATCGTCTGGGACAGGCGATCTGGGGAGAATGGATTACCCCTGCTGACCCCGTTCCGGCCTCTAGCCTGCGCCGAGGGTTGCAGCGGTTCCACCTCGACCTACTCACCCATGTTTTAGTCCCCGACCCTACCGATCCCAGCACCTTCCTAGACTGGCTGGCCCAGGCCACCGCCGCTGGAGCCCCCACCGATGCCCGCATCCTGGCCCGTCAGCAGTTACGCCAGTTGCAGACCGCCCTGCAAACCTACCAACGCCGCCACGCTAACCAGATCGATAGCCTCAGCCGCGCCCACCTAGAGGATGTCGTTAGCCACATTGATCGCGTCCTCAGCCGCAGCTAGTCTCTCGGTGTTGGTATTACCGCTCCAGCAAGTGCTTGCCCGTATAGGCATCGAACTTGGCCCAGCCAAACTTGAGGCGGCGGTGTTCGGGGGCGGTTTGTTCCCACATTTGCAACCAAGTGCGGGCTCCGTCGGGTATCCCTTTGGCCAGCATGAGGTCGGCGTAGGTTTCGCAAAAGGCGCTAAATTCCTCGACGTGGAAGCGGTCGCGGGTCATAAAAGACTTCAAAATGGCCTCCGCTGCCTCTAGATCGTCCTCCCGCATGTGCACCCTCACCTGGGACATGGCCGCCATCACGTAGTCGGGAAAGCGTTGATGGATCTCGGTCACCAGGGCTTCAGCGTCTTGGTCGCGGCCCTGGACTTGGTAGGCGGCGGCGAGGTTGTTGTACAAATCGGGGGAGTCTGGCTCAGCGGCGATGGCTTTGTGCAGCAGTTCTTCGGCCTGCTGGGCGGTGGCTGGGGTCTGCTTACGCAGGAGTTTGATGGCTTGCGTCAACCACTGCCCCACCCGCTTACCGTGGTTGTAGGCCACCTCGTGATGGATTTCAAAGTCCATCAGGGTGGTTGTTTCCCAGGCTCCGCTGCGCCATAGGGTAACGTTCTGTTTGTCGATCAGCTTAGCCTGGGAGGCCAGGACAGCCGCCCGGTGGCGTAGTTCATCGGGGCCATTTTGGCCGAGGGCAAAGTCCTTCAGCGCAGCTAATAGACCGGGATGCTTCACCTGATCGGCGGTGAGCACGATGAACTGCTGCCCCATTGGCCCACCCCGTTCAGCAATGCGGGGCAGCATGGCCACAAAATCGGGATGGTGATCGAGAAACTGGGTCAGATCCGAGATCAATCGCTGACCCCGGCTGGCCCGTCTGACCGGAGCCACCGTTTGTCGAAAAGCCTCCATCGTGGGCGGCAGCAGCCATTGTTCCCAGGAGAGCGGCCAAGCCCCATGGCGCTTCCCCACGGGTAATCGCAAATCTGCCAGGTTAGCCTTGGCCAGCTCAAAGTGGGGGTCGTGGTTGAGCAAGTCTTGCCACAGGGTTTTGGCGCGTTTGATCTTTCCGGTGCGGGCTAGGGCCACGGCCACCCAGTGGTAGAACAGGGAACTGGGACGGGGGGGATCCGAGGCATCCTCCGGGTTAGGGGTTTCCTGATGTGTCCCGGATGCCGTTGGGGCGTCCTGGTTGAGGGCATCTCCCCCTTGGCTCAGAAAGTCCTCAAATAGGGCCACCACCCCTGGATCATCGGCCAGCAGGGTGAGGGCTTCGGCCTTTTTCGTCCAGCCATCCCAGGCCTCGGCATGGCTGGCTTGCAGCCGTTCGGCATAGGGGCGGGCCTGTTCGGGGTGCTGGGTGAGGGCATAGAACCGCACCAGGTTGGCCAGAGCGTGGATATTGTCTGGCTGTTGGTCGATTACTCGCTGGGCCTGGGCAATGGCGGCGTCCACCTCCCCCTCGGCCCAATGCAGCAGGGACAGGTTATTTTGGGCGGGCAGAAACTCAGGGTGACGCTCGATCACCGCTAGGGTGGCCTCCCGTGCATCGCCATAGTCACCCCGTTCTAGGCAAGCTTGGCCGCGCTCGTGGAGGACGGCAATGTCTAACCCGTTGGCTTCGGTGAGGCCCATATCCACCAGGGTCTCGTCTAGCAACGGCGCTAGATCGGTGATCATCCGCTGGGCCTCGGTGGCCATTTCATGATTTGGATCCAGGGCCAACCCCTGCCGCAAGGCCTGTAGCGCCAACATCGGGCGGATATTCGCCATGCAGGCCGCCCCCAGGGCAAAGGAGTGATCGGCGTTGGTGGGGTCGAGGGCAACCAGTTTCTCCATTGCCCGTTGATAGCGAACCATGTCGTTCATCTCAAGGCTGGCGTAGGACAGGGCTTGCCACACCGGCTTGGACTGGGGGAATTGCTCACTGAGATCCGCCAGCCTTTCCATGGCCTCAGCCCCCTGCTTCCGCCGCATCAAGCCCTCGGCCCGCTGAAGCTCCTGGGCCAAATTAACGCGGCCAAATCCCGCTGGGGCCACCTTCGCAAGGCTCTTTTTTCGCTTAACCATGGCACATGTTCCCTCTCAACTGAATCCATGCAATCTTGCCATGTATGGTAGATGATCGGATTTGGCATTATACGCCAGTCAACGGCACTGGCAGATTGAGAAGGCGTGGCATTGGGTCAAGGCTGTCACCGTCGAGAGGGATGGATTTTGACCGGGGATCGATCTCGATAGGGGTGGGCGGATTATCATGGACAAGGTCTAGCCTTGAGTCTCTGGCGCTGAGGGCATGGATAGTCGCCATGCCCCCCCGATGTCTAATCTGCCAAGCCGCAGGGGCGAGGTCTCTTGAACCGCTGATACCGGAAGCCAGTCGGATTTTCGATAACCGCCTATCCCCCACCCGCCACGACCTCCTATCGACGAGAACCCCCATGGGCACTTGGGTTAAACAGACCAACCAGGCGATTTATCTGATGTCCGGGAATACCTACCTGGAGGTCATTCCCAAGCGCCCCTCCTCCACCAACCCCAAGGAGCAGGTGGCCAATGTGTCGGCAATGAAGGGGTGGTTTGCCCGTGGGGATCGGCCCAGGGGGATGACCTTCTCCATTGGCACGGGGGATCCAGAACCGCAGCCTACGCCGCCACCATCGGGGGAGGGGCTGGTGATTCCTGATAACAATCAGATCCTGATCACTAGCGACACGTTTTTGAAGCTTCGGCCCGTGCAGTCTAGTGGGCTGACCTCCTCCGAAAAGGTGTGGGTGCGGCGAGGCACGCAATTGGCCCTGCGCTACTACGCCGAGGGCGGCAGCGACCACTGGCGGGTGGAACTGGCGGAACCCCTGGGCGACGGCAGCCGTACCCTGTGGTATGTCTACAGCCTCCATGCCCGCCTAGGCACTGAGGCCACCCTCACCATTACCCGCGACACCCTGTTTAAGCAAGAACCCAAGCCCTCCACCAGCCTGCCCAACCATGCCAAGGTGTTTGTGAGCGAGGCCCAGACCTTCAAGCTAAAATCCTTTCGTCCGGCGGTGGATAATCACACCCTGATTGAACTGGCCGATACCACCCTTGGCCCCAGCAACGAGACCCTATGGTTCGTCTACAATCTGCACGCCAGCGCCAGTACGGGCGGCGGCGAAATTCCCCGTCCCCACGATGGTCTTCAGGTGCAGACGGTGCGGGACACGGTGTTTACCCTGCGGCCAGAACCGCCGGAACCCTTGCCGGAATCGCAAAAGGTGGCGGTGCCCAGGGGGCAGGTGTTGAACATTCAGTATTACATCGACCAGGGCAGCGATCTTTGGCTGATTGACCTAGTGAAGCCGGACTTGGGCGATGGGCAGAATACCCAGTGGTATATCAACACCCAAGACACCAAGCTGATTTCCAACATCACCCTAACGGTGCTGACCAATACGGTGTTCAAGGCCGAGCCGATAGCCTCCTCAGAACTGGCCCCGGAGGACAAGGTTTCCATTCCGGCCCAAACCCAGTTTGCCCTGATTGGCCACCTGCCAGCGGCGGGCAACCATGCCAAGGTGCGCCTTGCCGACACCAGCCTGGGCGAGGACGAGGTAGACACCTGGTATGCCTACAATCCCCATGTACGGATTGTGGGCCAGCGGCAACTGCTCCAGGTGCGGGGGGATACGGTGTTCAAAACCAGCCCCGCCCTATCGAGCGAGCTACCAGAAACCGATAAGGTGCTGGTGAAATCCAACACGGTGCTGGAAATTAGCTCCTACGCCCAGCCGGAGAAAAACCATGTGCGGGTAGCTTTTAAGGGAGCGTTTCTGGGTTCCCAAAACCGCAATACCTGGTTCTGCTACGTGCCGGATATCTACATCGTCGGCACCGAAATTGGCAATAACCCCACCGACCAAGCGCCGCCCCCGTCGCCCTCCGGCAGTCGCGGCATTGCCCTCCAGTTTCCGGGCTTTACGGGTACCTATTACTCCAACGACCCGATTTACTGGACAACCCAGCATGGCGAACGGGGAAATTTCACCTGGGGGGAAGCCCTCCATGTCAACGCCAGCACCGGGCAGTATCGCCGCCCCACCAGTGCTGAAGTCATCTACGGCATTCTGCGGATTGCCAAGGCGTTGGAGGACATTCGTAAACGCTACGGCAGGCCCGTGATCATCACCTCCTGGTACCGCGACCCGGCCACCAATGCGGCGGTGAATGGGGCGTCCCAGTCGCGCCATTTGCTGGGGGATGGGGTGGATTTCGTCGTTTCCGGTCGCCATCCCTACGATGTCTATGCGGATTTGGATAGCTGGTGGGGCAATCAGGGCGGCTTGGCCAGCTCCCGATCCTTCACCCACATGGATGCCAGGGGCTATCGTGCCCGGTGGAACTATGACGGCACTGGCCCCACCCAGGAGGAGGGTTAACCATGGGCACCTGGATTAAAGAAACCGATGTAGCCATGTACCTGATGCAGGGCGGCGTGTGGATTTCCCGCATCACCAAAACCCCCTCGGCGGCGAACCCCAAGGAAAAAGTGGCCGACATCACCGGAATGGAAGCCTGGTTTGCCCGCGCCGATGCCCCCACCGCCATGACCATCTCCCTCGGCACCGGAGCCCCGGAACCAGACCCCTGGCAGCCGCCTCCGGTAACGGGGCAAATCAACGCCGAAGGGCTAGCCCTGATCAAACATTTTGAGGGACTGCGAACCACCGCCTACCAAGATTCTGTCGGCGTGTGGACGATTGGCTATGGCCACACCAGCATGGCTGGCCCCCCAACGGTCTACCCCGGCATGACCATCACCACCGCCCAGGCCGAAGCCATCCTTCAGCAGGATGTAGAGGTCTTCGAGCGGGGGGTCTCCCAGGCGCTCACCATCGCCACCACCGAAAACCAGTTCTCGGCCATGGTGTCCTTTGCCTTCAATGTGGGCCTCAGCGCCTACCGCAACTCCACCCTGCTCCGCAAACACAATGCCGGAGACTTCGCAGGAGCCGCCAACGAATTCCCCCGCTGGATCTACGCCGAGGGCCAAGTGCTACCCGGCCTAGTACGCCGCCGCGAAGCCGAACGCACCCTCTACCTCAAACCCTAACCCCTGATTGACGGACAAAACTTGCTAGCACCCAGATCCATTAAAGGGTCAGGAGACCTGCCCCCTACATTACCCAAACGCTGTAGGGAAGAGGTTTCCTCGCCCGGTGCAGGATCTTTTGCCAGTCAATCAGCCTTGCCCCAGGCAGTCTAGTAGACTTGTTGCGAAATAGCGGAAAAGTAGACAACTATAAGCATTGCCCATGGATCCCTTCCCCGCCCTCGGTTAAGCGGCCATCAGAAAACCCCTCAAGACTTGTCACTTTCCGCTGCGGTAGCACCATCTTTTTCCCCAACGCCTCCGCTAACCAGGGGTGAAGGCGATGCATCCAACGATTCCCCTGGGAACGGTCGAGATCAAATAGAACGCCCCCCAAAGCAAAGGTGGGATACACCTTGACATAAAACACGATGAAGAACAACTGGGCCTCGACCGTCGCTAAGATCGGGCCCCCGCCGCCCCCTGAAGGGGTAAGGGACTCCGTTGCGGCACCTCCGTTGTCGCCAGTACCCCCGCAAAGGTCGATTTAAGCTCCTCAAAGGCTTTACGGTTCAACCCCGTCAAGGCACGGAGCCGTCGGTCATTCTGGAGGGCGCGTTGGACGTCCAGAATGGTACAACGGGGTTCGCTCGCTTCAGGAGCTATTATCGCTCAATTTCGCAACAAGTCTAAGGAAAACTCTTAAACGCTCCATCTGATACAAGACAATAGAGAATTACTTCTAACTTAATTTCATATTTAACTAATTAGTCCTTGTGATCGAGCCATAGCATCATTCAGAACTACGACAGAGGTTGGTGATAAATTCCAGGTTTTTACTGTGCAATGGAGTGCTTTCTTGAGTGTATCTTATAGCGGTGGAAGCCATTCTTCTTGATGAGCATTGATAACCAATATCAATCTAAACTTTGTTGTTTCTAGATCAGCTACTTGAAATGGTTCAGGCAATTCTCCATAGGTGGAATGTCGTTTTAAGCAAGTTGCTACAGTCAAAGTGACGGCACTGGTTCGTTAAAGTAGGAGGGCTTCAAAGCCCCTAGAATTGAGCAATTCAGCCATTGAGATGGGGCGGGTTGTGAAGCCCATGGCCATCGCGGGGGGCTGCTTGCCCTGGAGTCCCCAGTGGGGGCGTACCCAATTATGGATCAACCACTGAACGTCCAAACTACGCTGTAAGCCCTCGGTAGTCTTAGCATAGAGGTTTTGGCGGCGGCGGTAGGCACTACACCGTCGCCGGAGGGCCGCATTGTTCGCCTCATTATGGTTTGCGTGGAC